>JBDNRM010000154.1:0-10855 GCA_047718615.1 Bacillus sp. (in: firmicutes) | reverse complement strand
AAATAGAAAAAATTAGGGGTAAATTTTTTGTGTTTTTTTACATATAGCTGTTTATTTCGTCATTTTTATGTAATAAAAGTCATATAAGATCTTCTGAAAAAAACTGTCAATAGCTTTTTCTTTCTAAATGTTGGATTACTAATTAGGTACAATCCAAATATGGATAATATACCAATGGAAATAATAAGAAATTATTTTGGCTAAACATATTGATAAATCTAGTATTCTTTTAATTTCTGTAATTTTTCGTGATAACAATATCGTATTTTCTAATCTTTTGAGAGAATTTTCCTTAAAAATGACAAAAAACCATGTGTTATGATTTGTTTGTAAGACGGAGACAACAATCTAAAAAACTACTAAGTTCAACATCCAAGGAGGATTTTAATAGATGAAGAAAAGAAATATGATTTTATCAGCAGCAGCAGCAACAGCGTTATTAATGTCTAACCCAATGGTGAACAAAGCAGATGCTGCTTCCGTTCAGCCTAAAACAACGAATGCTAAAGTTATCATTCAATCTTATCAATTAAATCAAGATCAAATAAATACGCTTTTAAATAAATATACAGCATCAAACAATTCTATCGACATTAATAAACTTTTAGCAGAACTGCAAAAGACACAAAAAACACCTGTAAAGAATTCAACAGTCAACAAAACAGAAACACCAGTACAAAAACCAGCAGCAACAAACAAAACAGAAGCACCAGTACAAAAACCAGCAGCAACAAACAAAACAGAAGCACCAACACAAAAACCAGCAGCAACAAATAAAACAGAAGCACCAGCACAAAAGCCAGCAGCAACAAGCGAAGCAGCAGCTACATCTGTCAGTGCTTATGAAAAGCAAGTGGTTGAATTAACAAATAAAGAAAGAGCAAAAAATGGCTTAGCGGCTTTACAATTAGATACGGAATTAAGTAAGGTAGCAAGAGCAAAATCTCAAGATATGAGTACAAATAAGTATTTTGATCATAATAGCCCAACATACGGAAGTCCGTTTGATATGATGAAAAAATTCGGTATTTCTTATAAATCTGCCGGTGAAAATATTGCTCAAGGGCAAAAAACACCAGAAGAAGTAGTTCAGGCATGGATGAATAGTGAAGGACACAGAGCAAATATTCTAAGTAACAAGTTTACACATATTGGTGTAGGTTATGTGGAAAACGGGAACTATTGGACACAACAATTTATCGGTAAATAATAAATAGATAGAACCGGAATTTCACAGTCCAACTTTAAACTCTCTGGAAACCTAAAAGATCACTTGATCTTTTAGGTTTTTTTATGCTGTTTTCGAAAAGCTTGTTTTTCACAGAATTTCTGTTGGAAGAAGTTCTTAGCAGCCTGTGTTTCAAAAGCAACAACCCATATGAAAATATCCTTTCCTACTAACAAAAATATTTGAAGTATTTGAATAGAACGAATGGTTTTTACGAAAATTTATTTATATATTTTTTAACCTGCCCATCATAAGTCAAAATATTGGTTTTTTATATAAGAAATATATATAATAGTTTTTTCTCCTTTCTTAAAGTATAAAAAAATATTCATACTTTAAAAGAGAAACGGAAAATTAAAAGAAATATTGTTATAGGAGAATTTATCGTGAAAATTAGACAAGGGAAAATAAAAGATTTACCAGTTATTATGAATTTTGTGAAAAAAAATGTGGCTATTATGCATGAAGAAGGAAATGATCAATGGTCCAGCTACTATCCTCATGAAGAGGATTTTAAAAACGATATTATAAACAACAACTTGTTTGTTGCGGTTATAGATGACATACCCGTAGGAGCAGTAACAATAGATAGGAAATTTGATGAAAATTATCATAAAGTCAATTGGACTTATCCGGAAAAAAACTTTTTTGTTATTCATCGATTAGCAGTAGATCCAGAAATAAGAGGAGGAGGAATTGCAAGTGAACTTCTTTCATTTGCAGAGGTGTACGCGATCGAACATGACACTTTTTATTTAAAAACAGATACGTACTCATTAAATGACAAGGCACAAAACTTGTTTGTGAAAAATGGTTATAATAAAGTAGGAGCAACTTATTTTGAAGGAAAAGAAAAGCCGTTTTTTTGCTATGATAAATCATTTTTATAGAGAAAACTAAGTTTTTACTGAAAAATATACATCATTACCCTTTCGATTTAGAAAGGGAATGATCCTTTTTAACAGTTGCTTTGTTAGTGGATAGGAAAATGTATAGTAAGAAGCCCGTTTGTAAAATGGGTTTTCCTATCCTTTTCTATTATTGGAAAAGGGATGAATATTTTTTTTAGAAAATGTCGATTTTGTCTTTCTTTCAAATAATAAGCACAATTTTCTTGAAGTGAAGCATATTCGCCGCTTATGATTAAAGTGTTACCATCTTCCATTTTGATGGATACATTGTTCATATCTATTCCCGGAAGCTCTACTTCAATGAAAAGTTTATTGTTTTTTACATAAGAATCACATGCAGGAAAACGATTATTGCTTGTGATGGATGCGTGATCAGCTAAATTTAACTGTGTCAATCCTTGATGCTGAAATAACTTTTCCCAGTAATTTTGATTGGAATACTGTTCGGAAAATTCATAGATTTTCTTTAAATTCTCAAAACTCATCTTTATCTTCCTCCAAAAAAATCTCAAATTAGACAAAAGATAATTCTTCAATTAATTTCAGACACATCTATTTCTGAATATTGTACCTCATTATTTTTTTGCATTTTTATTTCTAAGATATGGTCTTTATAGTTAGCGGTCGACCCTTTTTTTCTAACTGTTGTTGGAAGAGAAATAGTATGTTTATCTTCTTGGTTAGGAATATGTTCAATGATGACCTGATAAGACGTGAAATAAATTTTTATTGTTTTCAGCCATTCTTCTTCTATTATGGGAATGCGTATATAACAATGGTGATGTGTTTCAAATACCATATAATCTAATTTTTTCTTGTGTTCTGTTGGATTCATTTGTCCAGGATTTTTCATTTGAGACATGTTTTTGACCATATCTTGAGGGTCCATCTTTTGCAAGGAATCTGGCATTAATTTGTCCATCATCTCTTGTACATAGTGTTGTATATCTCCAGGTTTCATCGTATTCAGTTTTGATTTTGTATCTTTATTAAAAGGGAATAAATTCCATGGGAACATTGGAAATTCATCCTTTCCGTTTCAATTGCGAAGTATTATTTTTCGTTCTTTCTATCCTATTCATAAGAGCCTAAACCGTGTTGATCTTTTTGTGTTTCTTCTGAAATAAACTGCCAATCCCCATAGAATTTGGTGAAATGGCAATCTAAGTAGGTAATTTAGATCAAATCTATATAGACTAATAGAGTTTTTTTAATTAAGGTTTTCGCTATGTAGGAAGTTTTCAAGATCTAACAAATATTTTTTTCTTGTCACACCTCCACCATATCCTCCTAAATCCCCGTTTGATTTAATAACTCTATGACAAGGGATTAAGATGGAAATTTGATTGGCGCCATTTGCGTTACCTACCGCTCTAACATATTTTAAATCCCCTAAATTATTAGCGATAGTTTGATAGGTACTCACTTGTCCCAGCGGAATTTTTTTCAATTCATTCCAAACCTTTTTTTGAAATTCTGTGCCATCCAGAAAAAGAGGAACTGAAAATGAATCTAGTTTATTGGAGAAATACAGATTCAGTTCATATGCTAATTTCTCATTAATTGGGGTCTGTCCAGAAATTACACGAGCGTTATGTTTTTTTCTAATTTTTTCAATTTCTCTTTCAAGTCCTCTTCTGTCGATAAATTCTAAAAGAAACAAGTATTTTTCTGTAGATAAACTTATCATTCTACCTATAGGAGTTGCTATTATGTTTGCATATAATAGCAAAATATTAGCTTTTTGAGGAGAATTCCCCATGATTTTTGTGAAGGCATCAGTAAAAGCGCTTGCTGACTCGTACCCAGTTGCCAATTGTTGATCAATTACTTTTTTTCCTTTCAAAATTTCTTTAAAGGCGATTCCCATTCTCCTTGATCTTGCGTATTGAACAAATGTCATTCCATAAACTTCTTTAAAGCGCCTTCGAGCGGTTGCAGAATGAATTCCTAGTTCTTTAAAGTCGGATTCTTTCCATCTTTTTGCAGGATCTTTTTCTACTGCTGCAACAAGAGTCGCAATTTCTTCAGGAATCTCATTAGGATAATGTAGAGGATTACAACGTTTACACGGTCTATATCCAGACAAAAGTGCTTCCTGAGCTGTTAAAAAAAATTCGCAATTCACAAATTTAGGTTTTTTAGCTTTACATGTTGAGTGGCAAAAAATTCCTGTTGTTTTTATTCCTGCAAAAAATGTACCTTCATATTCAGGATTCTTATCTATCAAAGCCTGATAAAATTCTTTTTGTTGTTGTTCTGAAATAATCATTTCTATGTTCAGATCTCCTTCTGCTAGTATATAAAGTAATAAAACTCTGAAAATTATTTTTGGTAAATAGCTATGCAAACCAGATGAAGTATTTTTTTTAGTTTACATAAATGGACGGACTATAACTAATTTTTGAAACTCCTAAATAGAGGACCTTCCATTATTATTATGAATAATCCTCTTAGTAGGAACTCTTATTGTTACCGCTATTTCTTGAATCAATTGAGGATTTTTCAACCCAGTTTTCTTATGTAGACGGACGAATTTCTCTTTTATTTTAATCATATTGATTCCTCCTTTCATAGTAATATGGGACCATTATAATACATAAACAAACGTGTAGCTTTCGAAAAATGAACAATAAATTTTTTGCTTCTAGAGAAGGGGAAATCAAGGAGAAAAAAGAGGATGAGACATAACTAAATAGATAATAGGTAAAGACGAACATTCTCTAACAAATTCGTTTGCAAGTCTTAATATTACTCGGCTTAAGAACAATAAAATACCTGTTTTAGAATAAGTTCTTGTCTTCGAATTTCATGACAAGGTATGATGACTAAATACTAGTAGCGCGTTGATTTTTTATGTTTATTATTCAACGTTGTTCTCCCAAAATGTGCACTTTTAGTCTATTTCTATAAGATGGATGTTTTCACTAGTTCAACGACAGCAACTAATGAATCAAACGGCTTGATTGAAGCGGATATGTGAGACTCCTGTGGGATTAGCGGGTTAGATGAGACCCAGTAGGCGCAAGCGAGGCCACTGAAAAACTGATTGTTTTTGAAAAAATATTGAATCATTGTCTATAAACAGCTGATAAATATCTTTGAAATTCTATATATAGTAGGTGAGTCGCATCGCACGCCTCACGGAAAGCGAAGTGTATGCAGGCTGCGGGTAATTACCACAAACCTTCTTTTTTACATAATAAAAACCCAAACCATGATACGAAATATTTTTTACCTCTCTTCGTATTATGGTTCGGGTTTATCTTCGGATGGAATACTTATGTCCCAGCTTCTTTCAAGTTATATTAATGTGTCAAATCATTTTTAAGACAAATCGTTTTTTTTCTATATAATACAATCTGCTTGCAAGAAAGGCAGCACCTGTTGCAAGGCCAGCTATAAGTCCTATCCAATAACCATATGGACCTAGGTTTGAATGATGAGCAAGCCAATAGCCTAATGGCAGACCAATGATCCAATAGGATATGAAGCTCATTATGAGAGTACTGTTTACATCCTTATATCCTCGTAATGCCCCTTGAATAGGCGCTTGGATAGCATCAGAAAGTTGAAAGAATATGGCATAGATAAGAAAATGAGCGGTTAATTGCAGCACTTCTTTATCATTTGTATAAATACTGGCAATCTCTGTTCGAAATGTGAATAAAATAATGCCGCTAATAAAGGCAATAACAACAGCTATACTGACTCCCATCCAACTATAAATTTTGGCATCTCGTAAACGATTTCCACCTACTTCAAATCCGACAAGAATAGTAAGAGCAGTTGAAATACTAAGTGGAATCATATAAAGAAGGGAAGCGAAATTAATAGCAGATTGATGGGCAGCGATGGTAATTGTATTATAATTGCTCATCAAAATTGTAACAGCACTGAAAATACTTGTTTCGAAAAAAATTGAGAAACCAATTGGAATACCAATTGTTAATATTTCTTTCCATTTTGTCCAAGACAATGGCTGCAGTTTTTTTAATAGGTTAAAGGAAGCGAATGGCTGCTGGTGATGGATAATATGCAATGCTATCAATAGCATAATCCAATACGTAATACTTGTTGCAATACCTGTTCCAACGCCTCCGAGTTCAGGGAAAATCCATATACCATTTATAAATAGATAATTCAATGCAACATTGATTGGAATAGCAGACAACGTAATAAACATGGTGACTTGTGTTTGCCCAAGGGCGTCGATAAAGGAACGAAGCGCAAAATACAAAAAGATAGGAATGATCCCGAAGCTTAATGCAAATAAATAATGAAAGGCAATTTGTTGTACGTCTTTCTCTAAGCCCATCCTATTTAATATAGGATCCAAAGTAAAGTAACCAATAATAATAAGCAAAATCCCCATTCCAACTGCTAAATAAGCAGCTTGTACAACAGAGAAACGAACGTTTTCTTCTTCCTTCTTTCCAATTAGCTGGGAAACGATAGGAGGGATTGCTAACAAGATGCCAGTTAAACCTGTATAAATAGGCGTCCATAAGGAGCTTCCTACCGCAACGCCAGCAAGATCGATTGGGCTGTAATGACCGGCCATAATCGTATCCACAAAAGTTAATCCAAACATGCCGACCTGCGTAACTAGAACCGGTAATAAAATGATAAATAATTGCTGTAATTTTTGTTTTGTTGTATGCGTTTTCTTCATTTTAATGTCCTCTTTCTATTCGGTAACGAACGTATTATATCATATATTCGAAAAGAAAGAGGAGTATTTTTGATTTGCATGGCTTAGATGAGCAAGTAATTATCCATGGGAGTACATGGACTGATTTTCTTGTTTTGTCGAAATTTCATGATCTTGCTTTATAACAACAGTACCTTGTGGAATGGAAAAATCGATTCCTTCTGTTTGCAATATCTCCATCATTTTATAGTTAATATCTTCCTTCGTTGTTAGATATTCTGAAAATGTCGTAATTTTAGTAAAGTAGTAGATATAGATATCAAAACTATTCTCACTAAACCGCTCAAAAGCAACTAAGATTGTTTCAGGATGAACATCTGGATGGGAGTGCAACAAAGTTTTGATACACTCCACAACCTTTTGCAGTTTTTCTTTTGTCGTTTGTTGTGTAATCGTTAAATAGAAGGAAACTTGTCTTTTTCCCATCTTTGACCAGTTTATAATGGGTTCATTTGCGAGAGTAGAATTTGGTACAGTAACAAGAGCTTGTGCAAATGTCCGAATTCTTGTGCTTCTAAAGGTGATATCCTCCACCGTTCCTTCAACACTCGGCGTCTTTATCCAATCACCAATTGTAAATGGTTTTTCCGTAACAAGAACTATCCCGCCAAATAAATTACTAACTGTTTCCTTTGCTGCTAATGCGAAAGCAAGCCCACCAAGACCGAGCCCTGCGATAAAACCGTTTATATTAAATCCCCATTCTTGTGCAATAATGCTAAATCCTAACATCAAAACAAGCGTTTTAAATAATTTTGTCACAAAGGGAATAATCATTTTATCTACACTTATATCTAATTTAGTCATCAACTTAGGAAATAGGAGGGTGATAATACTGCTTAAATTAAACAACCCCCATGTAATAACGGCAATAAAGCTGGAACGGACTACTTGATTTTCCCATGAAGAGGAAATGATTTCGTACGGAAAAAATTTAAATGCCAATTGCAAGCCGATAACAATAAATACACAGTGAACTGGTTTTTCAATAGCGGTAAAAGTAGTGCTGATGGTTGTTATTTTTTTCTTTTGTGCATAAGAATATAATAATTTAAAGAAATAAGCAGTAAACCACTTTCTGAACAGCAAGCAGCTTAAAAAGAGGAAAAAGGAGAGGCAAAGGCTTGCCCAATCATGATTATGTAAATATTCAATCAAAAAAATCATTCCTTCTTATAGAATAGTTGTCCTCTTATATATATTTTCAAACAAAGGAAGTATGACTTTCTTGTAAAAAATCCTATGACGGCAATGTTAAATAAAAAAAGATTTGCAAATACGTTTAGGATAACGCAGTGCAAATCTTTTTAAGATAGAATCCCATGCTAATAAATTCGCAATATAGCGCATGAAATAAAGCGGTACTCATAAGTTTTTTTTCGAAGGTGAAGCAGGAGCAGTCAGAGCGAGACAGGCGACACCACATAGGAATTTACTCTGATCAAGTAACCTCACACGAAGCGAAGTGTATTCCGGCTACGGACTGATTGAGAGAGTTTTTTTTCATGCTAACTTTCTATTTCTTAAGCCTCTAATCGGTCTATTGTGATATCAACGCTTTGGGATCGCATAGTATGAAGGGTATATAAATCTTTTGATATTTCATATAAATGATAATTTATACCCGGTGAATTTAATTTTTCTAATAAAGCTTTTCTTGTTTCATTAGCAGAAACAACATACGGCAATTTTTCCGCTGCTTTTTGGGATCGAATATTATGATCTTTAATTCTCATTAAGACTGATTCTATCTGGAGCAGATAAAAAATCTCTGAAAAAAATTGTTCTTTTGCTTGTTTATTATAGCCTTTTCCATGATAAGGCTTACCTAGCCAAGTTCCTAAAAAACCGATATTTTCATTAATATCATATAAGTTAATGGTGCCGATTGGATTTTGCCATTCGTCAAGAATGGTGCGAGAAATTAATTCACCTTTTTCTTCTGCTTCAATCGTTTGTTTTGTTAAAAAAAGATATTCTTCATAAGAATTAGCTTTTTGACGAACATATGGAAACACATCTGGATGCGTCATTAATTCATATAATAGTTGACATTCTTCAAGATCCCGTTTTTTTAGCATAAAAAACCCTCCATTTCCGACTAATGAGGGCAGTTTTTCTTTAACACAAAAAGGAAAGTCCACCCTCGAAATTTTTTATATCGTTCTAAAAAATTTCGGGGTGGGAATCGAACCCACTAGAACCATTGAGGTGGCGCACCATTTGCCTTCCCATATTAAATTTCGCACAGAACAGGCAGCACCATTCCTATTCTTCATAAGAAGTATACTACCTGTTGAACAGGAGTTGAATTTTATCAACAACTGCTAATTATGTTATTTTATAATAGTAATTAACTATCTTTATATTACAAAATTTTGTTTGAAATGAAAATAGGTTTTTATTAATT
Source organism: Bacillus sp. (in: firmicutes) (assembly GCA_047718615.1). Lineage (GTDB taxonomy): Bacteria > Bacillota > Bacilli > Bacillales > Cytobacillaceae > Niallia. Next base: position 1,592 of record JBDNRM010000154.1, on the reverse strand, counting down.
TTTTGTAAAATATTTGTTTGATTTTCTTTATTTCTTTTTGCGGAATTGAAACAAAAAATAAAGAACAATTGCAACGGCAGCAATGACGATAATTGGTGTTAAATATGGTTTGGCAAATGTTTCGATATTATCCCAGTGATCTCCAAGCTTTATTCCTAGCAATAAAAAGAGAACAGACCAAGGAATAATGGCAGCAGTGGTGTATAGAAGAAACTGGCTAACTGGCATTCTAGCAATACCTGCCGGGATGCTGATGGCATGTCTAACTACAGGAATAAACCTTGCTAAAAAGATCATGCCCGTTCCATATTTTAAGAACCAAGCTTCTGAAGCATCCACATGTTCTTTTTTGATAAATATGTATTTTCCATAGCGGTCAATAAATGGTCGTCCACCATAATAGCCGATCCAATAAATAAAAAGCTGTGCTAAAGTACCACCAATAACTCCAGCTATTAAAGCACCTGCAAAATTAATCTCTCCTAAATGAATTAGATAGCCTCCATAGCTTAAAACGATCTCACTTGGAATAATTTCAATCATCAAACCAAGGGCAATGCCAAAATAGCCTAGTGAAGATAAAAACTCAAAAATAGTTGCAACAAGTTCACTCAAAATAATCTCTCCCGTTTATTTTTCCAACATCATTTGTCCTATTTAAGATGTCATTATTAGTATACATGACGTTTCTGTAAGAAAGAAATATTTCTTATGAGATGAAACATTTTCTAAATCAATCCGTATAGATAAACAAGATTTAATTATTTGTCCTAATAATAAACACAACCGCTACTAACTAAAATATTGGAGGATTACAATGGATTATTCAAAAAATGTAAGCAATGATGAAAAATTATTTGCAATGCTTATTTATGTCACTAGTTTTTTTACCGCAATAGTTGGACCATTAATTATTTGGATGTTAAAAAGAGATTCAGCATTTGTAGATGCACACGGAAAAGAATATTTTAATTTCATGATTTCTTATACCATTTATCTTGTAATAAGCGGAATATTAGCAATTATTCTTATAGGGGTTCTTACAGGTGCTGTAGCTGGATTGCTGATGTTTATCTTTACGATTATCGCAGCTATCAAAGCATATGATGGAAAAGAATACCGCATTCCATTTGTATTTCGTTTTATTAAATAAGATATTAGTACGTTTGGAATATGTGCTTTGAGAAGAAATAAAGGCTCGCATCCTCCAAAGATAATCAGCATTGCCACAGGCTTCAAATGATGCGAGGAATCAACGTTGCCACAGAACATGGAGTATTTATTCAATTTTTAAATGCTCCTATTTTCAAGGTAGACATTCAGACATTCATGCAAACCAAACTTTGCAACATGTCACATGGAAAGAAGCAGTATCCCTAAGTTTTTGTTAGTTGAAGCAGGGAGCAGTCAGAATACACGAAGACTCCTATGGGAATTGCGAGACAGGTGAGACCCCGCAGGAGTTTACGAGGCCACTGAAAAAGTCCTTTTTTTTACTTAGGAAGTCAAAAGTTCATTCTAAATGACCTTTTGACTTCCTTTTGTTTTATAATGAAGAGATCAAATGTATGTAGGTGGTATATAAAATGATT
>JBDNRM010000153.1:0-10858 GCA_047718615.1 Bacillus sp. (in: firmicutes) | reverse complement strand
ACAAAGGCTTTCAGCCGTAGAGCAAACCACCCGTTATCACGGGTGGTTTTGATTAGAATGTTTTCTCAAAAAAATATTGTTTGTGTAATTGTTACAAATATTTGAAGAGTCTGTAAAACATACGAAAATAAAATTATTTTTGACTAATCAAGCCTAAGACAGGGAACTCAAAGACATCAAGAGTTCCTTATTTTTTTGTTAAATATCAACATTATGCTATAACAGAGCTTTACAAACAAAAAGAGAGAACTAGTGAGAATCGGCCCCAACCCCCAGCGGAAAGCGAAGCATATTCAGAGTGCAAGCCCATTTGAGACACCATTTCCAGGGAAGACAACCATGCAAATAAAAATTTGCGCCATAAAGGATGAAAATAGGCAATTTCATTAAGTTTGTCGTTATGTTGAAGCAAGGAGCAGTCAGAATACACGAAGACTCCTATGGGATTAGCGGGACAGGCGAGAACCCGCAGGAGTTTACTCCGAGGAGGCTCGGCGCCCGCCCCATGGAAAGCGAAGTGTATTCTGATTGCGGACTATTCGAGAAATCTAAATCCTCTTTTCAGGGTAGCTTAAGCAATAAAAAGTATGGTAAAGTAGAGTGTTATGTTTTGAAATTATACTACCTTTCTATTAAAGGATGGAAGCAGTTTATAATAAATAATGTGCTATAATTATGAGGATGCTGCTTTTTATTTTTAGTAGTAAAAGAAGAGAAAAACCTAAAGAAAGGAGAGGGAAAATGAGCGATATACAAGGGAAAGTAGAAAGATTTCAATTGCTGCTACAACAACTGCAATTGACTGATGACCAAACTGTTTCCCATTTTCAACATGCGAAGATTGATAAAATTGTAATAGAAAAACGAGCAAGAAAATGGCATTTTCATTTTCAATTTGACAACATTCTTCCATATCAAGTGTATCAATTATTTACAAAAAAACTGATCAGCAGTTTTTCACATATTGCCACAGTCACTTATTCCATAAATGTTGAAAACCCAATAGCAACAGATTTGCTGATTAAGGATTATTGGTCTGCTTGTATTGAACAAATGCAAGGCATATCTCCTCCGTTAATTAAATTGTTAAATGAACAAATTCCTAAAATACAAGGAAATAAATTAACCATTCATGTTAGAAATGACATGGAAGGACTTGCGATAAAAAGAAAATATGCACAATTAATTACAGATTCTTATCAGTATTTTGGTTTTCCTCCTTTTGTTTTAGAAACGGAAATTCAACAAGAAGCATCAAACACAGAATATGAGCAGTTTTTACAAGCAAAACAACGAGAAGACGAAGAAAGAGGAAAACAAGCCCTTTTAGATATTCAAAAAATGGAAGCAGATAAAGAGGCGAATGAAGGAAATATTCCGACAGGTCCAGTGACAATCGGATTGACTATTAAAGACGACAGCGATTATCGCAGACTCGAAGAAATTGTGGATGAGGAAAGACGTGTTACTGTCGAAGGATATGTATTCCATGCTGAAACGAAGGAACTTCGAAGTGGAAGAACCTTATTAACCTTTAAAATAACAGATTATACTAGCTCTATTTTAGTGAAAATGTTTTCTAGGGACAAAGAGGATGCCGCCCTTTTCCAGTTGGTTAAAAAGGGAATGTGGTTAAGAGCACGGGGAAGCATTCAAAATGATACATTTGTACGTGATCTAGTAATGATTGGTAATGATTTAAATGAAATCAGACCGATAGAGAGAAAAGACACAGCAAAAGAGGACGAAAAAAGAGCAGAACTTCATCTTCATACACCGATGAGCCAAATGGACGCAGTATCATCTGTCAGCAATTTAGTTGCCCAAGCCAAGAAATGGGGGCATAAGGCAGTTGCAATTACAGATCATGCTGTTGCCCAAAGTTTTCCAGAAGCATATGGAGCAGGCAAAAAAAATGATATAAAAATTCTATATGGTGTGGAAGTTAATTTAGTAGATGACGGGGTTCCAATTGCTTACAATCCAAGGGATCTATCGCTAGAAGATGCAACATATGTTGTTTTTGACGTTGAAACAACAGGTCTTTCAGCAGTCTATAACACGATTATTGAACTTGCTGGTGTCAAAATTCATAAGGGAGAAATAATTGACCGATTTGAAAACTTCGCCAACCCACATCATCGTCTGTCTGCAACAACCATCAATTTAACAGGTATTACCGATGATATGGTTCAGGATGCTCCGGAAATAGATATAGTGCTCCGCAAGTTCGCAGAATGGGCTGGTGACAGTATTCTTGTTGCACATAATGCTTCCTTTGATGTTGGTTTTATCAATGTAGGATATCAAAAAGCAGGAATGCCGAAATCGACCAATCCGGTTATTGACACATTAGAACTTGGAAGGTTTTTATATCCTGAGTTAAAAAATCACCGTTTGAATACATTGGCGAAAAAATTTGATATCGATCTGACACAGCATCACCGCGCGATTTATGATGCAGAAGCAACGGGGTATTTAGCATTAAAAATGTTAAAAGACGCTGCGGAAAAAGGAATTACAAATCATAATCAGTTAAACGATAATATGGGACAAGGAAACGCTTATCAGCGTGCTCGTCCTCACCATTGTACCGTGCTTGCTCAAAATGAAATTGGGCTGAAAAATCTGTTTAAATTAGTATCAATAGCACATATTAACTACTTTTATCGTGTCCCCCGTCTACCTCGATCTGTTTTACAGAAATATCGGGAAGGGCTTTTAATTGGATCTGGATGTGATAAAGGAGAAGTATTTGAAGCAATGATGCAGAAGGCTCCTGAAGAAGTGGAAGATATTGCACCATTTTATGACTATATTGAAGTAATGCCGAAAGAAGTATATGCCCATTTAATAGAAATGGAACTTGTAAACGATGAAAAGGCATTAGAAGAGATTATTACAAATATTGTTAAATTGGGTGAAAAATTAGATATACCTGTTGCAGCGACAGGCAATGTTCATTATTTAAATCCGAATGATAAAGTCTATCGAGAAATATTAGTTGGTTCTCAAGGTGGCGCCAATCCGTTAAATAGACATAAACTGCCGGATGTTCATTTCCGTACAACAAATGAAATGCTAGACTGCTTCCGGTTTCTAGGGGAAGAAAAAGCAAAAGAAATTGTTGTAACAAATACGAACAAAGTCGCAGATATGATTGATGTTATTAAGCCGATTAAAGATGATCTTTATACACCGAAAATAGAAGGTGCAGACGAAGAGATGCGAGAGATGAGTTATGGGATGGCTCGCAAAATATATGGTGACGAACTGCCGGAAATAGTAGAGGCAAGATTGGAAAAAGAATTAAAAAGTATAATTGGACATGGATTTGCTGTTATTTATCTCATTTCTCATAAACTCGTGAAAAAGTCACTTGATGACGGTTACCTAGTTGGTTCACGGGGTTCTGTCGGATCTTCTTTTGTTGCGACGATGACAGAAATAACAGAGGTAAATCCACTTCCTCCTCATTATATTTGCACAGAATGCAAACACTCTGAGTTTTTTAATGACGGATCTGTTGGTTCTGGATTTGATTTGCCTGACAAAGATTGTCCAAATTGTGGAAGTCACTATAAAAAAGATGGACACGACATCCCATTCGAAACATTCCTCGGATTTAAAGGGGATAAGGTCCCGGATATTGATTTGAGTGCGTCACGTTGCTAATTGAAAAGATTAGCCACTAGGGTTTATACCTAGGAGAACTGCTATTTCGAAGTGTGGAATGATGGAGTAACGCCCTGAAACACACTCACTGAAGCTGCGGCAGGCAAAAGGAGTAATGCAAAAACAAATTTTGTCTGAAGCCCGCTAAAGTAGGCTGAAGTTTACCCTAACAGTACGGCTGAGGAAAGGGAGCTATAAAGCTTCTGTGGATGATAGGTCTGGTGTCTATAAAATCTATATGGTTAGAATCAGTAGAATAACTGGGACGAACCCTCGACTGACTTCTCGTGAATGTCACATACCAGAAATGGTATGGGGTCAATGTTGACTTCTAGGTGTGGATGAGTAAACGTTTGGTTATGAAAATCCATAATGTGTTATAGGCATATTCAAGCCTAGCGGGATTTAGGGGGAACCTAAGTAGATGATGAACAGATAGGAATAGCGGAACGTGAGAAGCTTCCAACACATCAGAAGATTGCACTTTGCTAAAGGTGGTTCTATGGAAAAGCATTCGCTATAACATAGATTAATGGAAGTGGCAGTGATGCTGTAGTACCGTTGAAGAAATGCCGATGATGACTAAATAATCAATAAGTTTAGGACAAAACATTTCTGAGGGAAGAGCATTAGTCGTTAACGTTGAAATAAACCTACACAAGTCAGATTCTTGTAAGACAAAAAGAAACGAAAATTCTCGTAAGGGAGTGATTAGTTGACTGACTTAATGATTCAAAAACTAAGAAACAATGAATACTTTGGAATGCAAGACCAGTTGGATACTCTTTTTGAAGAAAGTGTAAAAGGTAGGTATTTTAACAACCTTTATGACTTGATTAGTTCAGAAGAGAACATTAGATTAGCCTACCGTAATATTAAAAGCAATACCGGAAGCAAAACTAAAGGTACTAATGGACATACCATTAAACATATACAAAGAATGGATACAAATAAGCTTGTTGCATTAACACGAAAAAGACTAGAAAACTACAAACCACATTCAGTAAAAAGGGTACTAATTCCAAAACCAAATGGTGATATGAGACCACTTGGAATTCCAACAATAGAGGACAGGCTAATACAGCAAATGTTTTTGCAGATTCTTGAACCTATTATGGAAGGAAAATTCAACTCAAACAGCTTTGGCTTTAGACCGAAAAGAAGTACCCACGACGCTCTTGCAAGATGCTATCATCTAGTAAATCATAGTTTTAATCATTATGTGGTAGATGTTGATATCAAAGGATTTTTCGATAACGTTAATCATAACAAACTTATCAAACAACTTTGGACAATTGGAATTAGGGACAAAAAAGTAGTATCTATTATTAAGAAAATGCTGAAAGCGGAAATAAAAGGGATTGGAATACCAGAGAAAGGTACGCCACAAGGTGGAATATTATCACCTCTACTCGCAAATATAGTTTTAAACGAGTTAGACTGGTGGATATCAAATCAATGGGAAACAAAACCTACGAGGATACCTTACAAATTAAAAAGAAACAAAACAGATGCCCTTAAAAAGACTAAACTTAAACCAATGTATCTAGTACGATACGCGGATGATTTTAAAATCTTTACAAATTCTTATAACAATGCCAAGAAAATCAAAATAGCCGTTGAAAAATGGTTGGAAGAAAGACTTGGCTTAGAAATCAGTAAAGAAAAAAGCAAAATCACAAATCTCCGCAAAAATGGTGCAGATTTCCTTGGAGTCAGGTTCAGAGCTGTTAAGAAGGGAACTGGAAAAACAGGATATATAGTAAACTCAAAAATGAGTCCTAAATCCAAAAGTAAGGTACAAGAAGTTATTCGGCATAAACTAATAAAGATAAGAAAAGTCCAACACCAGAGAAGATTATGATGTACAACGCCAACATTCTTGGGATGCAGAACTATTACAAAATAGCCACAAGAGTCTCCCAAGACTTTAACGATATTAGGCATAATGTACACAAGAATATTAAATCACTATTGTATAGAAACATCTTCAACCCGACATTCGATAAAAACAATGTGATTGAAAAATTCTATACTGGTTACAATTGTCCAAGATTCAAAAGTAATGGCATATTAGTATATCCAATGGAAGCAATTAAACACGATATACGAGGTCAACGCAATCCCAATTTCACAATATATAAAGCAAATGACCGTAAAGCCATACACAAAGAAATCAAAAACGTATCTGTTACTGAAATAAATTTGTTTAGAAAAGGTATATATAAATCCAAAAGCGTTAAATACGAAGACAACCGTCTAAGTAAATACGTAGCCCGGAAAGGCTGTTGTGGGATAACAGGAGAAAGGTTAACTCCTTTCAACGCAATATGTCACCACAAAAAACCAACTGCTCAAGGTGGAACGGATGATTACGAAAATCTAATCATTATAAAAGAGGATTATCATATGTTAATCCACAATAATAACCCAACAAAAAATCCAAAGTATAAAGCAATAATTGAGACCTTTGATTTAAAAGCAGTTAAAAAGCTTAATCAGTTAAGAATGGAAGTAGGAAATCCAAAACTTAACTGAATAACTTCGACAAAGTTAACGATGGAGCGCCGTATGACGCCGAAAGGGTCACGTACGGTGTGGGACAGGGGAAAAACTAGAGATAACTTCAAAGGTTTACCTATTGTCATATTTTTCCGGTGAATATCAACCGAAAGCTCATAATTATACAAAGGTATTATTCGGTGAAGAATATGTTTACCGTGCTGGTACGATTGGTACTGTTGCGGATAAAACAGCTTATGGCTATGTAAAAGGATATCAACAAGATAATAATCTGCAAATGAGAGGCGCTGAAATTGATCGATTAGCATCTGGCTGTACGGGGGTAAAAAGAACAACAGGACAGCATCCCGGCGGTATTATCGTTATTCCGGATTATATGGATATTTACGATTTTTCTCCTATTCAGTTCCCAGCGGATGATCGCAATTCCGAATGGAAGACGACTCATTTTGATTTTCATTCTATTCATGATAATGTTTTAAAATTAGATATACTCGGACATGATGATCCAACTGTAATTAGAATGCTGCAGGATCTTAGCGGGGTTGATCCAAAAACAATTCCAACCGATGATCCAGAAGTAATGAAGATATTTAGTGGCACGGAATCATTAGGCGTAACAGCTGAGCAAATAAACTGTAAAACAGGTACATTTGGTATTCCTGAATTCGGGACAAAATTTGTGCGCCAAATGTTAGAGGATACAAAACCTACCACCTTCTCTGAATTAGTCCAAATATCCGGTCTTTCTCACGGTACCGATGTATGGTTGGGAAATGCACAAGAACTTATTCATAATAGTATTTGTAATTTAAGTGAAGTAATCGGATGTCGTGATGACATTATGGTTTATTTAATCTATCAAGGGCTCGATCCTGCATTTGCCTTTAAAATTATGGAAAGTGTGCGTAAAGGAAAAGGTCTTTCAGATGAAATGGAAGAAGAAATGAGAAAGAATGAAGTGCCAGAATGGTATATTGATTCTTGTAAAAAGATAAAATATATGTTCCCAAAGGCGCATGCGGCAGCATATGTATTGATGGCTGTTCGTATTGCTTATTTTAAAGTACATCATCCATTATTATACTATGCAGCATATTTTACTGTGCGTGCAGATGATTTTGATGTAGATGCAATGGTGAAAGGATCACAAAGTATCCGATCAGTAATAGATGAAATCAGCGGAAAAGGGCTGGATGCATCAACAAAAGAGAAAAACTTATTAACTGTAATGGAACTTGCATATGAAATGGTAGAACGAGGATTTTCGTTTAAAAAAGTTGATTTATACAAATCAAGTGCATCCGAATTTCTTATTGATGGCAATTCGTTAATTCCACCGTTTAATAGCATTCCTGGTTTAGGTACAAATGCCGCGTTAAATATTGTCCGTTCCAGAAAAGACGGCGAATTTTTATCCAAAGAAGATCTACAGCAACGAGGAAAAGTTTCCAAAACGATACTGGAATATCTTGATAATCATGGCTGTCTAAATGGAATGCCAGATCAAAACCAATTGTCATTGTTTTAGAAATGGCACTGTTTTTCTTAAAAGCGAGAGAGTATAGTGTGTTTAGCTACAGCGCTTAGTCCTTGTGAGTATGCCCTTTGCCTTTGAAAGAAAAAAGCACATCAGTAAATCAAATGAACCTTTCTTTTTGTTTTTTATTAAGGCGCTTGTGCCTTTCCTATGGGAATAGGCAAAGAACCTTGTAATACCGCACTTTCATTTGCATAAAATATTTGGTTATGGTATAGTTTATTTGGAAATACTAAGGATAACTTTCGCGAAAAGAGAGTGGGGCAACCCACTCTTTCGTGTTGTGTATGCCTTTTTTAAACGAGGCAGCACGATGAATGAATAGGAATTACATTAATAATTTGTTGGATTAAAAGCCATTATATGTTTAAATTCACTTTTCTTTAAGGAATTAACCAAAAACATGAAGACTTGTCCTGCTAACGATTGATGAAGGCGTATTGTTTGATAATATGTTTAATTCGGCTTCCTATTCGTCTAGGTTGCTAACTTACGAAAGATTATTTGTTCCTTGCTTAAGGAGGGAAAAAGTTGAGCAAAGTAACAGAATTAGTAGAAGAAATGGTCCAGCCAATCCTAGAAGATTTACATCTAGAATTAGTGGATATTGAGTATGTAAAAGAAGGTCCAAATTGGTTTTTGCGCGTGTATATTGATAAAGATGCTGGTGTTGATATAGATGAATGTGCTGCAGTCAGCGAAAAGCTGAGTGAGAAACTAGATGAAGTAGATCCAATTACAGAAAACTATTTTCTTGAAGTATCATCACCAGGAGCGGAAAGACCGTTGAAAAAAGACAAAGATTTTGAAAAAGCAATTGGAAAGAATGTATTTATCAAAACATACGAACCAATTGACAATGAAAAAACATTTGAAGGTACTCTAACAAGCTTTGATGGAACAAGTGTATCAATCGAAGTCAAAGTGAAAACAAGGAAAAAAACTGTTCAAATTCCGTATGATAAAGTTGCAAAAGCTCGTCTTGCAGTGACTTTTTCTTAAATTGCAGTGCCGATCTTGAGGAAAATCAGGTTGATAAGAAGGAAAATACACATATCTATCAACTTGTATATGGAATATCAAGAATAATGATGGCACCTTGCTCTATATTTTTAAGAGATTAAAGGGGGAAACAATCTCATGAGCAGTGAATTAGTAGATGCTCTTGTATTGCTTGAAAAGGAAAAAGGGATTTCTCGTGATGTTATCATCGATGCGATTGAAGCAGCCCTTGTATCGGCATATCGCCGTAACTTTAATCAAGCGCAAAACGTTCGAATTGATTTAAATCTAGGTGCTGGAACAATGAGAGTATATGCTCGTAAAGAAGTGGTAGACGAAGTTTTCGATCCACGTCTTGAAATTTCCATTGAAGATGCACAAAAAATCAATCCGAATTATGAAGTGGAAGATGTAGTAGAATTAGAAGTTACACCAAAAGATTTTGGTCGCATTGCTGCACAAACTGCGAAACAAGTAGTTACTCAACGTGTCCGTGAAGCGGAAAGAGGAATTATTTATTCGGAGTTTATTGACCGAGAAGAAGATATCATGACTGGTATTGTTCAACGTCAAGACAGCAAATTTATCTATGTAAGTTTAGGTAAAATTGAGGCTATTTTGCCGGCTAATGAACAAATGCCGAATGAACACTATAAACCACATGATCGCATTAAAGTTTTTCTTACTAAAGTGGAAAAAACAACAAAAGGTCCACAAATTTTTGTTTCTAGAACACATCCTGGTCTTTTAAAACGACTGTTTGAAATGGAAGTTCCTGAAATATTTGATGGAACGGTCGACATTAAATCAGTTGCCCGTGAAGCAGGCGACAGATCAAAAATCTCCGTTCATTCAGAAAATGAAGAGGTAGATCCAGTAGGTTCATGTGTTGGACCAAAGGGTACGCGGGTGCAAACAATTGTAAATGAATTAAAAGGGGAAAAAATTGATATTGTAAAATGGTCCCCAGACCCAACTATCTTTGTTGCAAACGCTCTTAGCCCTTCTAAAGTATTAGAAGTAATGGTTAACGAAGAAGACAAAGCAACTACTGTTATTGTGCCAGATTATCAATTATCATTAGCCATCGGTAAAAGAGGGCAAAATGCACGCCTTGCAGCTAAACTAACTGGTTGGAAGATTGATATTAAATCAGAATCAGAAGCTAGAGAAGCAGGAATTTATCCAGTAGAACCATCTCTTTTGACTTTTGATGAAGAAATAGAAGAAGAAGATTTCCATTTAAACAATGAAGATCTAGATTGATTGAGGTGAATGTGTGTGAACAAACCGAAAAAAGTTCCAATGCGTAAATGTGTTGCTACCGGTGAGATGAGGCCGAAAAAAGAACTAGTTCGCATCGTTCGCTCGAAGGAAGGACAGGTTTCTGTGGATTTAACAGGAAAGAAATCCGGTCGCGGAGCATATCTTTCAATGGATAAAGACGCAGTACTATTAGCCAAGAAAAAAAATATTCTTTCCAGCCAGCTTGGAATATCAATTGATGATGTAGTTTACGAGGAGCTGCTGGATATAATAGATAAGGAGAATAGACAATCCAAATGAAACAGAATCAATGGATGTCATTGCTTGGCTTAGCAAATCGAGCACGGAAAATTACCTCAGGTGAGGAACTCGCCGTTAAGGAAATTAGAAGAGGAAATGCAAAACTTATTATTTTGTCAGAAGATGCGTCAGAAAACACGACAAAAAAAATTACTGATAAATGTAATTCGTATGCAGTCCCGGTCAAAGTGGTTCCAAATAGAGAGCTGTTAGGTCAATCAATCGGGAAAGAGGCAAGAGTAGTTGTCGCTGTTTTAGATAATGGATTTGCAAAAAAACTTTTAACGCTGCTCGATTAATTCTAGCGGGGGTGAAATGATGAGTAAAATGCGAGTTTATGAATACGCAAAAAAGTTTAACATTTCAAGCAAGGATGTTATTACTAAATTAAAAGATATGAACGTGGAAGTTTCTAATCATATGACCACATTGGAAGAGGATTCAGTAAAAAAGTTGGATAAAATATATAATAAAGAAACAAAAAATACACAAAATAAACCAGAGCAGAACAATCCTTCAAAAAATATTGCAGATAAATATGAAGAAGAAAGT
>JBDNRM010000152.1:0-10918 GCA_047718615.1 Bacillus sp. (in: firmicutes) | reverse complement strand
CTAACCCGCTAATCCCACAGGAGTCTCGCACCTTACACTCCAATCAAGCAGTTTTGATTCATTAGTTGCTGTCGATGAACTGGAAAAACACCCACCTTATAGAATAGACTAAAAGTGGAATATTTTGATAAAACAACGTTGGATAATAACATAAAAAATCAACCCTACTAGTATTTAGTCATCATACCTTGTAATGAAATTCGAAGACAAGAACTTATTCTAAAACAGGTTGCTTGTAACGGAGGGTGCGAAGACTCCTGCGGGAAATGTGGGAAGGCTAAAGACCCCGCAAGGCAACGCCGAGGAGGCTCAGATCCCACCCCGCGGAAGGGGAAGCAACCCGTAGTGGAAAGCAACCCCCCACAATAAAAAACAAGCCTCCAATTTTATTGTTCTAAACCGAGTAATATCAAGGACTAGCAAACGAATTTGAGAGTGCGGAGTTTGAGTAATAATTATACTAACATTCTATTCATTAAAAATAAGCAATTGCAGAAAGGAAAAAAAGAATGAAAAAAACAGTCTTCATTATCTTTTTTTTATTTATTGTTTTTTCGTTTGCACTAAATATACTAGGGCTTATGAATATGTTTCCCCTTTTAATTAGTTCTCCATTGCTATTTTTATCCCTTTTTCTTTTCATCGCCTTTTTAAATAACCGAAAAAAATTTAAAGGCTTCTATTAATGCGTGCGAAAAAAAAGGACCAAAAAGTTCGTGGCCGCTTCACTTTCAGAATTCGCCTTCCACAGGATGTGGTGACTTCAACGTAGGGTGTCATAGAGAGCATGGAATCTCTGTGATGCTTTTTTATTTTTTACGATAACTTTTGTTCCTGTAAATAGTTTTTTCGTTAATTATGTGAATATTATTTTAGAATAAGTTTGAATTCATCAGTTTATTTTATTATCATTAGAAAGGTAATTTAAGAATGATAGGTATTGTGAAAATTCGCACAATATGATGCAGTTGTCTATCTTTATAGTTTGCTTTTGCAAGTATTACAGCTTCTTCCTCTTTATAAAGCTGAATAATGGCTGTATTCATTTCATACTTAGATTTTCTCTATACTATTCTTTAAGGAGGAGATGGAATGACAACAAAAGACTTAAATAGAGGTCTTGAGGCAAGACATATCCAAATGATTGCTTTAGGCGGCACAATTGGTGTTGGTTTATTTATGGGGTCTGCTAAAACTATTCAATGGACTGGTCCTTCTGTCATGATTGCCTATGCAATTACAGGGATTTTCATCTTTTTTATTATGCGTGCAATGGGAGAGATGCTCTACTTGGAGCCAAGTACGGGTTCATTTGCAACATTTGGCCATAAATACATACATCCATTAGCAGGGTATTTAACTGCATGGAGTAACTGGTTTCAATGGGTTATCGTTGGCATGTCAGAAATTATTGCCGTTGGCGCGTACATGCAATACTGGTTTCCAGATTTACCTGCTTGGATACCTGGAATAATAGCCATGGTGATTCTGGGAGCAGCAAACTTAATTTCTGTTAAATCATTTGGTGAATTTGAATTTTGGTTTGCTATGATTAAAATTGTTACGATCATTTTGATGATTATAGCAGGTTTTGGCATCATATTTTTTGGATTTGGCAATGGAGGAGAAGCCATTGGATTATCGAATCTTTGGCAGCACGGCGGCTTCTTTACTGGCGGCTGGTCCGGTTTTTTCTTTGCCTTATCACTAGTAATTGGCGCTTATCAAGGTGTTGAATTAATTGGTATTACAGCAGGTGAAGCAAAAAACCCACAGCAAACATTAAGAAACGCTATTCAAAGTATTATTTGGCGTATTTTAATTTTCTATATCGGTGCAATTTTTGTGATTGTAACAGTGTATCCTTGGGATCAGCTTAATTCACTTGGCAGTCCATTTGTTGCCACTTTTGCAAAAATAGGGATTACTGCTGCGGCAGGATTGATTAACTTTGTAGTTATTACCGCTGCCATGTCTGGTTGTAACAGCGGAATTTACAGTGCAGGGCGAATGCTTTATACATTGGCTCTCAATGGACAGGCACCAAAATTATTCGCAAAAATATCGCCTAATGGTGTACCTTTGTTCAGTACATTTGGTGTGATGATTGGTTTAGCATTTGGTGTTATCTTAAGTTTTCTTGCACCAGAAAATTTATTTGTGTATGTTTACAGTGCCAGCGTACTTCCCGGCATGGTTCCATGGTTTGTGATTTTAATTAGTCAAATTAGATTTAGAAAAGCAAAAGGAGCAGAAATGGACAAGCATCCATTTAAAATGCCTTTTGCTCCTGTTACAAACTACTTAACTATCGCCTTTTTACTAATGGTATTGATTGGTATGTGGTTTAATGATGATACACGTATGTCCCTTATTGCAGGAATTGTTTTCTTATGCTTAGTTGTCCTTAGCTTTTACGCTTTTGGGATTAGCAAAGCAGTTCCAATTGATGCTGACGATACAGATGATAAGAACTAATCATTATTCACGTCAACTCAAGGAATATCGATACTAGCCTAATAAAAAAACAGCCACCCTTTTTCGTTTTGAAAATGGCGGCTGTTTTTTTTATCTATCCATCATGTCAATAAAAGATTTAGCCAATCATACTACCTTTGTTTTTTTTAGTAGTTGAAGCAGTTGGCCATCCTTCAATTCCGTCTGTATTTTTAATACTATTTGTATAGAATTGAGGGTCCTTCCCAGCTTTTTTCTGCTTCATATAATCATTAAGTGCTGCAAAGGCTATTTTAGATAAAAGCAAAATCGCAATTAAATTGGTGATAACCATCAACCCCATAAATAAATCTGCTATATGCCAAACAAGCTCTACTTTTGCTATCGATCCAAATAGTATCATTCCGAGTACGCCCATCTTATATAGTTTAAGCCAAATCTTGTTAGTATTTAAGAACTCAATATTCGTTTCACCATAATAATAATTACCGATTAATGTGCTAAAGGCAAACAATAAAATCATGAAGGCAAGAAAACCAGGAGCCCATGGACCAATATGAGACGCTAGTGAAGCCTGCGTTAATTCAATTCCGCTAAGTTCTGTTTGTTTGTACACAGGTGAAAGCAGTACAATGAAAGCTGAACTAGTACAAATAATTCCAGTATCAATCAGTACACCTAATGCTTGAATCAACCCCTGTTTAACAGGATGGCTGGTTACTGCGGTTGCTGCTGCATTTGGCGCACTCCCCATTCCAGCTTCATTAGAGAACAGTCCTCTTTTAATCCCATTCATAATAATTGCAGCAAAGGATCCGCCAAGCGCTTGTTCTAAACCAAAAGCACTTTTAAAAATCAACATTAGAACATTTGGTACTTCTGTAATATTAATAATTGTAATGAACAATGAGACACCAATATAAAGAACGGCTAAAACAATCACAATATATTCAGATGCTTTTGCAATTCTTTGAATACCTCCAAATATAATAACTGCAAATATAATAGCCATGATAATGCCAAGCGTAAGACGGTCTGTTCCAAAGGAGCTTTCAAAAGCAACTGTAATCGTATTTGACTGTACAGCATTAAAAACCAAACCGAAAGAAAGCGTAATTAATACAGCAAATAAAGTTCCCATCCAGCGTTTTCCTAATCCTTTTTCCATATAATAAGCAGGACCACCGCGGAAACCGCCTTTATCTTTCACTTTATAAATTTGTGCTAATGTACTTTCAACAAAACTTGAAGTAGCTCCAATTAATGCAATAATCCACATCCAAAAGATTGCACCAGGACCGCCAAGTGCAATCGCAATCGCAATACCCGTTATATTTCCAGTTCCAACACGTGCTGCCATGCTGATACAAAAAGCCTGAAATGGAGATAGCCCCTTCTTTGCATCTGTTTTTCCTTCTTTTAATACCAAAAACATTTCCTTTACCATTCGAAATTGCATAAAACGTGATTTATATGTGAAGTAAAGCCCAATTCCTATCAACATAAAAACCAATAAATTTGACCATAAAAAATCATTTAAATTCCCGACTATGTCTATTAATTTTTTTTCCATATTGCACTCCTTCTATAAAACTATCCTTCTCTTCCCTCTAAATGCTAAAGAAATATTTTCTTGGCCAAATTTACTTCTCTAGTAAGGACTGGATTGTAAGGACTCGTTTTAATTGGTGACTTTCACAGAAGATGTATCTTGTTTATACTGCAGTAAAAAAACTCTTATGGAGGATATCTCATTCTAAGAAATAAATGAGGATAAATGAAAGAATCTGCTGAAAACTACAAGTTTTCTATCTAATAAACTATATTAAATAGGCAGAGTCAAATTAAATGAAGTTCTCCTTTCCTAGCACAATGTTCTAATACTCAGTTATAAAGGTAACTAAACACTCGTTACTCCCCTACTTGTCTTCTGTTTAAATCTAGTAGTTTCATTTTAACTGCACTTCTACAGAATCATACTAAAATTAACACAAAGAAGCAGATTTCTTTAAAAATTCCGTAAGTTGTGGAAATAACTGTTAACCTTTTTATAGGCTAAACCAGCTATGAACACAACAAAAAAGCGTATAAGATGTGACAAAAAGATCCATGAGTAAACATTATTACTTGTCTACCAATAAAATCCTCTTTTTTCATCTTACACGCTTTTCGTCTACATAATGCCTATGACAACAAGTTTTCCATTTCATTCAATTTCTCTTCAAATACTTTACATGCATCAATAATCGGTGTTTTACTAGTCATATCAACACCGGCCTTTTTTAATACTTCAATTGGATAATCAGAGCTTCCTGCTTTTAAGAAATCAATATACCGCTCTACTGCTGGTTTTCCTTCTTCCAATATTTGCTTGCTTAATGCTGTTGCAGCACTGAACCCAGTTGCATACTGATAAACATAATAATTGTAATAGAAGTGAGGAATTCTTGACCATTCCAACCCTATTTCCTTATCAATCGTAATATCTTCTTCCCCAAAATATTTTTGATTTAATTTATAATATTCCTGTGTCAATAATTCTGCTGTTAACGCCTCATTATTTTGTTCTTTTACATGAATGAGTTGTTCAAATTCAGCAAACATTGTTTGGCGGAAAACAGTAGCTCTAAAACCTTCTAAATAATGATTAAGTAAATAAAGGCGTTTTTGTTCATCTGTAATGTTTTTTAATAAATAATCATTTAATAACGCTTCATTACAAGTTGACGCAACCTCTGCAACAAAGATTGAATAATTCCCGTATGTGTAAGGCTGTGTTTTTCTTGTGTAATAGCTATGAACAGAGTGACCGAATTCATGTGCAAGTGTAAAAAGATTATTTACATTGTCTTGCCAGTTCATTAAGATATACGGATTTGTGCCGTATGCACCAGAAGAGTAAGCACCGCTTCTTTTTCCTTTATTTTCATGAACATCCACCCATCTGTTTTCAAATCCTTCTTTTAAAATGGAGGCATATTCTTCCCCAAGAGGTTGAAGTCCCTTAATGATTAAATCTTTTGCCTCGTCATAGCTGACTTCCATTTTAACGTCTTTTACTAGAGGTGTATAAAGATCGTACATATGAAGCTCTTCTACCCCTAGCACTTTTTTACGAAGTTTAATATATCGATGTAGTAATGGCAAGTGCTCATGAATGGTTTCGACTAGATTTTCATATACTTGTTCCGGAATATTATTAGCTGATAGTGCTGCATGACGAGCTGAATCATAATGACGTATTTTCGCATTAAAAATATGGTTCTTCACATTTCCTGTTAAAGTTGAAGCAAAGGTATTTTTAAATTTTCCATACGTATCATAAACAGCTTGAAATGCATCATGACGTACACGCTGATCTCCGCTTTCTAAAAAACGGGAATATCGTCCATGCGTTACCTCCACTTCTTCACCATTTTCGTCTTTAATACTTGGAAATTCTAAATCAGCGTTATTTAACATGCCAAATGTATTGCTGGATGCATCTAAAACCTCTGATGCTTGTGCAAGTAGAGATTCTTGATCTGCAGAAAGTACATGCGGACGCTGCAAATTGATTTCTTCTAACACTTTTTCATATAGTTTTAATTCTTTCTTTCCCTCTAAAAACGATGTAACCGTTTCTTCTTCAATAGATAGAATTTCTGGAACAATATAGGCTAATGCACTGGCAGTATGTGCATAAAGATTTTTTATTCGGCTGTCAAATCCTTGATAAAAGCTATTAGTTGTATCTTGGTCATAGCGCATATGTGCATATGTATATAGTTTTTCTAAACGGCTGAATAATGTGTCTTGAAAAGAAAGAGCATTGTATAATGTATCTGCATTCTCTGATAGTTTTCCTTGGTATTCTACTGCTTGTTCAGAGAGTTGTTTTACTTCGTCATATTCTTTCTCCCAGGCTTCATCTGTTGGAAATATATCTTCTAACTTCCATGTATCTTCCACCGAAAGTTCGCTTCGTTGTGGTAATTTTTTTACTGTTGTTTCACTTGTCATCATCAAGTCCCCCGTTCTTTATTTCGCAATACGAAATCCATTCGTTCTTTCATAATTCTAGTTCCCGTCTTATAATTCCTGCCTGTTCCGACGATTTTTTCATATGCTATGATTAGCTTATGTAATAAGTGTTCTTTTTATTTCTTTCGTTTTGGTCTGCTGAAAAAAGGTTCCCCAGGTTGCATATACTTCGCTGTCCTGTGGGAGTCTTCCTACTCTGTGCTATAAATTATTTCTTTTTAAGGGTGCGCATTTTTCCAATATTATCATTTAGGCTTTAAACCGGTGAATGAGACTAATTTATTCAGAATAGCTGCATTTTCATAATAAAATATATCTTCTTTTTTGGTAATGGTTTCATAGTTCTTCTCTATTATAACTCTTTCTTTTAAAACGTAAAAAAGAGGCTTCACTTCTATTAGAATATTGGCAGCTGTTAAAAAATGCAGATAATCATAAACAGCTTGCCTCCAAGTTTCTCCTGCTATCATCGGAAGCTGTCTTTTTTTTATTTCTTTCCTGTTCATCCTTCTTTGAAATTGTTCGGTAATTTTATGAAGAGAAATGATTTTATTGCCCTTTTCACCAGTAAAATGATCCAAAAAGATGTATGTTTGCCAAAACAATGGAGCTGTTTCTATATGAATATTGGAACGGAGCGGAACGCCAATATAAGGAGGTAAAAAATGCGGATGCCATTTGTTTATATAGATTTCTTTTAAAAAATAATCATTATTTTTCGTTTGATAATGGATAGAATGGATTTTTTGTTTTCGTATTTCTTTTTTCCATTGTTGAAAAGGGATAGGAGAAGATCTTGATTTCCATAATGGTGGGAAAAACATGGAGTTAATTGATTGAGTATGGCAGGAAGCAAACAATTGATTTATCGTAATTGGAAATAAGGAGTGATAAAAATGAAAGTTTTTTTGGGAAGGACAGTATGTGGGCAAAATATATTGACCGTTGTATGCTATAAGAAATTGATAACAAAATGAAGATACTCGCAATTTATTTCTTATCATTTTTTGCATATTTTTAAATCCAATGATCCATATAGGATGAAAATTTTCTTTGCGGTAGCCATTCGTTCTTTTGATTAATAGTGCGGAAGAGATAGGAGAGCATTGATATTCTATAACATAATATTTATTATTGTAACGAAATCCAATATCTGCTCGTTGTTTAATGGTTGAAAAATATGGTTCCAAAACAGGCTGTAATCCTAGTTTATCAAGCCAGTTGTAAAGTTGCAATTTCCCCTCTAAATGATACTCCGACTCTGCTTCTGCACTTGCACAGCAAATAGAATTCTTTTCGTGAGCAAAATGAGTTACCCTTTTTTCCCCTAATTTCAAAATAACCCTTTCTGAACATTCCGGGCAAAAAAAATGATGACTGGAGCGAAGCTTTCGCAAGTATTCCTTATCACTTATTTTTTCATATAAACGGATGAAAGAACCATCCTCAGTTTTAGCAGTAAACACGAATATGCTCCTTTCCTAATTAAATTTTTCTAATAAATATATTCGCCTTTTCCAGCCACTTTCCTTCTTTTATTTCATTATATAAAAGAAGGAAAGCAAAAAGTATATTCCACCTGCGAAACCCTTTTTACAGTGTAGACATCATCCATGCAACAAAGTTATAAAGCAGGGAGCAGCCAGAACACACGAAGACACCCGCGGGAATGCGAGAAAGACGAGACCCCGCAACCGCAGCGAGGAGGCTCGTAGATGAGCCCACAGGAAAGCGAAGTGTATTCTGGATGCGGATTCATCGAGAAAGCCAAACCCTTTTTCAGGGTAGACATTATAATAAAGGAGACAATAACCTCGATGTTGATTCAAGAATTCGAAAACCAACATGTCTTTTATTAAAAGACTCACATTCTAATTCCTTAGCATCCTCCATATCATGCACCAAATCTTCCACCAGCTGTTTCGTGCTTTTCGTTTTATATAAAAATGCGCTTACTTCAAAATTCAGATGAAAGCTTCGCATATCCATATTACATGTTCCAATTGAGGCAATTTCCCCATCTACAATAACAATTTTACTATGCATAAATCCCTTTTCATACTCATATATCTTCACACCCGCTTCCAACAGTTCCGGAAAATAGGAGCGTGATGCATGAAAAACAATTCTTTTATCTGGTTTATTCGGTACTAATAACCGAACATCCAATCCACTTAAAGAAGCAATTTTTATAGCTGAGAATATATCCTCATCAGGAATAAAATAAGGAGTAGCAATCCAAATTGATTTCGTAGCAGATGTCATCATACTAAAGAAAATATTTTTGATGACACTCCATTCATTATCAGGGCCACCTGCAATCAGCTGCACTCCACCATGTGTATTTCCTACTGAAATCGGGGATAAATATTCATCTGTTAAGAAGCTGCTATTAGTCATGTAAAACCAATCTTGCAGAAAAATCAGCTGGAGTGATCGAACTGCTTCTCCTTCTACCATCAAATGAGTATCACGCCAAAACCCAACCGATGCATCTCGACCTAGATATTCATCTCCAATATTTAACCCGCCTACAAAACCAATTGTTCCATCAATAACAATAATTTTCCGATGGTTACGGAAATTAAATTTGCTGTTTAACACAGGCATTCTAACTGGACCAAATGCGATTACTTCTATACCAGCAGTTTTCAGCTGATGGATGTATTTTTTTGATAATTGCCAAGAACCAACTGCATCATAAAGAAATCTAATTTTCACCCCTTCTTCTGCTTTTTTTATTAACACTGATTTAATCTCTTCACCAATCTGATCATCGCGAACAATATAATATTCTAAGTGTATATGATGTTTGGCATTTTTTAATGCTTCTATAATAGCAGTGAAAGTTTCATCTCCATTTGTAAGCACTTTCGTAGAAGTGTTGAAAGAAATGGGTGTATTACCCAATTTTTCTGCTAACCGAAAAAGATTTCTTTGATGGACTTCTAATTTTTCTATTTTCTCTTCTGTTCCAAGACGCATTTCATTTTCAATACGTAAATACGCTTCTTTATCTAAAAAATATTTTTCCCGATAGATTCTTTCCTTGCGATAATTCCTTCCAAATAGTAAATAAAAAATAAATCCTACAACTGGAAAACTCCCTAAAACAACCAACCACGTCAGTGTCTGAGTTGGATGCCTATTCTCAAAAAATATTACAAATCCAATAAAAATAACAGACAAACTCATCAATAAGCTCAGCTGTCCGTATACTCCACCTTTTATTGTGATAAAAAAATTAGATATATATACAAAAAGTCCTGCTACTGCTAAAAAAATACTTAATCTAGCTGTATGATTCATTCCAACACCCGCCTATACTTCTCTGTTTAAATAAGGTTTTATATTCTCTTCTTTATGTACCCGATTACAATGAATGCTATTCTTTTTAGGGGGAACCGAAACCACAAGACAATGAAGCTCCAAACTCTTGCAGAGACACTCAAGTTAGCAGCTGATTAAGAAAAGCGCAAGCGCCTTGGTAAGCCCCGAAGAAAAATGTTCTCCTGACTCAAAAAGTGCTTTTTACTTTTAGAGGCATAAGGCAATACTTACTGGAGCTAGACACTAATCTAAGTTGAAAAACTTTATACTTTCTTACCTTCTTAAGAAACGTGCGGGGCACCTTACTTTCTTTTCTTAGTTAAAAAATACCGATTTCTAATGAAATCGGCATTTTTTATGGAAAATACTTTCTTAACTCAGTAAATACTTCATCTTGTATAATTATTTTTCCATATTCATCTAACACATGTATCGTTTTTTGCGTTTCATGTCCATATTCTAAAATAATACTTAAAGTGTTATCTATTTCCTCTTCCATCGTCTCATCTAAGAACTGAACAAATAAGTAATATTGATTTTCATAACTGTATAAAGTTGTATCAATATCTTGAATGCCCTGATGTTTAGAAAGAGAAATTAAATCCTCAAAATCTTTAAAAGCAATCACAAATTCTAATGTATCGTCTAGATCATCTTCACTGTCATTTACGGTAAAATGTTCTTCAATCATTTCTTCAAAACGATCATCTGTTGGTAGGTCCTTAAGTTTATCTTCTGGTATGGAAATTTCGAACTTTTGTCCATCTTTTGAAAGCTGAGCTCTAGTAACCAGTATTTCCAGCCCTTTATCCAACGCTTGAACTTGAATCCATAAAGGACCATCCAATACGAATTCTTCTTCTTGATGAACCTCATCCATCATTTCCCAAAAGAGTTCTTCGCTTCTTTCTCTGTTATACCAAATTTCCTCACGCTTAAAGCCGCGTTCTTCTATATCAATGTACGAAATATAAAACTTAACTGTATGATCATTTATACGTTCAATTTCCATTCTGTAACACTCCCTTCAGGCTATGATGGAAGGGACTAATACCCCCATACAGATACTTGTCTTATTCTTTACCCATTTTCTTAATAATTTAATACT
>JBDNRM010000151.1:0-10969 GCA_047718615.1 Bacillus sp. (in: firmicutes) | reverse complement strand
GAAAAAATTTTCATGCCGGGGTGTGAGTGTGAAATCATGTGTGTTTCTTATAAGGCTTTGCGACAGGGGGGAAGAGGAATAATTTGGTGATTCCTAGGAAACCATTTTCTTTTGGAGTAGCTTTTTAGTATTAGCTAAAGGTAGTTAATGAGTATATGCATGTATCTCTTAAATTACTACCATCGGCACTTAAGCTTTCATTTTGCAAAATACCATCCAATGTAAAGCCTAATTTCTCTGGTATTGCTCGGGAGTTGTGATTTAATGCATCACATCTTATTTCGATTCGTTTTGCCTCTAATGTTTCCCTCGCAAACGAAATTAATGTTTTTGTGCTTTCTTGAATATATCCATTACCAGTAAAGCTAGTGTCACACCAATAGCCTATTTCAAAGGAACGAACCTCCCAATCAATGGAATGTAGACCAGTTGAACCGATAAATGTATTATTTTTCTTTAAATAAATATGTAGCCGAATATCTTCTTTTAAAATAAATTTTGCATAAGCTTTGCGAATATTTTCTTCTACACCGTCCATTGTTTGTGCTTGATTAGCAAAAGGCATCCATTTCTGTAATTCTTTTTTCGAACGCTGCATGCTTTCATACACTTCTTTTCCATCACCAGGCAAGCAAGGTCTTATATACAATCTCTCTGTTAAGATTTTGTCTGGAAAATCTATTAATATTGGCTTCATTTTTGTCTCCTTTCCCATCTATAGCATCTCCTTTATCATAATGGAAATCATTTGGAAAAGATAACGAAAGCACCTATTTTCTCCATTAATTTTCTACACTTATCCTACTTTAAACGGGCAATAAGCCTCTGAAAACCCAGCACATGCTAATATATTAAAGTTTATCTTGATGACATGGATTAAGTACCCGGCATCAAAGTGGCGAGAAATCGAGGAAGCTAGTCGTTGAAACTATCCTGTAAAGGGTCTGATAAGTTCAACTAATCATCAATCGAGAAGGAAGAAAACCTCACTGATGGAAAAGTTCTCTTGATGAAAATACTAATTATTTAATAGAAAAAATACTAGATTTATATGTCTATTGCCTCCGTTGTTTGCATAGAATGAATTAACTGATTAGTAGGAGGAAAAGCGATGAAGAAAAAAAAATACCAGAACATTTTAGCCAATCATTTTCGGGAGCATTCCTCAATTTATTTATTTGTCGTTGTTTTATTTCTTATGGGTGTGATCTTCGGAGCTGTTGTTGTCAATAGTTTAACGTTAACGCAGAAGGAAGATTTATTTTATTATTTATCCCAATTTTTTGGCCAAGTATCAGATGGGAAAGTAGCGGACAGCAAGGACCTGTTTATACAAAGCTTTTCACATAATAGTAAGTTTATTGGGTTAATGTGGTTATTAGGCATTTCGATTATTGGATTGCCAGTCATACTGATACTGTTATTTATTAAAGGCATGGTTGTGGGCTTTACAGTTGGTTTTTTAGTAAACCAAATGGGATGGAACGGATTTTTACTTTCATTTGTGTCCATTTTGCCACAAAATATCATTGTCATTCCTATTTTTATAATTTCTGCTACACTTTCTGTAGCATTTTCATTTAAAATGATAAGACAGCAATTTATAAAAAAAATGGGGGAGCCAATGCTTCCATTATTCGGGAGATATATGTTTCTTTTGTTGATTGCCTTTCTTTTTTTAGCAACTGCTGCTGGAATTGAAGCATATATTTCACCAATGTTAATGAAGTCTGTTATAAATATGGTACAATCGTTTATTATGCCAGTTCAGCTATGAGAGATGAGTTTAAATGGAAAAGAAGAGAACTTTTGGATAAAAAATATAATAAATAGTATATAATAATAATTATTGATACTTATTAATAATAATTTTTATTAGGATTCTTTTCCTCCTTCTGTTATAATGAGATGGACAGTGGCTAGGGAGGGACTTTCGGAATGGAAAGTAGAATTGATAGAATTAAAAAGCTGTTGCACTCATCGAGCTATAAATTAACTCCCCAAAGAGAAGCAACAGTAAGAGTATTGCTTGAAAATGAAGAAGATCACTTAAGTGCAGAAGATGTATACCTCCTTGTAAAAGATAAATCACCAGAAATTGGATTAGCAACCGTTTATCGTACATTGGAGTTGTTAACTGAACTTAAAATTGTTGATAAAATAAATTTTGGAGACGGTGTCTCAAGATATGATCTACGACAAGAAGGAGCAGCACATTTTCATCATCATTTAGTTTGTATAGAATGTGGTGCTGTTGATGAAATTCAAGAGGACTTATTAGGGGAAGTTGAAAAAGTAGTAGAACGTGATTGGAAATTTAAAATAAAAGATCATCGCTTAACCTTTCATGGAATATGCCATCGCTGCATTGAAAAAAGCGAAAACGCAGCTGAAGAAGAGTAAAAACCTTCTCTTTTGGGGAAGGCTTCATAATTGTGGGCAAAAAAGCAATATACGGATCATAACAATTCGTTGTCTACAAGGTGAAACCTTTTCCTATGAGAAGGTTTTTTTGCGTTGTTCTTCTATTATTAGGTATAAAACCTGTCCAAACTGGCATAGCTTTTAAAAGAGATTAGTTTGGAGGCAGAAAAATGGTACAATGGACTAAGATGGTATTTCGGACAATCAAAGTATTTCTTTTGTTTACAGGATGCACGATTCTTTTCTATTATGCAATCATTTGGTTTAATGAAGAATATCAAGATTTGCATCGTTATGATGAACCATCAGGTGCTGCTGTGAAGGTAAACAGTACGGTGGCGAAAGAAGAATATTCCTGGAAGGATCGAATACTATTGTTTTATTTAAATGGGGAGTAATGTTATGGAAAATCAATTACAAGATTTTATGCATTTTTTGTTAGTAGAGAAAGGGTTGGCAAAAAATACACTCGTTTCTTATGAACGGGATTTAAAAGGCTATCATAAATATATAAAAACAATGGAAAATTGTTCAATACAACAAATAAATCGCTCTCATATTATGCATTTCTTAGCGTTTTTAAAGGATCAGGGGAAATCTTCGAAAACGATTGCACGACATATTGCCTCCATACGGGCATTTCATCAATTTTTATTAAGAGATGGTGTTTTACAACAAGATCCAACTGTACATATTGAAACACCTCATGCTGAAAGAACATTGCCAAAGGTGCTTTCGATGCAGGATGTGGAAAGATTGCTTGAGTCTCCCAAGGTACATGATCACTATGGAAAAAGGGATAAAGCAATGTTAGAAATGTTATATGCAACAGGTATAAGAGTTAGTGAACTAATTAGTTTAAATGTAGAAGATGTTCATATGACAATGGGGTTTGTCCGCTGTATTGGGAAAGGGAATAAAGAACGTATTATTCCTATTGGTGGTGCTGCAACAAAGGCTCTTCAACTCTATTTAGACGAGGGACGTCTCCTTTTTATTCATAAAAACAAAAATGAGACTGCATTGTTTTTAAATCATCATGGAAATAGATTAACAAGACAAGGGTTTTGGAAAATTTTAAAACGTCTTGGCAAAGAAGCACAAATCAACAAAGAGATAACTCCGCATACATTAAGACATTCGTTTGCCACGCATTTATTAGAAAATGGCGCAGACCTTCGCGCTGTACAAGAAATGTTAGGACATGCAGATATTTCTACAACACAAATATACACACATGTAACAAAAACTAGATTAAAAGATGTATATACAAAGTTTCATCCAAGAGCATGATGAATTTTTAATAATGGGTGATTAATGCTTATAATCAAAGAAAGAATAGATATCCTGTCTGAAATGGCAGGTTTTTTGTTGTTTTTTGTTTGTTGTAAGTGAAAAAGATGTCAGACTTCTGACGATTATGATATAATTTTCTCAGATTAAAGATATTTAATAAGGGGTACAATAAGCTCATTATTACCCTTGAAGGAGGAATTAAAATGTCTTCATATACATACAAACGAATATTTCTGATTGTTATGGATTCAGTGGGGATTGGGGAAGCGCCGGATGCTGAAAAATTCGGGGATATAGGTTCCCATACATTAGGGCATATTGCAGAAAAAATGAATGGACTTGCAATGCCGAATATAGGAAAATTAGGTTTAAGCAATATAGAAGAAATAAAAGGAATTGAAAAAGCAGACCAACCGCTTGCTTATTATACAAAAATGCAAGAAGCCTCCAATGGAAAAGATACAATGACGGGCCATTGGGAAATCATGGGTTTACATATCGCTACACCTTTTAAAGTCTTTCCAGATGGTTTTCCAGATGAATTACTGAACACGATCGAAGAAAAAACAGGCAGAAAGATTATCGGAAATAAACCTGCTAGTGGAACGGAAATACTCGATGAATTGGGAGAGGAGCATATGAAAACGGGTGCTCTTATCGTTTATACATCTGCCGATTCTGTTTTGCAAATTGCAGCACATGAAGAAATTGTACCATTAGAAGAATTGTACGAAATTTGTGAGCTGGCTAGAGAATTAACTTTAGATGAAAAATATATGGTAGGAAGAATTATTGCTCGTCCATTTCTTGGGGAGCCAGGCAATTTTAAAAGAACAGCAAATCGACATGATTATGCGTTAAAACCATTTGACAGAACGGTTATGAACGAGTTGAAAGATCAAAATCTTGATAGTATTGCCATCGGAAAAATTTCCGATATTTATGATGGTGAAGGTGTTACTAAATCGTTGAGAACCGTTAGCAATATGGATGGAATGGACAAATTAGTTGATACGCTGAATATGGATTTTACGGGCTTAAGTTTCTTGAATTTAGTAGATTTTGATGCTCTTTTTGGGCATCGACGCGATCCAATTGGATATGGAAAAGCATTAGAAGAATTTGATGCACGACTTCCAGAAGTGTTTGACTTATTAAAAGAAGAGGATCTGTTAATTATTACAGCCGATCATGGGAATGATCCTGTTCATTATGGAACAGATCATACAAGAGAATATGTGCCATTGTTAGTTTATAATAAAAATAAGACTGCTGGAAAAGAACTGCCGATAAGACAAACTTTTGCTGATATTGGCGCAACGGTTGCAGATAATTTCCAAGTTGCATTGCCAAAGTACGGAAAAAGTTTTTTAAATGAGCTAAAGTAAGGAGAGAATGAAATGAATTATACAACTATTAAACAAGCTGCGGATTTTTTAAAGGAAAAAAACAATAAATTACCTAAAATCGGACTTATTTTAGGTTCTGGATTAGGCGTACTTGCAGAGGAAATCGAAAATGCTGTTAAGATACCATACAGTGAAATACCTGAATTTCCTGTTTCGACTGTGGAAGGACATGCTGGCCAATTAGTATTCGGCAGTATTTTTGGTATAGATGTTGTTGCCATGCAAGGACGCTTTCATTTTTATGAAGGTTATTCTTTCGATAAAGTAACTTTCCCTGTACGTGTGATGAAGGAATTGGGAGTAGAAACGTTAATTGTAACCAATGCTGCAGGTGGAGTGAATGAATCGTATGCACCTGGAAACTTAATGCTTATTTCTGATCATATTAATAATATGGGCACAAATCCTTTAATTGGTCCGAATGATGCTAATTTAGGTGTGCGTTTTCCTGATCTATCAGAAGCTTATTGTAAAGAATTAAGAAAAACAGCAAAAGAAGTAGCAGATAAAATTGGTTTAGCCATTCAAGAGGGAGTATATGTTGGGAATACTGGACCATCGTATGAAACACCTGCTGAAGTTAAAATGCTGAGAATAGTAGGTGGAGATGCAGTCGGAATGTCCACTGTGCCTGAAGTAATTGTAGCAAGACATGCAGGCATCAAGGTTCTAGGCATTTCTTGTATTTCCAATATGGCAGCAGGAATTTTAGATCAACCACTAAATCATGAAGAAGTTATTGAAACAACGGAAAAAGTAAAAAATGATTTTCTTCGTTATGTAAAAGAATTGATAAAACAAATTGGTTAATCGAATGACAAAATAAGAAAAAACAAGCGGAGAAATGGAAAGAAGTCAAGCTGAACGTCTGAATGCGGATAAGCAAACTTTTTAGAAATTCCTCCGCTTTTTATCTGATTTTAGGAACATTTCTAGTAGTGGAAAAGGGGTTGAATAAATATGCGAATGGTAGACTTGATTGCAAAAAAAAGAGATGGATTAGAACTGACAAAGGAAGAAATTACGTTTCTTATTAATGGGTATACAGACGGTTCTATTCCAGATTATCAAGTAAGTGCTTTTACAATGGCTGTTTTTTTTCAAGGAATGACGGAGAAGGAATGTGCTGATTTTACGATGGCTATGGTGCATTCTGGCGATATGATTGATTTATCGGAAATAGAAGGCATTAAAGTAGACAAACATTCGACAGGCGGTGTCGGGGATACTACCACACTAGTACTTGGCCCTTTAGTCGCCGCTTTAGATGTTCCTGTTGCTAAGATGTCAGGAAGAGGACTTGGACATACTGGCGGAACGATTGATAAGTTAGAAGCGGTAAAAGGATTTCATGTTGAATTAAATAATAAAGAGTTTATAGAGCTTGTTAATAAAAATAAAATTGCGGTAATTGGTCAAAGTGGAAATTTAACCCCTGCAGATAAAAAATTATATGCATTGCGTGATGTAACCGCTTCAGTTAACAGTATGCCATTGATTGCAAGCAGTATTATGAGTAAAAAAATTGCTGCAGGCGCAGATGCGATTTGTTTAGATGTTAAAACAGGCGCTGGTGCTTTTATGAAAACATTAGAAGGCTCTAGGGAGTTAGCAGAAGAGATGGTGCGAATAGGAAATAATGTCGGCCGAAAAACGATGGCGGTTATTTCGGATATGAGCCAGCCTCTTGGTTATGCGATTGGCAATGCATTAGAAGTAAAAGAGGCAATTGATACATTAAAAGGAAATGGTCCAGAAGACTTAACTGAGCTGTGTTTAACACTTGGAAGCCAGATGGTTTTATTAGCAGAAAAAGCCGATACTTTAGAAGATGCAAGAAAGCAGCTGGAAGAGGTGATTGCCAATGGAAAAGCACTTGAAACCTTGAAGCTCTTTTTACGTTCACAAGGTGGAGATGATTCTGTTGTTGATCAACCAGATAAACTGCCGCAAAGCAAGTACATATATGAGCTTCCTGCAAAAGAAGCAGGCTATGTTTCGGAAATGACAGCTGACAGCATTGGAACAGCCGCAATGATTCTTGGCGCAGGAAGAGCAACGAAGGATTCAGAAATTGATTTAGCTGTTGGATTGACTCTTCGCAAAAAAATTGGCGATCAAGTGGAAAAAGGTGAATCACTTGTGACGATATACAGCAATTCAGAAAACATAGAAGAAGTAAAAGAAATACTATACACACATATTAAAATATCCAATACTTCTGTAGAAGCACCTGTATTAATACATGAAGTGATCACAAACTAATAGTTGTATAAGAACTCTTTAAAAACGAAATGTAATCAGTTTTCGAACTGTACAACTCGTTTTTGGAGAGTTCTTTTTTATTCTCTTTCCTTCAATATCATGGCACTGTGATATAATTTTGGTATACAATTTTTTATAAAAGAGAGGAAAACAAATGGCTAAAAAAACACTGTTGTACAGATATGACGGATAGAGTTAATTATGTTTGCGAGCAACATGAAGACCCATTTGATTGTGCAGATCACTTGATATCTTACAGTTCTGAATTTGATGAATACGGAATAATTATTCACGATGGAGGGTCTTCCACGATAGAAATATCATTTTGTCCCTGGTGCGGTTCAAAATTGCCAATATCAAAAAGAGATTTATGGTTCGACACACTGGAAAGGTTAGGTTATGACGAACCTTTTGAGCAAGATATACCAGAAGAGTTCAAATCAGATAAATGGTATCACAAATAAATCCTTATTATAGGGGTTACCTCTCGATGGATCCGCAGACAGAATACACTTCGATTTTCATGGGGATCATCTACGAGTCTTCTCTGCGTGATTTCCTGTTGGGTCTTTTCCCCATATAAGTTGTTAATGGAATTTATTTCGAAAAAATGTAAGTTCGTTTTCTATTAAGAGTGTTGATTATCTAAAATTATACAGAAATATCCTGTGAAACATTAAGTAGCTTTTTTAACTAGTAGATTTTACCTGTTTAGATTCGAAAAGGATGAATCAGGACCAAAATGCAAAGAAAAAGAGGGGAAAGTGTCCGATAAAAGAGCAATCAGGACAAAAACAGCAGAGAAAAGAGGAGAATTTGTCCGATAAAAAATTTTGCTTTAGTAGAATACAAGACTAAAATATCCTTATGATTGATAAAAAATATCGTAATGGTGTAACTGTTTCATCAGTGTTAAAGAAAGTTGGATTGAATGGGTATGAAAAAAGATTATTTATTCAATTCTTTCATATATAATCCCTTTATTTTACTTCTATTAAAATAATCCGAATGAATTTTATTATTTTTGCTTGAGTTCACACAATGAGTCCTATTGGCAGCAGCCAAAAAAGAAAAAGGTGGAATGTGTCCATATTCGGGCAAATTCCACCTTTTTGTATTTGGGAAATAACGGAAAAACAGGGTCAATCATTCAAAAGTAAAACTCATGAATGCATTTTTCTTTTTCTATTCGAATGTTTTAGCTACTGCAATTTTCGTTCAAAAATAATCAGAAAAATATGGTGTCTGCTGCTCAATTATATCTTCCAACAGTTCGACTGTTTTTAAGTCGCAATCAAGACGGCCGATTTTATACAAGTAGTCTGGTGTTTTATAACTGAGAAGCAAGGTTGTCATTGTCTGAATATCCAGCTTCAGTTCACTGTCTTTTCCTTCCCGGTATAGCTTTCCTTGTCCATTTTTTGAAACATAAAGGGTGAAGGTGCCTTGGTTCCAAGTAAGAAGCGGATCAACGAGACTAAATGTTAATTGTCTGTCTATTAATTGTGGTTTAAAAGGATATTGAGCAATAAACAACTCTAAATCTACAATCCTTGCCATATAATAAGGTGCGATTGTTTCTTTAATATCTGCATCTTCTAGCAGAAACGCTAATGGTTCATCTGTAAATGTGTTTCCAACTACTTTGGATACCATGGAAAAGTGAGCGCTGATAAAATTCCATAATCCAATTCGTGCTTCTTCATTTACAAAAATCATTTCTTTTATATAAAAAACTTCATCTGCAATCCAATACAGGACGTAGCCATTAGGTTCTCGGTCTTCGCTATAATAAACGGCAGCCGTAAGATCTTCAAAATCCCATCGCCAATATTCATCCCATGCCAATTCGTTACGCAGCATGGCACCATGTGTCTGCATGGCAAATCGGTCATAAACTGTTTCCAATATTTTATTGTCTGTGGACATCCGTTCTACCTCTCCGGCAATCTGTTTCATTTTAGGAAGCTGATAGTCTTTCACTTCAAATGTCATTTTATTGGATATTATTTCCCAGCCTTTTCTACGATAATAGGGAATGGAATAAGGAAAAAGATAGCTGATTGACTGTTTTTTCTCCCGCATATTTGCAAGCGCATGACGCAATAATT
Organism: Bacillus sp. (in: firmicutes); assembly: GCA_047718615.1. Taxonomy (GTDB): domain Bacteria; phylum Bacillota; class Bacilli; order Bacillales; family Cytobacillaceae; genus Niallia. The sequence goes on along the minus strand of JBDNRM010000151.1, from coordinate 1,464 downwards.
TATCCATTAAACCAAGGTTTGTGTATTCAGGGAATGTACCTACTCCGGTTAATCCGCCCATTTTGTAAGTTTGATTAAAGATTCTGACTTGGAAAGGATAGACAGCAACCTGTGAGACTAATTTCTCCCCATCAAACCAGCCAATCACATCTGCTTGTTCTAATACTGGTGATTTTGCCAATATTATTTCTCGTTCTTCCCAACCGATTTTTTGCAATTCATGATTTGTTACTTGAAAAACATAGCGAAGCAATTGGTTATATTGTTCTAAATGCTCTAACTGAACATCTTTCATTTTTAACCTTTTTTTGCGACTCATAAAATACCTCTCTTTTTTAAAAGCAAATTTACCATTCTCTTCTTACTATACAACCTTTTTAATCGTCTAGGAAATGATAAACAAAAAAGCGAGAATAACTTTGTATTCTTCGCTTTTACCTATGGAGCTAGTTTGATAGTTAACTCTTAAATAAAAAACTATTCCAATATTTAAACACTAGAATTTGTTATAAATAGGATGTTTCTAAAAGGGATTAGTAATACTTCATCCCTTAAAGAGTGTTCAAATTTGAACACGAACTTAAAAAATTATTGTTTTGTTAAAATTTCGGGACCATTTGCAGTTATTGCTAAAGTATGTTCATATTGGGCGGATAGACTTCCGTCGACGGTTCTTGCTGTCCAGCCATCCAAGTCTACTTTAGCATGATATAAGCCAGTATTAAGCATTGGCTCAATCGTGATAACCATGCCTTCTTTTAATCTTTTTCCTACATTAGGAGGTCCGAAATGGGGAATTTGCGGATCTTCATGCATATTGCTGCCTATCGCATGACCAACAAAGTCACGAACAACTGAAAAACCTTGTGCTTCTGCAAATGTTTGAATAGCATGAGAAATATCTCCTACGCGATTTCCAACAACAGCTTGCTCGATTCCTTTATAAAGGGCAGCTTCAGTCGTTTTTAATAATTTGTCTGCTTCATCTGAAATAGTTCCAACAGCATAAGACCATGCAGAATCAGCGAGCCAGCCATCTAAATTTACGACCATGTCAATTGTCACAATATCGCCATTTTTTAACGGGGTTTTGTTTGGGAATCCATGGCAAATGACATCGTTAACGGATGCACATGTGGCAAAAGGGTACCCATGATAACCTTTTTGTTCCGGTGTAGCCCCTCTTTTCAATATATATCTTTCTGCAAATGCATTAATTTCTTCGGTAGTAATACCGGGTTTGATGAAAGAAGCGAGCTCTTTATGGCAATCTGCCAATATTTCACCAGCTTTTTTCATTTTTTGTATTTGTTCCGGTGTTTTTATGATAATCATTTATTCTCCTCCTTCCACCTTCAACAACGAAAAATTTTTTCTAACTACATGTTCCCAAAATAATATGTACTTTATCACTAGCGTTGCATTAAAATAATTTTACAACAAACAATTAATTGTCTTTTCTGT
>JBDNRM010000150.1:0-11012 GCA_047718615.1 Bacillus sp. (in: firmicutes) | reverse complement strand
TTTTGCTTATTGATGCTTAATTAAGAAAACCAGCTGTAAATTATACTTTTGATATAAATAATCAAATTGGTTTATCAAGTGTACTTCTTGATCAATGTAATTTGGCAAATGCAATAAAGATGGACAATGAATATACTAATTTATTTATCCTGCCTAGTGGAAAAATTCCACAAAACCCTTCTGAATTGTTAGGATCATCAGAGTTAGCAATTCTTTTAAAAGATGCGTTAGAAAACTTTGATTTAATCTTAATAGATACACCGCCTATACTAGCAGTTGCAGATACACAGATATTGTCTAATCAATGTGATGGAACAATTTTAGTAACAAGAAGTGGAAAAAGTGAAATAGAACAATTAATACATGCAAAGGAACTAGTAGCAGCATCTACTACGAAGTTACTAGGAGTTATTTTAAACAATAATATAGATAAGAAGAGTATAGTGAAGCAAAAAGAGTATTATTATATCTAGTAAAAATAGTACCAATATAAAACGGAATTTATTTTTTTAACTTAATGTTCTTAATAAAGAATATATTGTTATTAATAAAATGTATATAGTTGGTTTTTAGTATTTAAACAATAAACTGTATAAAAATGGGAATGTCGTCTAACCCGTTATCATTTGAGGCACTCGGCCATGCTGTGGGATATAAGAACGCCTTAGACGCTAGTCGTCAATAGCATGATGTGAGGAGGGGTTCAATGCCCTATTAGCATTGTGAAAATATATATCAAGGCATAAGGCAAACCACCCCTAATACAGGTGGGGAAGCTCTGTGGTTTAAAAATTCGTAACAAGGAGGACGAACATTGAAAAAGGTGAAAAAAGCAATCATTCCTGCTGCCGGACTCGGAACAAGATTTTTACCAGCCACAAAAGCAATGCCGAAAGAAATGCTGCCTATAGTAGATAAACCTACCATTCAATACATTGTGGAAGAGGCAATTGCGTCGGGAATCGAAGACATTATTATAGTAACAGGAAAAGGAAAAAGAGCCATTGAAGATCACTTTGATTACGCTCATGAACTAGAACATAATCTACTAGAAAAAGAGAAGTATGATTTATTGGAAAAAGTTAAGTATTCTACTAATTTAGCTGATATTCATTATATTCGTCAGAAAGAGCCCAAAGGATTAGGACACGCAGTTTGGTGTGCAAAAAACTTTATTGGCGATGAACCATTCGCTGTCCTCCTAGGAGACGATATTGTCCAAAGTGATACACCCTGTTTAAAACAGTTAATAGACCAATATGACGAAACACTTTCTTCTGTGATTGGAGTGCAAAAAGTAAAAGAGAATGAAACGGATCGTTATGGAATTGTAGATCCAGAAGCTGCAGAAGGAAGACTTTATCAAGTATCTAATTTAGTAGAAAAACCAAAGCTGGGAACTGCACCCTCCAATTTAGCGATTATGGGACGATATGTTTTAACACCTGAGATTTTTAAGTTTTTAGGAACTCAAGAAAAAGGCGCAGGTGGGGAAATCCAATTGACAGATGCCATTCAACAATTAAATAAAATACAAAGAGTATTTGCTTATGATTTTGAAGGAAATCGGTTTGATGTTGGGGAGAAATTAGGCTTTGTCAAAACGACTGTAGAATTTGCACTACAACATGAAGATTTAAAAGCAGAAATGCTGCGTTATTTACAGGAGTTGCTATCTACAAATCTAGTTGATCATGTGAATAATGGGTAGGTGCTTACATGTCTAATTTAAGTAAAGATGAATATTTATATGTAAATCAAAAAAGTCACATTTTTGTTAATGAAAAAAAAGGTTATTTGTATCAAAAAAGACTGCTGGATATATGCTTCGCCCTTATGGGAATCATTTGCTTAGGACTTATTTTTCTCATTGTCTCTCTTCTTATAAAAATAGAAGATCCAAAAGGAAAAATCTTTTTCAAGCAAACGAGGATTGGAAAAGACGGAAAAGAGTTTAATATGTATAAATTCCGATCCATGGTTTATAACGCCGAAGAACTTTTGAAAGACTTATTAGAAAAAAATGAAATAAGCGGGGCTATGTTCAAAATGAAAGAGGATCCGCGAGTCACAAATGTTGGGAAATTTATTAGGAAAACAAGCATTGATGAGCTTCCTCAATTATGGAATGTTCTAAAAGGGGATATGAGCTTGGTCGGTCCTAGACCACCTTTGCCTCGGGAAGTAAAGGAATATACAGAATACGATAAACAAAGATTACTTGTTACTCCAGGATGTACAGGGTTATGGCAGATTAGCGGAAGAAATAGTATCGGTTTTCAAGAAATGGTCGAATTAGATTTAGAATATATGGTGAATAGAAATATTTCAATGGATATCCAAATAATTGTAAAAACAGTATTTGTTCTATTTGGGTCTAAACATGCATTTTAGAAAGGGGGAAATAGAGCACTGATGGAGAAGGATGCAAAGATTTACGTTGCCGGTCATAAAGGCTTAGTTGGTTCTGCTATTTTCAGAAAATTAGAAAAAGAAGGGTTCGCTAATCTAGTTTTTAAAAATAGTAGTGAATTAGACTTAAGAGATTCATTTCAGGTAAATGATTTTTTTTCACAAGAACAGATTAAGTATGTTTTTCTAGCAGCTGCCAAAGTAGGTGGCATTGTTGCTAACAATGAATATCGTGCAGATTTTATTCGTGACAATATGATGATTCAAACAAATGTTATTGATGCTGCTCACCGATTTGGAGTGGAAAAGCTGCTTTTTCTGGGAAGCACATGCATTTATCCCAAATTAGCAGCACAGCCATTAAAAGAAGAATATTTGTTAACAGGACCATTAGAAGAAACGAATGAACCTTATGCTATTGCAAAAATTGCTGGAATCAAAATGTGTGAATCGTATAACAGACAATATGGTACTAGGTTTATTTCAGCTATGCCAACAAATATGTATGGAGAAAATGATAATTTTGATCTCCAAACGTCTCATGTATTGCCAGCGCTTATAAGAAAATTTCATGAAGCGAAAGAATCAAACGCTGAATATGTGGAAGTTTGGGGTACAGGAACTCCTAAACGAGAATTTCTTTATTCCGATGATTTAGCCGAAGCGTGTATTTTCTTAATGGATCATTATGAAGGAAATGAAATTGTCAATGTTGGAGTAGGAGAGGACCTTCCGATTAAAGAACTTGCAAAACTAATAAGTCAGGTAGTTGGTTTTACAGGAGAAATTAAGTTTGATACGTCAAAGCCAGATGGAACGCCAAGAAAATTGGTTGATGTGACAAAAATCAATGCCTTAGGATGGAAAGCAAAAACGCCTTTGGAAGAAGGACTGCAAAAAGCATACGATTGGTTTCTACATAATAAATTGACAAAAATAAACTAAATTACGAGGAGGAATAAAATGAAAAGAGCATTAATAACTGGGGTAACAGGTCAAGATGGATCTTATTTAGCGGAGTTTCTTTTAGAAAAAGGGTATAAAGTTTTTGCACTGCGAAGAAGAACAAGTACACAAAATTATGAGAATGCAGAGAATATTAAAGATCAATTAGAATGGATCGACGGAGATCTAAATGATATTGTTTCTTTAATAGGAGCAGTACAAATTGCACAACCAGATGAAGTATATAATTTAGCAGCGCAGTCTTTTGTTGCTACTTCATGGGCACAGCCAGTTGCAACTGGCAATATGACGGCAATTGGCGTAACAAATATGTTGGAAGCAGTTCGAATTGTGAAGCCAGATGCCCGTTTTTACCAAGCATCCAGTTCTGAAATGTTTGGTAAAGTGCAAGAAACTCCGCAGAAAGAAACAACTCCATTCTATCCAAGAAGTCCTTATGGTGTAGCAAAAGTATATGGACATTGGATTACGGTAAATTACCGTGAAAGTTTTAATATGTTTGCATGTTCTGGAATTTTATTTAACCATGAGTCACCTCGCCGTGGCATTGAGTTTGTTACACGTAAAGTGACAGATGCAGTTGCCAAAATTAAGTTAGGGTTAGCAACAGAATTGCGGATGGGCAATCTAGATGCAAAACGGGATTGGGGATTTGCAGGGGATTATATTAAAGCGATGTGGCTAATGCTTCAGCAAGATCAGCCCGATGATTATGTTATCTCTACTGGAGAAATGCATACTGTCGAAGAACTAGTTGAAACAGCATTTTTATATGTTGGTCTAAATTGGAAGGACTATGTGGTGATTGATGAAAGGTTCGTGCGACCAGCAGAAGTAGATTTACTCTTAGGAGATTGCTCTAAAGCGAAGAAAAAGCTGGGCTGGGAATTAGAAGTAAGCTTTACCGACTTGGTTCATATGATGGTAGACGCAGACTTAGAGAAGCATGCTAAAAATAAATTAGTAGAAATTTAAATAAAGAGGGGCTTGGTTTAGAAGATTTGGATAAACCAAGCCTTTTTATATGCAAAACCAGATCAATCCAGTACTAAATACTATTTAGGAGAGATTAATAGATAAATGCGAAAAATATTAGTCAATGCCACAGCAAATGATGCAAGAGGTGCATTGTCACTGACAAAATGCTTCCTGAAGGATCTAAATGAAAATGAGGATCAATTATTAAGGGAGGATATTTTTATCACGGTTTTAGTATCAAATAAGGAGTTATTATCGTATGCCACTAAACAAATAGAAGTAATCTACGATACGAAGCCGAAGAGAAATTTTTATGCTAAATTTGCATATGAATATCAAGTTCTTCCAGCATTAATGAAAGAAAAGAATTACCACGCCTATCTTTCCCTGCAAAATACGGGAATAAAGAAAGGGGAATGGAAACAATTTGTCCTAATTCATACACCGCTTCCATTTATTCAAATTAGCATGAAAGACATCGAAAAAAAGAATTTCCTGAAATATAAAATATTACTAAGAAGTATTTTAGCAAGACAATTAAATAATATGAATGAAATTATTGTGCAAACTGAATGGATGCAAGAAGCGATTAGAAAAATGGGCTACCAGAAGACCATAACCATACATAGACCATCTAGCAGCAATTTCAGCGATTTTTCCAATCCGCTTCCGCAATCCATTGAAGCAAAAATAGGAGAGAATAAGCAGCAAGTTAAGCTATTCTACCCAACAAATAAGGAGAAATACAAAAATAATGAGCGCTTGCTTGCTGCGGTGAAACGATACAACCAGAGAAATAAGCAGCATCAAGTGAAGCTGTATTTAACGATACAAGGGAATGATTGCAAGGATATTACCTATTTAGACAAGGTTCCTTTTGAGTCTATGTATACGTTATATAAGAAAATGGACGCACTTATTTTTCCATCATTTGCTGAAACATTGGGACTGCCCCTTTTGGAAGCAGAGCAGTGTGGGATTGATCGCATCGTTGCAGATAGAGAGTATGCAAAAGAAATTTGTAAAGAGGACGCCTATTATTTTAATCCATTTAGCATTGAATCAATTGTTCAAAGTTTGGAACACTTTGTTTTGGAGCAAAAAGCAGAAAAAGAAGAGAATACAGCTCCCGTTTATTCCTTTGCTAAAAAAGAAGCAAGCTATTTCGACTATATTAAAATAATTCAAAAATCATGGTGATAATATGAAGAAAATAACGTTTGTCATTAACTATTTTTATCCTGATTTTGACTCAACGGCACAACTGATGACGGAGCTCTGCAAAGAACTTCAAAATGACTTTCAAGTTTCTGTCATCGCAGCACAACCAAAAAAGGCTAGCGATATAAATAAAAAGAAACGTTTGGAAAAATCACAATTCGAAAATATGGAAATAACGAGAATTCTTTTACCCGAAGTAAATAAAACATCCAAAGTGAGTAGGATAAAATATATTTTTACCTACTTTTTTTATGCAAACCTCGCACTCCTGAAGGAAAAAAAGGTGGATATTATTTATACCATTTCTACACCTCCTGTTTTAGGCGGACTAATTGGTACAATTGGGAAGTTTTTAAAACGTACAAAGCATGTTTATAATATTCAAGATTTTAACCCAGAGCAGGCAGAAGCTGTAAGCTACACAAATAAAAAATGGGTATTTCAAGCAGCAAAAGCCATTGATAAATTAAATTGCCGCTATTCCGACCATATCGTTTTAGTAGGAAATGATATGGGAGAGACATTAAAAACGAGATTCAAAAACAAAAGAGTACCAGAGCATACAGTTATTAATAACTGGACAGATGAAAAGGACATCATTCCATTAGAAAAGAGCAATGAACAAGTAGCAAATTTTCTAAAACAATACAATATAGACAATAAATTTATTGTGATGTATTCAGGCAATCTTGGACTTTATTATGATTTAGAAAACATTATTAAAATAACAAAAGAATTTCAAGCATATAAAGACCTTGTGTTTGTTTTTATTGGTGAAGGTGCCATGAAAAAGCAAATGCAGGAGTTTATTACAGATAATCACATAGAAAATACAATGTTTTTGCCTTTTCAGCATAAAGATTATATCAAATACTCTTTAAACGCTGCAGATGTTCATCTAGTAGTGAACCAAAAAGGAATAAAAGGAGTATCAGTTCCCAGCAAGATATATGGAGTATTAGCAGCAGGAAAACCAATTATTGGCGTGTTGGAGAAAGGCAGTGAAGCTCAGCGGATTATTACCGAAAGCACATCAGGTATTGTAGTAGAGCCGCAAGACTATAAGATGCTAATACGAACAATTAAAGAAGTATACGATTTACATGTAGATAAAAGAAAGCAACTTGGATTAAATGGTCGCAGCTATTTGGATCAATATTTAAAAAGAGAAATATCAATAGAAAAGTATCAACGTCTCTTACAGCATATTTCTACTGAAACATCCGTTTATGTGGAGGAGACTTCAGTCAAAATACCAGTAGAACATAAAAATTAGAAACAGGTCTTCTGCAGAAGGTCTGTTTTTTTGGGGAGGTATATATTATATGAAGCTAGTTCTCTTGTCAGGAGGGTCAGGGAAAAGACTTTGGCCTCTATCAAATGATACACGCTCGAAACAATTTCTGAAGGTACTGGAAAGTGAAAATGGAGAAAAAACATCGATGGTTCAACGTGTATGGGGGCAGCTGGAAGCATCTGGCCTAGCCGAATCTTCTGTTATCGCAACATCGAAAATGCAGAGCGATATGATTTATAGCCAGCTCGGGCAAGAGATTCCGTTAATTATCGAACCAGAAAGAAGAGATACCTTTCCTGCCATCGCATTAGCCGCTGCTTATTTAGTGTCTGAGGCAAATGTATCGAAGGATGAAGTAATAGTTATCCTGCCTGTCGATCCATATGTAGATGCGCTCTTTTTCGAAAAGATAAAAGAATTAGAACAAGTTTTACGAAGTTCCGATGCAGAATTAGCTTTAATTGGCGTGAATCCGACTTATCCTTCTTCTAAGTATGGCTATATAGTGCCTGGCAAGATTATTTCTAGTGATTATTATGAGGTAAATCATTTTACCGAAAAGCCAAGCGAAGAAAAAGCAGAACTCCTAATCGAACAGAATGCTCTTTGGAACTGTGGGGTTTTTGCTTTTAAATTAAGCTATTTGACGGATATTTTAGTTTCAAAAGGATGGCCGTTGAAATTTGAAAAACTATCACAACAATACTCGCTTCTTCCAAAAATTAGCTTTGATTACGAAATAGTCGAAAAGGCGGAAAGAATCGTCGCCCTTCCTTATAATGGATATTGGAAGGATCTCGGAACATGGAATACGCTAACAGAAGAAATGGCAACGACTCAAATGGGAAAAGGAATCTTAACGAAGGACTCAATTAACACACATCTTGTCAATGAATTGGATATCCCAGTAACAGTGCTTGGGGTAAAAGATATTATCGTTGCTGCCAGTCCGGATGGAATTTTAGTGGCAGACAAAGAATCCAGTCCGAAAATAAAAGAATTAATCAGTAGTTTTGAAGGACCTCCTATGTATGAAGAACGGTTATGGGGATGGTCAAGAGTGCTTGATTATGCAAAATATGATGACGGCCAAGAAATGGTGGCGAAACGTATTTGCATTCACGCAGGCAAAAATTCTTCCTACCACTTTCATCTATTAAGAGATGAAGTTTGGACAATTGTTCGTGGGGAAGGAGAATTAGCATTGGATGATCACATTACGAGAGTAAAAACAGGGGATATTATTCATCTGCCTGCAGAGAAGAAGCATGGAATAAGGGCATTATCAGAATTGGAGTTTGTAGAAGTTCAGACAGGAATTGGAATAAGTGAGATGGACTTTAATCGTCTTTATTTTGAATGGGAAGAAGTAATAGATCATTTTCAGCGATCAAAAGCAAAAGTCATTATATAAAAGTGTAGAGGGAGGAGAGTTTCCTGCTTTTCTATAAGAGGTTGTTCAAAATGTACGGTAAAAAGGGACACGTCGAATCGTTGGCTTATCTTTCACTTCTCACGTCTTGTAAGCAACGTTGAAGTCACCACATTCTGTGGAAGGATGATGCCAGAAGCGAGGCCGCCTTGATCTTCTTGGTCCTTTTTATCCTCGTTGTTGAACATACACTATAAAAATAAATAAACAGCAAAAGGACAATGAAAAATGATGAAACCTCATTACTTAATGTATCTTGCCTTCTTTTTTTTATCATTGGATAATTTTCCATTTATGTTTGGAACAGCATATAAACCAGTCAGCCTCCTTTTTTTAGTGATGTATTTTACCATAAAGATACCAGAAATTATTCGTTTAGAATGGAAAAGAATGGAGTTATTTATTTTCTTTACTATTATGCTAAGCTTTGTGATTAGCGCCGTGATGATAGGATTTAACAACTATAGCTTAGACGGTTTATTCGACAGTGTAACTTCTTTTCTAGCTGGAGTAATCATATACCTGGCGATTAAACATTTTATAATGAAAACGCAACTGGAAGTACGGCTAAAGTCTCTTGAAATGCTGTTATATGGCTATACTATTCCAGTATTTATCGGCCTGCTGCAAGTCATCTATATTTATGTTGCTCCATTGGGTTTTATTGAACATATAACTTCACTTTTTGTAGCAAGAACGGATTATATTAATACAGGGAGGGTTCATTTTACATTTTCTGAACCATCCTTTACATCCATTCATACTAATTTAATTATGATTCCTTCCTTATTTATCCTAAATAAGTTTAAACCTATCAATAGATGTATTAAAGGTATTGTTATCCTATTCTTTATCCTGTCTTTATTAACATTGTCTGTTCGATACTACATGGATATAACATTCGCGCTGATTGTCTACTTTATTCTCTATCTTCGTGTGAAAAATATTTTTAAGCTATTCTTTCTTGTTCCTGCATTAGTAGGAATTTTAGTTGTTGTAATAAATTTCACGGGAAGTTCAAAGGATAGCTATCATGTTCAAAGATTTATGAAAGTAATGGAGAATCCAGAAGAAATAGTCTCTGATCCGTCTTTTCAAATTAGAAATACGTATTCTTCTATAGGATACAATGCTTTTCTTGATAATAAGTTAGTTGGGGTTGGGATTGGAAATTATGTAGACTACTATAAAAAAAATCTGCCAACGGTCAACCATGATTACAAAAAATTCCCAGAACTAATTAATGCGCGTGAACACAGCAATGTCATCGCACAATATAATATGTATACGAGATTGTTATCGGAAATGGGAATAATGGGTTTAATAATTATCTTATTAATGACAGGTATTTTAATTACCTTGCGAAATGATCGTTATAAACTATTTATTTCTATCCTGTTAATATGGACACTAATCCAATTTGACTCTTTTGCTTTTATCCCTATGTATTTAATACTATGTCTAAATAGCAAGAATTGGAATGAGGAGGGTAGCATGAAAAAGTTCGAAAATAAAAATAATTATCTAAATATTAGAAATAAACATTTTTCATCTGCCTTATAAGCTCCGTTTATTTTATCCATCTATTTGAACACTTGTTATCGGAAAACCAAAAGAAGGTTGGAATTGTAAGGAGCTGCTTGACAGTGATAGGAGAAAGCATTGGTTATAAAAGAAGAATAAAGGAGTTAAATATGAAAATCAGTGTGATTATTCCAGTATACAATAGTCAAAATACCATTATGGATGCAATCGAAAGTGTTGTCTCACAAAAAAGAGAGCAAATACGTTTAGAAATCATTATCATTAATGATGGTTCTGTTGATTCCTCACAAGAAGTGATTGTTCCATATATTGAAAAATATTCGGATAAAGAAATCCATATTATCTACCAATATCAAGAAAATAAAGGAGTATCAGCAGCAAGGAATGCCGGCCTCCGATTAGCTACAGGAGATTATATTGCTTTTTTAGATTCAGACGATATATGGATAGAAGGCAAGTTGAAGAAACAGTTAGAACTGTTTCAGGAGGACAAATCACTAGGAATAGTATATGGCCAGTATATTAATAGAGTCATATATACTGATAAAAAAGTAGAACGATTTGTATTAAAACACTTCTATGAAGGAGATATTTATATTCCTTTGTTAAAAGGCAACTTTATAGCAACGTCATCCATGATCATGACAAGAGAGGTTTTTCATTCTGTTGGTTTTTTTGATGAGGAGTTGACCTTGGCAGAGGATTATGATTATTGGCTTCGAATTGCTAAAAAGTTTAAAGGGAAATATAGTAAAGAACCTTTATTAATAAAGACATTTACGGGAGAAAATAATTTAAGTGGTGGAAGAAGCTTGAAGATGCATCGTTTTGCTAGGAAAGTAGTAAATAAAAATCTGGAAGAGTCAACTATTTCCATAGAAAAGAAAAAAGAAATTATTGATTTATTAGATACTAGCTTAGTATATGACTTTATATATGAAGGCCAAAGAAAAAACGCTTGGAACTTAATAGGAAGAAAACTACTGAAAGATAAACTCATCAATAAACAAATGGTTATCTTTTTTTTTCTGGCTTTTTTACCAAGAAATACACTTGATCATCTGCAAGTGGTTAATTCTAAGCTTAAAATATTTTAGTCATATCTTAGAGGTGGAATATTCAGAGATTAATAGGCTTGCGTGAATTTTATTAAAAGGGGAT
>JBDNRM010000149.1:0-11017 GCA_047718615.1 Bacillus sp. (in: firmicutes) | reverse complement strand
GTTAAACACTATTGTTCAATCTTTAAATTTTAAACACAAATGTTTATTTATTAATCAAATTATACAACAATGCTTCATGAATAATATAGCAATTTGTTAAAAATTCTGACATATTTTTTTAAAAAATCGTTTTAGCTAAATTTTCGATAAGCCAGCAGCCAGAACAACAAAATTAAAACTGCTTTTCATCAGTGATTCTGATAAAAAGCAGCCTCTTAAAATTTATCCAAATATTTTATCCCATACTTCTACGATAAAAAATTTCACTTTCACTTTATCTTCTTTTGTTTCCTCCACATATACAGGATCTTTTTTCTCTTTTACCTTCTTTGTATTCTCTTTTTCTGCTTTTGCTGGGCTTTCTTTCTTCTTCTCTTGCTTTTCTTGCTTATCCTGCTTCACTTCTTTTGCTTCTTTTTTCACCTCTTGTTTTTTCCCATCTTTATCATCAAATCCATCACTTACGGCGACCCCATTAGAGAAATCAAGAAAACATAATGGAGGAAATAACACACACCACCAATTCGCTCCTTCGCCATTGCCTAACGTGATAAGTATCGCTTCATATTCTCCTGCTGGATAAAGAAATTCTCCATATAACTTTGTAGGAAAGTCTACTTTTCCAAATTTAACTTTTACCGTTTGATTTTCACTTTCTTCTTCCACTACTTTTTCTGCTATTTTCTGAATTTCTGGCAATTTTGATTGTAATAATTTTTTTGCTTCTTCTTTAGAAGTTAATTCGGACACCCAAGTGGTTATTTCTTTATTTACAGCATCTCTGACTTTTCTTTTTAAGGCTTGATCTTCTTCACTGTCACTATTCGCTAATATTCTTAAACGAATCGCATCACTAGGTATAACAACTTCATCATTAGCAGTCACTTCATTTTTTGGTATATATAAACTAAAAACAGTAGATAGAATAAGTACAAATAAATACATGGTTGCCATCGGTTTTTTTCTCATATTAAGCACCGCCCCTTCACTATCAATAGTGTGGACAAACTGCAAGAATCTTAAACTAGCAAAATTTAAAAAAAATGCCGCTGACTTGATAAGTCAACGACATTTTTTATATACACTTTAAAATCCTATTTCTGCAAAAACCATTCGATCTTTTCCGTTTATATCAAAAACCACATCGACATTTGCCTCTGGAAATATTTCCTGCAATAAGGCAGATACTGCTTTACTTTGACCTGCACCGACCTCAAAACCGACCAATCCTTGTTTTTTTAATACAAAAGGGAGTTCCTTACATAACCTTCTGTAGATTATTAGTCCATCATCTCCTGCAAATAAAGCACGATGCGGCTCATGCTCTGTTACTATATCCGACATACTTGCCTGATCTTTTTCCGGTATATATGGCGGATTGGATAGAACAATATCATATGTTTGGTTTTTTTCTATAAAAGGAGCAAGCAAATCTCCTACTACAAAGTTAATTTGATGTGCTCCTAAATTATCTGCATTTTCTTTTGCTATACGCAAAGAAGCAGGAAAAAGATCCGTAGCAGTTACTTCAAGAGAAGGAGCTTCCAGTTGCATCGTAATAGCGATTGCCCCACTGCCAGTTCCTATGTCAGCCAGCTTTACATCGGTTTTTCCTTCGAACAGCTTCCCAACCCTTTTTAATGTACCTTCTACCAATTCTTCTGTTTCGGGTCTAGGGATTAGAACTTCTTCATTTACTTTGAATTTTCTCCCATAAAATTCTTCAAAACCAACAATATATTGAATCGGTTTTCCGTCTGCATGGAGATACACGTATTTTTGGAAAATAGTCATTTCCTCTTGGGGCATATCCTCTCTGAACTTCATTAACAGTTCGGAACGACTAATTTGAAGTACATGCCTTAACAATAATTCTGCTGCGTATTCTTCCCGATTTTGCTTAGATAAATAAGAAGAAGCCCATTTCAGGGCCTCAAAAACTTTCATTTGATTATCTTTACACATCAGATGCACTTTCTAGACGGCTTGATTGTTCCTCAAAAATCAATGAATCAATAATGTCGTCCATTTTCCCTTGCAGGATCTGATCCAATTTTTGAATAGTCAGACCAATACGATGATCTGTTACACGATTTTGCGGGAAGTTATATGTTCTGATACGCTCCGAACGATCACCCGTGCCAACTGCAGATTTACGCTGTTGATCGTATTCTGCCTGCGCTTCCTGTTGGAATTTATCATAAACACGAGCACGTAATACTTTCATTGCTTTTTCTTTGTTTTTAATCTGAGACTTTTCATCTTGACAAGATACTACTGTACCAGTTGGCAAGTGAGTTAAACGCACCGCAGACATAGTCGTGTTAACACTTTGTCCTCCTGGGCCGCTTGACGTAAATGTATCAACCCGAACATCTTTATCATGAATTTCAATCTCTACCTCTTCTGCTTCAGGCAAACAAGCGACTGTTGCTGTTGACGTATGAATACGACCGCCTGATTCTGTTTCCGGAACACGCTGCACGCGATGTGCTCCATTCTCAAATTTCATTTTGGAATAAGCACCTTTCCCATTGATCATAAAGATAATTTCTTTATAGCCACCGACTCCTGTTGTGCTTGCATCGATAATTTCAATTTTCCATCCTTGTGCTTCTGCAAATCGGCTGTACATACGGTATAAGTCACCAGCAAATAAAGCTGCTTCATCTCCACCTGCAGCCCCACGGACTTCCATAATAACGTTCTTCTCATCATTTGGGTCTTTAGGGATCAATAGAATTTTCAAACGAGCTTCTAGTTCCTCAATGCGTTCTGACGTTTCATCTAATTCTTCTTTTACCATTTCACGCATTTCGGAATCTAATTTTTCTTCTAACATTGATTTTGCTTCTTTATGCTGTTCTTTCACTTCTTTATATTCCCGGTATGCCTCGACCGTTTCTTGGATATCTGATTGCTCTTTCGAATAATCACGTAATTTCTTTGTATCATTAACAATTTCAGGATCACTCAATAACTCATTAAGCTTATCATAGCGATCCTCTACAGCTTGTAGACGATCAAACATGAACTTCACCTCATTTTTTTCCATAACGTATTCATTATATTATAGGCGATAACCATCGTCAAAACCAAATTAAGCGTCTCTTCTTGAATGAAACAGGGAAACGGGTCCGTTTTTTTCCCTCTCTTTTATTTTTTCCTTTATAATAGAAGTATTAATGGAAAGTGAGGATATATGTCCATGTCTTTAACGAATAAATCTCTATACGATTATATTGTTAAAAACTCTGCCAAAATTACGGAAAAGTGGTTTACTTTAAAAGACGGAGAAATTGGATCCATTTATTCAAAAAAATCTTCTTCCTCTGTTAAAGGTTTATTGGAGAAACAGCATGCATCCACCATTAAAACTGTTATGAGCGCATTTTTAGAAGATCCGCAAGTATTTACTATCAATCTATCAAACTGGGCTAAAAATGTTGCACAAAGCAGAGTAGATTTAGGAACCCCTGCGCATGAGGTTTTGCAAGCATTAAGCATTACTCGCCAAGTCATCTGGGATCAAATAGAACAATTCATTAAGGATGATACCAAGATTTCCACTAAAACTATTTTGAATTGGAGTTCTATTTTTCACAGTACTTTTGATCAATTAAACAACCAATTTGGCAGTATGTATCACGACTTTACTCGAAGTCGTTTTTCTGCTCAGCAAAAACTGATAAATGTGCTTAGTATTCCGGTCATTCCAATTATTGATTATATCGGTGTAATGCCATTAATCGGAGATATTGATACAACCCGGGCGAAATTAATTTTGGAGAAAGTACCTGAGCGCTGCTTACAAGAGCAAATCAGTCACTTATTCATTGATTTATCCGGTATAACAGTTATTGATACAAGTGTATTGCATGAATTAATAAAACTGATAAAAGTCCTTCGTTTTATCGGAATAAAACCGACTTTATCTGGCATGCGTCCAGAAGTGGCACAAATGGTGGAGCGACTAGGAATCAATTTGGGTGAAGTTACCACCTATGCAACACTAAGACAAGCTTTCTCTAAAGTAAACTTAGAAATAAATGACCATATTTTATAAATGGATTTTTTAAAAGCATAAATCATCCATAGTCATTAAGCGTAACTATATAAAATATCGGAAATCGATTAAAAGCAAAATAAGTGTTAGGTTTCCCAGGACTTACTGGTCTTGAAGAGTTGGATAATCATTAAATAATAAAATAAGCCCCTTCCATCTCGTTGGAAGGGGCTTATATTGAAAATAAAGGATTTATAATAGCGAAGTAGTGCTGTCCTGCTTTTTTAGCGCTGGAGGTGATTTAGGCACTTCATGATGATGACGACAGCGTGGTTCATATGATTCTGATGCGCCAACTAAAATTATGGGATCATCATAAGACGCTGGAGCCCCATTAATTAAACGCTGCGTACGACTTGCAGGGGAACCACAAACAGCACAAACCGCCTGAAGTTTTGTAACCATTTCAGCAACAGCCATCAACTCTGGCATTTTCCCAAATGGCTCACCGCGAAAATCTTGATCAAGACCCGCACAGATCACTTGATAACCACTATTTGCTAAATGTTGGACAACACTCACTATTTCCTCATCAAAAAACTGCACCTCATCAATAGCTACAACTTCCATATCCGCTGGAACATATTCAAAAATGTCTGTAGATTTGCTGATAGGAACAGCAAGCGTTGACGTACCATTATGAGAAACAACCGCTTCTTCACTATAGCGATTATCTATTTTCGGTTTAAACACGATAATCTTTTGTTTGGCGAATTCTGCCCTTCTTACACGACGGATAAGTTCCTCTGATTTACCAGAAAACATACTTCCACAAATAACCTCTACCCATCCATGCTGTTTCATTACATACATGAAACCGCCCCTTTCTTCCCAACAATTTAACTCTTCTACTTAACATATACCAAATATAAAATGTGCAAAAAAATGAAGAACTGAAAAGCTCCAATTCAGCATATACACCTATCATGCTCCTCAAAGGTTGCAACAACATCAACATAAGCATAAGACGCTTAAGAATAGAAAGCAAAAATAGAGAAATTCCTTCCATTCTTAAACAGCTTATCACTTAGAAAAAGAAGCTAATGTTTATTAACAGTAACTCTTCGCTCACCAAAATCAGCAATCTCTTACTAAAGTTCCTGCATTAAACCAGGAGAAATTCGGCCTCCAATAGGTATAGCAGCCTTTTTTTCATAAAAGAAAGAACAGGCAAGGAATAATAACTTCTTGCCTGTTCTTGACATTTCATATTACTTAAGACCGTATTTTTTGTTGAAACGATCAACACGTCCGCCAGCTTCAGCGAATTTTTGACGTCCAGTATAGAACGGGTGGCACTCAGAACAAGTTTCAACTTTTAATTCTTTTTTGATAGAACCTGTTGTGAACTCATTTCCACATGCACATTTCACCGTAATTTGATTGTAATTAGGATGAATTCCTGCTTTCATTCCTTTTCATCTCCTTCCGCCCTGCAACTTTCGAAACAGAGTTATAAAACAATGCTTTAACATTGTTAATTATTAAAAACATACTGTGTTCATTATAGCAAGGTCATTTCTATTTTGCAACTTGATTCCTTCACCCACATTTAGAATGTTAAATAATTTTTCTAAAAAGAAAAATAGCTATCACGCCTGATTTCCCTTTATTTAAAGCTTTAAGTAGGAATAATTAATTCATTATTTCCTATACAACTCATACTACCATCCACTATTTACCATATAATTATACATATAACGCTTAAGAACGTTTAGCAGTCCCAGCCTTCATTTGGTCTGATAATACAGCAAAAAATTCTTCGTTTGATTTCGTTTGTTTTAATTTACGCAAGAAGCGCTCTGAGAAATCAGCAGAATCAGACATAGATTTACGAATAGCCCATAATTTATCTAAATGTTCTTTCGGAATAAGAAGTTCTTCTTTTCTTGTTCCAGAGCGACGAATATCAATTGCTGGGAATATTCTTCTTTCTGCAAGAGAACGGTCTAAATGAAGCTCCATATTACCCGTTCCTTTAAACTCTTCATAGATAACATCGTCCATGCGTGAACCAGTATCAACTAAAGCAGTTGCTAAAATAGTCAAAGAACCGCCTTCTTCTATATTTCGCGCAGCTCCAAAGAAACGTTTTGGACGGTGAAAAGCCGCTGGATCAATACCACCAGATAGTGTTCTTCCGCTTGGAGGAATCACCAAGTTGTATGCCCGTGCTAGTCTTGTAATACTATCCATCAAGATGACAACATCCCTTTTATGCTCTACCAAACGCATCGCTCTTTCTAACACAAGCTCTGCCACTTTGATATGGTTTTCAGGAACTTCATCAAATGTTGAACTTACAACATCCCCCATAACAGATCTTTCAATATCTGTTACTTCTTCTGGACGCTCATCGATTAATAGCACAATTAATTCTGCATCTGGATGATTGGTAGTGATACTGTTGGCAATTTCCTTAATCAACATGGTCTTCCCTGCTTTAGGTGGTGCAACAATAAGACCCCTTTGCCCAAACCCAACAGGCGCTAATACGTCCATTATTCGAGTAGAAACATATTTTTGAGTTGTCTCCAATTTCATTTGGCGATCTGGATACAATGGAGTTAATCCTGGAAAGTGCACTCTTTCTTTGGCAGCAATCGGATCATCGCCATTTACTGCCTCTACTTGCAGCAATCCAAAATAACGTTCATTCTCTTTTGGAGGTCGTACTTTACCAGAAACTTTATCACCATTTCTTAAATCAAATTTTCTAATTTGCGAGGCAGATATATAGATATCTTGAGAACTTGGAGAATAGTTTATTGGTCGTAAAAAACCAAAACCCTCTGACTGGATAATTTCAAGAACACCTTCCATAAAGAAATAACCTTCTTGCTCTGCTCTTGCTTTTAAAATGGAAAAAATTAATTCTTTTTTCGTTAACTTACTATAATATGACACCTTATATTCCCGTGCTAATTCATATAACTCTTTTAATTTCATATTTTCTAAACTAGATATGTTTAATCCCATAATGACACCACTCTTTTAAGTTTTCAGTTATTCCTACCATGCTTCAAGCAATATATAATAATTTGGAAAGGAATGTTTAAATCATTTTTGAGGCAATTGACTGTGTGAAGAAATTCCATATTGATGCGAGAATAAATAAGTTGAAGTAATAATATAGAAGAAATGTTCTTTCACTTTACCCACTTACATTTCTTTATACCTTATGATACAAAAACAAGTATACATACTAAGAGAATGATTTCTGTTACCTTTATTCAGGCTAGAAAAATCTATCAAAAGCAATTTCTATTTTAACTCTTCCCATAAAAAATGCGCAACTATAATTTTTTTACCAAAACATAAAAAACATCAAATCCATATCAGAAACAACTGCTTTTCTTCCATTACACTTCTTACATATTTAGGGAATAAATGTTTCTAGGAAGGGGGTTGGGGCATTCTCAAATTTATCCCCTTTATTTAATGAATAAACCGCTTTGAAAAACCAAAAGTAATATGTTAATTAGCAAAGATAATGGTCAACCAGGCAAAAAGACTGCAAATAAACCAGAAATTCACTATTAGTTAAAAGAAGAATAATTCATTTAGAAATCGCTATCATTACTACAGAATGAGCAAATAAATAACATCCCTTTTGCTCTTCTATAGAATTCTATCATCAAACTTTATTATTAATGGCATCATCATTTTTGATTTTTCCTTTTAAGTAAAGAATTCTATTACTACTAATGCCATTAAATAATATCTTTGTTCATTGCCTTTTAGCAGCAATAGTTTTCTTTCCTATTTCACTGTCAGAAATCCCTAACAAAACATTTTCTCAAATTCATCAGAGTTTATGCTAATATGCCTCCGTATCGAAGGCATATATTCCTCTTGATTGTCCATTTGTTTCAAGCATTAGTAGTGAATTCATACATTTTTTATTTGTTCATATTCTTCTTTAGACATATTTTCTCTCCAAATAGTTGCACCAAGGCCATTAAGTTTTTCAACTAAATTACTGTACCCTCTATCTATATGTTCAAGACCAGTAACTTCAGTAACACCTTCCGCTATAAGGCCTGCAATTACTAGTGCCGCTCCTGCACGCAAATCACTAGCTTTCACCTTTGCCCCCTGCAAATGAACAGGTCCATTGATAATGGCTGAGCGCCCTTCTACTTTGATTGTAGCATTCATTCTCCGCAATTCATCAATATGTTTAAATCTAGCACCATAAATTGTATCTGTAACCATGCTTGTCCCTGTTGTTTTTGTTAAAAGAGATGTAAATGGCTGCTGTAAGTCTGTTGGAAAACCTGGATAGACCAACGTTTTGATATCTACTGCTTTCAAATCCGGATTAGAACTTACATATATCTGATCATCACTTGATTCAATATGTACATTCATTTCTCTAAGTTTCGCAATTAACGATTCTAAATGTTGGGGGATAACATTATCAACTAAAATCCCTTCTCCAACAGCAGCGCCAATAATAATATACGTTCCGGCTTCAATACGATCAGGTATAATCGTATGACGGCATCCATGCAGCTGATCTACACCCTCAATACGAATAACATCTGTGCCTGCACCTTTAATTTTTGCTCCCATATTCGTTAATAGTGTAGCAACATCAATAATTTCAGGTTCTTTTGCTGCATTTTCAATAATGGTTCGCCCTTTTGCCCGTACTGCTGCGAGCATAATGTTTATGGTAGCTCCCACACTTACAACATCTAAATAAATTCGAGCACCTCTTAATTCATCTGCACGAAGATAGATAGCTCCTTGCTCATTTGTTACTTGTGCGCCAAGTGCTTCAAACCCTTTAATATGCTGATCAATTGGACGTGGCCCAAGATGGCATCCACCAGGCAGCCCTATAACCGCCTTTTTAAACCTGCCTAACATCGCTCCCATTAAATAATAAGAAGCACGTAATTTTTTAACTTTCCCATTCGGCATAGGCATTGAAATCATAGAGGTTGGATCGACCGTCATGTCAGAATCAGAAAGCACAACAGACCCACCAAGCTCTTCCATGATTTCCTTTAAAATTTGTACATCAGAAATGTCAGGCAATCCCTCAATTGTAACTGGAGAATCAGCTAAAATGGTTGCTGGTATAAGAGCAACAGCACTATTTTTTGCTCCGCTTATTCGAACAGTTCCTTTTAATGGAGACCCACCTGCAATCATAAGTTTTTCCATTTCTAACTCCCTTCTAAGCCATGCAAAACACGTACAAACTATACATATAATTAATTATGACTGCTGACAAAGTCTTATGACAGCAGAGAATAAGTGTACATCACCAACTCTGAATAATGCGATTGATGAGTGATCTATTCAAAAATAAATATATAGCAGTTGTACGAACATAAAATATAAAAATTGAATCAAGGCTTGGACGTAAAATCTTTGTTTTATACTAATCCAATTATTATACCAAAAAGTAATCTTGATAGGAAAAGAGCAAATAATATGTATTTGCTAACATGTGTTAAAGGGGGATTCTTTCACCTTTAACAAAAATGACTAGACCATAAAGCCTGCTATTTATTGCCTAACATGATAAAGGTTTACTTTTCTAATCTTTGAAAAAGCATAAAAGAACATGAACCGTGACAAAAGTTGAAGAGTACGTAGTAATATTTTTCGCAACGAAAAAATAGTTGAGGAACTTTTTTAGAAATTATTATTATTTTAACATCTTTTGTATTACCTTCCTAAGTTAAACACAGAAACAGAAAAAAACAACTATCCATTTACCCAACTTAGTTATAGTGATTATTATTTCCCTTCACGACTTCTTAAATACTTTCTTATGGAAGGAAATTTCAATTGATAGTTTAATTTTTATAATTTTTTCTTTCTTATCTTTAAAGAAACCGCCTAAACAGGCGGTTTCTTTTAAAATTATGCTTTGTTAGAAGAACCAAATTCTTTGATTTTACCAACAACAGTAGTTTTAATTGCTTCACGAGCTGGGCCTAAATATTTACGTGGATCGTATTCTTCAGGTTTTGCAGCTAGAGCTTCACGAACTGCTTTAGCAGAAGAGATTTGGTTTTCTGTATTAACGTTAATTTTAGCAGTTCCTAAAGAGATAGATTGTTGAATATCTTTAGTTGGAATTCCAGTTCCACCATGTAATACTAACGGCATGCCAGTAGCATTTCCGATTTCTTCCATTTCTTTGAAACCTAGGTTTGGTTCACCTTTGTAAGGACCGTGAACAGAACCAAGAGCTGGAGCTAAACAGTCAATGCCAGTGCGTTTTACTAACTCAGCACATTCTTGTGGGTCAGCATAAATAACACCTTCTGCAATAACGTCATCTTCTTGTCCGCCTACAGTACCTAATTCAGCTTCAACTGAAACTCCTTTTGAATGAGCATAATCCACTACTTTTGAAGTAGTTTCAATATTTTCTTCAAACGGATGATGAGAAGCATCGATCATAACAGAAGTGAATCCTGCATCAATTGCTGCTTTACAATTATCAAAGCTTGAACCATGATCTAAGTGAATTGCAACTGGTACAGTTACACTATAGTCTTCGATTAATCCTTCTACCATTTTTACAACTGTTTTGAAACCACCCATATAACGTGCTGCGCCTTCAGAAACCCCTAAAATCACCGGAGATTTTTCTTCTTGTGCAGCTTGAAGGATTGCTTGAGTAAACTCAAGGTTGTTTAAGTTAAATTGTCCAACAGCATATCCTTCTGCTTTTGCTTTTTTCAACATTTCTGTCATTGAAACTAAAGCCATTTTTGTTTCCTCCTTATTTATGATCGTCCTTATTTACAAGGTAATCTTTATTAAATTTCCCAAAGAGAAGTGGAATATGTACTTATTACCCAAAGTAAACTAAAACGAATCATATCCTTTTAAATTCATTTGTATCATACCAAAATAAGCGAAGAAATGCTATGAATCCTTCAACTTTTTCTAAATTGTCACAAATAAGTATGTAAT
>JBDNRM010000148.1:0-11308 GCA_047718615.1 Bacillus sp. (in: firmicutes) | reverse complement strand
AAGGAATAGTAAAAAAAGCATCCTATTTAATATGAGAATGAATTTATTTTTTTTTTTTTTATTTTGTCAGATAACATCTAAAAGAGGTGGTCGTACTATAGTTTGTTTTAGAAGTGGGGTTAATATTGAATTTTACTAGGAAGCAGACACAATATATAGTGGAATCTTGATGAAGAATGGAAGTTTATGAGAAAAAGGTAATGTCCCACTTTCTATTTTCATTGTTCCATACATGTATAAAAAAAGAGAAGGGCATATGAATACACTGCCTATTTATGGGATACAACGGGCCCAACATCCCCTAGCCAATTAAACGGCTTAAAATGGAGCTTTATCAGAGGTTAATCGTTTTTAAATTGGTCAAGGCCTTTCTTAAATACTTCGAGCACAATATCATGCTGTGTTTTACTTATAACATGCCGTCTAATTTCGTTCAACTCTTCTACAAGTTCTGCATCCAAATAAAGGTTAATCGTTTTTCCTTTATCTTTTGGTTGAATAATATATCCGTTTTCTTTTTCTTTTATTTGTCCTTCCACTAACATTTCGCTACTGATCCAGTCTTTTTGACCAATTAAGATTTCTTCTCCTTCAAAATAGATTTCAGATAAATCACTGTTGAATGAAATGTCGATAGAATTGTTAACTTCACGGTTCAAATCTCTAATATTACGTCCAATTGTTTGATTTTCCACTGTATTTTCCAGTTTGATTTTGACTTTCATAGTCTACTCACTCTCCTAGATTATTTTTTTTAAGCAACTCTCTTGTATCTCTTTCACCATTTTCATTGAGACTTCGAGCTGAATCGTATAATGAAATTGAGCATTTTTTAAACAAGAGTCGATGATGATTCCTGTAAGCAATTTATCGTCGTCGTTTTTGCTTATTTGTACCCGATCTAATACCTCGTATTTTGGCCAAAGATATCCTTTTTGATATAAAAAACTATATACATCGGTTTTTGGATATAAAAATCGTTTTTTTCCTTGTTTCGATTTTAAAGCCCAAAACTTGTCTTTCTCATCGATGACTTCCCCTATATAGCCTTCATCAGCCCACCTTTTTATTGTTGACATATTCGTGTTTTTACCAGTTTTTTCATAAATCAAGTCAGTAATTTCTTTCGAAGAGACATAATTCCCCCTATCTTCTTCCTGTTTTATTACCTCCTTCAATTCCTCGTTTAACTGATGTAAAGTATGTTGATAGCTTGCAATCTTTTCCTCTATCGACTTCATTTTTGTTTCCAGTTCTTCTCTTTTCATTCTTTCACTTCTTTCACTTCTTCTTAGGCGCAAGAAACGGTTCTCTGCTTCTTATTCAGGTAATATTATAAAGCAATAAATATCTTACTTTCAGAATAATTGATACTGAACAAGGAAGCAAGGGGACATTTCTCTACTTTCAATCGAGAGTAAGAAAGTGAAAAGAAACTCTACTGTTTCTTTTTTGGTAATGACTTTGTCTCCAGCCCATTTCATAGAAGACGTATTTCTACGATTCACTAGAACATCAAAATTATTCAACCTACTATCTACTCAGGAAGATAACCCTAAAAAGATTGTTGAGAACAGTCATCAGAATGGAAAATTGAAATGACATCCATTAGATTAAGCGCTATAATAATTTTAAAAAGGGAGGTGTATTTCATGGAAAAGATTTTAAATCAAATTGTAAGCCAATTAAACTCGATGGACAAAAGATTAGGTTCAATGGAAAATAAGATAGACTCATTAGAAGGTAAATTTGGTTCAATGGAAAATAAGATGGATTCATTAGAAGGTAAATTTGGATTTATGGAAAATAAGATGGATTCATCAGATAAAAGACTAGGATCGTTAGAAGAAAATCAAAAAATGCTTATCGAAGAGCAAAGGGAAATGCGTAAAGAAGTTGGATTCTATTATGGAAGTATGATGAATAAGCTGGATGAGACCAAAACAGAATTAAGCAGTGAGATTAAACAAGTTTTTACTATTCAAAAACAGCACCAAAGTGTATTAGAATACTTAAATGAAAAACAATAACTACTTCTCCTACCTACAACCTCAGAAGAAAACTGCAGATTTATTCCATAAAGGACTCTTCATACTTTATATTTCCAATAGGTGAACAGGTATACTTACTCAAAGGGGGGTGGCAGAAATGTGCATATTCGATAAGATTTCCACATTTCTTAAGAGCCCTCCCCCCACTACTCTTATCAAATCATTTTTCCTAATGCCCCCTCTTCCTTAACTATATCTTGAATCTCATAAACAGAAATAGGAAAGTAAGGAAATCCATATGCATATGCCGTTAATTCATATAGCTGATAATAAAGGACGAGTGACTTGTCTGCGATATAGAAATCTTGATTAGGATTAATCGCTTTAAAGGGTTCAAATGTGAAAATATCCCGTTTTTTTATTTGTTGACCAACTAGCTTGGAAAGAACCTCTACATAGGGGCTATTTGGTTTAAACAAATCTGCCAATTTATATTTCTCCCCTGTTTGTATGTTAAAAGTTAAACCGATTATATAAGTAATTCCATGCGCTCCACCAGAATAAGAAAATTGCTCAATCGTTAAACTTAAAATGCCTCTTTCATTCGTTTTCAATTCAAAAGATCCCGTTATCTCGGCTTGTGGGTTTTCATAATAACCTTGCTTTTTAATTAGCTTTCTAACTGTTTTCATGATTTGTTGATTGATCGCGGTTTGAGCAGACTGGTTTTTAAGTCCCTGCACCACTGGTACATAAATATCCAATCTTGGTTCCTTTATTCTGTGAATTGCTATTTGCGTTGGAAAATCCATCTCTTTCCGCCTCCTTTATTTATCTATCTTATAAAGTATTCACGAAACTTGTTTTATTTTCTTGTAGACTAAAAAAAGAAGCTATTTACCTCATGTAAATGGCTTCTTTCTACTATTCGTTATTATTTTACAACGGTAATTCTGCCGTTATTTGTTTTTAGTTTAATTAAGTTGTCTCCATTTCCAATAACAGCATTGCCTTTATATTTATCAAAAATATTAATACTGCCATTATCTACATACACATCAAAAGTAACATTCGATGGCTCTTTTTCGGTTTCCACTTCTATACTGCCATTATCGGTTTCTAAATGCATTGGTCGATCTAAATCTACTGTTTTGATTGATATTTCCCCATTATTTGTTGTCGCCTTGATTTTTCCGCTAACATTATCAAGCATTATTCTACCATTATCTGATTCGACAGCTACATTGGATGAAGAAATATTCCGTATTTCTACACGGCCATTATTCGTTTCAGCTTCTAATGAATCTATTTTTAGATCCGTTAGTTGGACATATCCATTATCGTTATCGATTTCCACTGATTTATATTGTTTCTCTGGCAAATATATCTTTAAAGTTAAGGATTCCGATACAAAATCAAAGTTAATAAACTTAATTCTCTCATCCTTCCATTTTACAGCAAGTGTGTTTCCCACTATATTTGCGGAAAAGATTTTCTTCGTATCTTTGGAACCTCTTCCAGATAACTCTACTTTCGTAACGGATTCCTTTGTCGGCACAATTTTTACACTTGCATTATCTGCATCTACTTTAATAGCAGTAATATTATTATTATCAAATGTCTTTTCCTCTGCAATAGACACACTTTTATCCATTAAGTGAAAAGTAAACAGACTTCCAACTGCTCCGATTACTATTAAAATAGCTGCAGCAATTGATATTTTTTTTCTATTAATCATGTTTTAAACCACCTTTCACAAGTGATACATTAAATTTTAAATAACGAACAAATCCCTTTGCAGCAATTTTTGTTAAAAACAGCATCCCTATCCCAATAAAAAAACCTATTCCACAAAGCAAAAGAGAGAAAAAGAGAGAAAAAAGTTCAAATGTATCAGGCTGAAAGACAACACCTATAAGGACGAGTATTGGCGACATAATAAAGGAAATGCTCATCAACCACCCGGAAAAAATCAATGAAACCAATGCAATAAAAGGCCCAAGTACAATTACTAAATTAAAGAAACCCAAACCAATAACAGCCCAAATAGCTCG
The DNA here is from genome assembly GCA_047718615.1 of Bacillus sp. (in: firmicutes). Classification (GTDB taxonomy): domain Bacteria; phylum Bacillota; class Bacilli; order Bacillales; family Cytobacillaceae; genus Niallia. Next base: position 7,263 of record JBDNRM010000148.1, on the reverse strand, counting down.
GAACATATTCCCTGTTGTTGCCCTGGATTCGACCTTTTCAAGATGGTACGAAGCCAATAACTCTTTGGCGATCTGCTGCGGTGAACCTAATGCCTCAGCAATTTCGTTTTCCGTTTTCCCCTCTTCTAATCCAATTAAAAAATGTTCCTCATAATCCTGTATAATATCTTGGCGTTCTTCATGAGACAACCTATTTAAATCTGCAGATAATTGTTTTAAAAATTGATCTTTATTCATTGTTCACACCTTCTTTTATTAATTGATTCACACCATTAGAAAATTCATTCCATTCTGCGATAAGATCGTGAAGATAGTTTCTTCCCTTTTCTGTAAGCTTGTAATATTTACGAGAGGGTCCTTCCTTTGATTCCTGTAAATAGGTTGTAAAGTATTCTTCTTTCGTTAATCGTCTGAGCAACGGATAAACTGACCCTTCCGAAATTTCAATTTGATCGGATATTCTCTGAACTAATTCATATCCATACCGATCCTTCTTATCTAACAGTACCAGTACACAAAGTTCTAATACGCCTTTTTTAAACTGTACATTCAATGATAAATCACCCTATTCATTTTAGTATAATCCAGTACCATGTATTGTATAGTACCGTTATATAAAAATAACTTATATGTACAATATATCATCCAGTATTATTTATTGCAAGGTACTGTTTTATATATTAATAGCTGCTTTTTCATCCCATATGTCTAATTTTTTTTGTATCAAAAAGGATTTTGTAAGGTGCAATGTGATATTCTCTAAAATTCTATCCCTTTTTGCCGGATAAATTGAAAGTAGTTACGTATAAAAACTATGTTGTTCCATTGCGCTACAGACACTCGGAGGAAGCTGAGCCACCTCGTTGCTACTGCGGGGTCTCAGCCTTTCCTCTACTTCCCGCAGGAGTCGAGTGTCTTCCGCTCCATTTCACTTCGTTTTCAAAAGCTATTTTCTAAAACCTAATTCTTTTACCAAGAAAGAAATGAAATAGATTGGAAAATGGAGCAGCCTGCATACACGTAGACTCCAGTGGGATTAGCGAGACAGATGAGACCCTGCAGGCCAAGGGCCGAAGCGGCTAAAGCTGAGCCCCACGGAAAGCGAAGTGTATGCAGGCTGCGGGTGATTACCACAAACCTTCTTTTTTACATAAATAAAAAACCCAAACCATGATACGAAATGTTTTTTACATCCTCGTATCATGGTTCGGGTTTATCTTCGGCTGGAATACTTGTGTCCCAGCTTCTCCTCTCTTTCTATTCCAGCGTATAAACAAATCCGTGTTTTTTCTCGACTCTTCTATCAAGAATCCAATAAAACATGCTGATTAAAATCATGCCAATCATTAACACAGAATATAATGCAATGGAATGAATCAGGCCAAGCCAATGAGCAGCAAAGCCAAGTCCTAATACAGGGATACTAACACCTAAATACGTTAATACATAAAAGGATGCGATAATGTCACCTCGTGATTGAGTTGGTGATATTTTATTGGTTAATGCCAAGCTCCCTGCAAAAGTTGGTCCATGTCCAAATCCAATTAAAATAGTTGTTAAGAATAAAAGGAAAAGTGATTTTGTTGATAAGGTTAATACTAAAGCAATGAGTCCTAATATTAGCAGAATATATCCGATTAGAACCATATTTTGTATCTGACATTTTTTCAAAACCATTTGACTAACGGTTGAAATAATAAGAACGAGCGCAACAATTGCTCCTGAAATGCCTAAATTAGAGCTCCCAACTAATTGGTTCGTGTAGCTTGGAATAATCGACAGCATTAAACTCATGATCGACCATGCGATAAATGACGTCATGCCAGATAAATAAAATCGACTGCGAATGCCTTTTGGAACAGAAGGTCTATGAAGTTGAATGGTTTTTCGTGAACGATTAACCTTTTCTCCCATGTAGAGTAAGCCAATAAATCCAGGAACTGCGAGTAACATATGAATAAGATAAGAGAGTTTTGTAGGAAATGGTGCATACTCCCCAAGAAACCCTGATAATACAGGTCCTAGTGCATTCCCAACCGTCACTGCCATTGCACCAATAAAGGCTGCTTTCATTCGATTTTGTTTTTTATCTAATTCCGTTAATGCCGCAACTGCTACCCCGTTAAGCATACCAACAGACAGACCTTGAAAAATACGAGAGATTAATAGCATTTCAATATTATTTGACAACATAAAAAATAATGATCCAATAATAGAAAACAATACGCCTGGGATAAGAAGCTTTCTCCTGCCGAGCTGATCAGATAATTGTCCAGATAGAATAATGGTTGGAATCACAACAATGGCGTAGATTGCAAAAAGAAGGGTAACCATACTTGTCGATAAATGCCACTCGGTGCGATAAAGAGCAAGCAAAGGTGAAGGGATATTCGTTCCGAGAAGGGTAATAAATAGACTATAAGCAACTAACCAAAATGATACAGCACGATTAGAAAAAACATGGCTTAATCGATTTCCAACAGCGTTCATCGCATGATGTTGATGCATTACATTCACTTGAATAACATCCATTAAGTTCTCAAGCTGCTGAATTACTTTTTCCAATTTGTTATCTTCCGTTGTGAGAGAGATTTTCATTCTGGATGTATGTATTTCTTTATATTTCCCAACTTTTAATGTATCGATATTAAGACCGCACTGAGTAAACAAACTAGAAACCTGTGATAATATGCCTGGCTGATTTTTAACAATGACCGAAATCATATGTGTTTGCACGTAATCTATTCCTCCTTCTTTCATTTAATTTTATGATATCATTCCATTATATATATGAAAAATATCTGTATTATTTGTTTCCCATATCAAAAAGGTATACTTTTTCAGGAGGAATGATTCATGGATATAAGACAACTTCGGTATTTTTTAGCTATAGCAAAAGAAGGTCAAATTACACGTGCAGCAAAAAAACTAAATATGGAACAGCCACCTTTAAGTCGACAATTAAAATTAATAGAGGAAGAACTTGGTGTCACATTATTTGATCGAGACGGAAGACAAATGAAATTAACAGAAGCAGGAATGATTTTTCAGGTTAAAGCGGAAGGCATTATTCATCAGCTGAATGAAACAATTACGGAAATGAAAGACATTGATCAAGGCATACAAGGCATGCTGTCAATCGGCTCCGTATTCACTTGTGTATCCTTATTACCAGAGAAAATCGCTTCCTTCCGTGAACATTATCCACGTATTACCTTTAAGATTTTAGAAGGAGACCATTCTATCTTAGGAGAGTATTTAGAGAATAGAAATATCGAATTGGTAGTGACAAGGCTCCCGTTTGAATCAAACTATGATTCTAACAGATACTCCATCCTTCCTTTGCCATCCGATCCATTTGTCCTTGTAGTTCCCAAGAAGCAGGATTGGCGACCTGCACAGTCTTCTTTTTTATTAGAAGATTTAGCGGACATCCCTATAATCGCATTAAAAAGTGATAAGACGATTCAATTACATGAAAAAATCGTCAACGAATGCAGACGATTAGGCTTTGAACCGAATATCATATGTGAATGTTCAAGTGTAGCCATTACAATGGCATTAGTCGCAGAAGGAATAGGCGCAACGATTTTTCCTAAATCAGTTCTCTCTTCCTTTCAAATCCCAGATATTGAATTATTTGATATGCCTGATATCACCGTACAATCAGACGTAGGTATTGTGTGGCTTAAAAATCGATATCTTTCTAAAAGCGCCAAGCACTTTATAGAATTGTTTGGGCAGCAAGTGGACGATTCTCTGCTTCCTTAAGGATAAATCAGTTCTCTTCTTCATCAATCTATTTTTTATCAATATATATCTATATCATTAAACGCCTTAAAGGAAAAATGATTATAAGTTTGGGGTTCTAACTCCTTTATTTTTCCCTTTTATTATATACTTTGTTAAAGGGGGCTACTATGAAAGATATCATTAAGATTATTGCTGAAATAGTGAATATTATGCATGATGTAATTATGCATATCGCTGCTCGTATTGGCTGGCAGGCTACAGATAAAGATTTACATTTATGGATAATTGGGATTATAGGAATCATATCTTTTTTTATTGTTCAAGCTGTTTTCAAAAAACTGGCAAAATGGAGTATTACAAGTATTTCCTTTATTTATACCTTTACTTTAATTTTAGTGCTAGTATTTGCGATTGAAATACAGCAAGGAATAACAGGTAGAGGAAATATGGAGTTTGCAGATGCGGTAGTGGGTATCTATGGATTTCTTTTATTTTTCGGATTTTACCTTGTGCTAAAACTCATCCGTTTTGCATTAACCTCATCTAGGAAAAAAAAGAAAAAAAGAGACACAGCTCATAAACAGACTAGATCGAAAAGATAACCCTCTTTCTCCATTCCTTGCAAAAGAAGGGAACAAATAGAATGTTGATTCCCATAAAAAATAAAAAGGAAGTCGGATGTGTTTTTACGCTACATCTGACTTACCTACTTTACTATCTTTCCTCTCCATTTTCATTGGAAATAAATTGCAAGCCGACAGCATATTGATGTCGCTTCTTTTTGCGAACCCATTTAACTAATGCCATTCTCATATAGAATAATTTATTCCATAACAATAGGTGGATATTTCAATTTCCTTATAAAGAAGTTAGAGATGACAAACAAAACCAACAATCCTATCAAACTCATTTGTTCTTATTCTTAGTAATAATCATTCCGTATAAATGCATTAACATAATTGCTCATTTCCTTATATCGAGTCCAGTGTAAATAATGGTGCCCTTCTAAACTAATTATCTTTGAAGAATCATTCCTTAATTGCGTTTCATAAAAAGTTACATTTGATTTTCCATCCGCTGTGACTTTATCTTCTTTTGTAGTGAATATCATGACAGGCATGTTAGAAGGAAATGACATACCATTTGTTTTCTTTATATTATTTTTTATTTCATTCACTTCCTCTACCATATTTTTGTTATAGCCATTCCGTGCAGCAATAATTTTGGTCAACTTTAAATTCTCATCAGAGTAAGTTCCTTTATCCGCTATCGGCAGAATATTTTTAGGAATTAGGTAGGATCCCAACCTAGAAATTCCGATTGGTGCTGCATATCTCATATATTCAGGCAATGTTGGAGCTGGCTCATTAAAATACTCTAAAGCATTAGGCAAAGTGAAATCTATCCCTATAACCGCTTTAATTTCATCTGGATATTTATTTGCATAATACATACTATAGATACCAGAGATGGAGTGTGGCATTAGGATGTACGGACCTTCTATATTTGATTTTTTTAAAGCAGTTCTTATTTCCATTACTATGTTTTCCACTGATCGTTCCTTAGTTGTTTGATCACTCCATCCATAACCAAAAGGCTCTACGACCACAACTTTATTATTTTTCCCCAATTCGTTAATCAAAGGCTCAAAATCCAATACTGGTGCCGCAGTACCTAAGCCACTTAATAATACGATAGTATTTTCTCCATCTCCCTTTGTATAGACATGCATATATTTTCCATCTACTTCCACTAATTGTCCTATTGCTGGATATTTTTTTTGCTCAAATCTATTCATAATATGATGAAAAGCAATCCAAATAAGAAGTGCTGCAATAATAACCAAAAAAATATTTCTTGTAATAATCCATGCTCCCATCCTATTTTTGTTTCTCATTAGTCTCCCTGCTTTCTAAAAGAATTGAATCCTAATTAGTGTAACGGTTAAAAAGGATATTTAGTTTCAATGAATAGACAGTATCCCTGCTATTGGAAACTGATGAGATGGAGTAGTAAAAATGCATATTGGTTTCTTATTTGCCGGAAGAAGAGATGTTTTTATCCCTTGCTAATGGAGAATATATGCAGAATGGAATATTCAAGAAATTGAAATTCCTCTCAGCATCTTTAATTAAATTAGTTGATGAAGGAGCAAAAATAGGCTTCCATCAATGAGACGGTAAAATACTAAAACTACCATAACCTGTATTACCAACTATTTTTCAACCTTAAAAATCCCACTCATTTCTCTTTAAAAAATACATTTCAGATTACTCATTTTTTTTATATAATAAATAAGGATTGAACAGTGGAACTGGGAGAGAAATATTTCCCTCTCTAAACTTAGGAAATAAAGAGGAACAAAGGTATGATACAAATAGTATGGATGGTTTACTTAGGATTCTTAGGTATCGGGGTAATCGGATTGCTTATAAATGGCCGTTATCGAACGATGCTTGCCAAAATTGATTTTTGTATTTCTGTTATTACGTGGATTGGTTTATTTGGATATGTAACAAACAATCAATTTCTTACTCCATTTGTATGGAAATTTATCTTTATCGGGGCTTTGCTTTGGCATATTTTCTTTAGCTTGAATAGCAAATATTATGATGGAGATCGAACACTTGAAGAAATGCCTAAAGCGGTTAGACGCATTATTTTTATTATGCTACTTGTTATAATTGCTCCTTTATATTATGGATTATTTCGTTATGCATTTATTGGCTGAACTTTTTGCTTTTATTTAAGGTCGTCTTTGGCATTTGATTTTTTTAGCACGAAGAGACAAAGGTTATTTTCACCAATCTTAAACATAAATACCTGTATTCTAAATGCGTACAAAAAAAAGAAGCTGGGACATAAGTATTCCAGCCGAAGATAAACCCAAACCATGATACGAAGATGAAAAAATATTTCGTATCATGGTTTGGGTTTTTTATTGATGTAAAAAAGAAGGTTTGTGGTAATCACCCGCAGCCTGCATACACTTCGCTTTCCGTGGGGCTCGCGCTGAGCCGCTTCGGCCCTTGGCCTGCAGGGTCTCAGCTGTCTCGCTAATCCCACAGGAGTCTACGTGTATTCAGGCTGCTCCATTTTCCAATCTATTTCATTTTTTTCTTGGTAAAAGAATTAGGTTTTAGAAAATAACCTTTAAAAACGAAGTGGAATAGAGCGGAAGACACTCGACTCCTGCGGGAAGTAGAGGAAAGCGAGTGTCTGTAGCGCAATGGAACAACCTAGTTTTTATACTTAACTCAAACTTCGCAGTTATAAATCCTTCTTCATGTATTGACTTAACTTGGTTTAGAGCAATTAGAAAAGGATGATTGATTAATCTTTTATGGTGTTTTTTGCAAACATTATTCCTTATAAATAGGGGCAAGATTCTCGTTTCAGGATGCTCGCTTTCCGTGGGGCGTGCGATGAGCCTCCTCGGCGCTTGCGCCTGCTTAGGTCTCATCTAACCCGCAAATCCCACAGGAGTCTCGCACCTTACACTCCAATCAA
>JBDNRM010000147.1:0-11392 GCA_047718615.1 Bacillus sp. (in: firmicutes) | reverse complement strand
TAGAAAAAATTTTCATGCCGGGGTGTGAGTGTGAAATCATGTGTGTTTCTTATTTGTCTGGCTCCGGTGCCAAGCCCCTGTGAAAGATAACCTCTTGCCTCTAAAAGTAAAAAAAACACTTTTTGAGTCAAGAGAACATTTTTCTTCGGGGCTGAGCAAGGCCCCTGCGCCTTTCTTGTTGTCTAGTTCCGGTGCCTAGCCCCTGTGAAAGATAACCTCCAGCCTCTAAAAGTAAAAAAACACTTTTTGAGTCTGGAGAACATTTTTCTTCGGGGCTGTTCAAGGCGCTTGCACTTTTCTTGTTTAAAAACAATTTTTTGGTAAAAATAATAGGAATGAGATATACTAGCAATCGCATACGTTTATATAATTGGCAATTAGAACAGGAGGAACATACATGATAAAGAGATATACTTGCCAAAATGGGGTACGAATTGTATTAGAAAATATACCGACGGTTCGCTCTGTAGCAATTGGTGTTTGGATTGGAACAGGTTCTCGCAATGAGGATGAAAAAAATAATGGTGTTTCCCATTTTTTAGAGCATATGTTTTTTAAAGGAACAAAAACTAGAAATGCTAGAGAAATTGCGGAGTCATTTGATAGTATTGGCGGTCAAGTAAATGCATTTACTTCGAAAGAATACACTTGCTATTATGCAAAAGTGTTAGATACACATTCGAATATTGCACTTGAAGTGCTTGCAGACATGTTTTTTAACTCCACTTTTGAAGAAGGAGAGTTAAATAAAGAAAAAAATGTAGTGTATGAAGAAATAAAAATGTATGATGATACTCCGGATGATATTGTTCATGATTTGTTAAGTCAAGCAGTATTTGAAAAGCATCCATTAGGTTACCCAATTCTTGGAACAGAAGAAACATTAGCGACCTTTAATGGAGATACTTTACGCCAGTATATGCACGAACATTATACACCTGAAAATGTTGTTATTTCTATTGCCGGCAATATATCTGAATCATTTATAACAGAAGTAGAGAAGTATTTTGGCCATTTTGAAGCAGGAAGCAGTGACCTAGAAATAGATAAACCTACATTTCATGCAAGCAAAATGTCACGGAAAAAAGAGACAGAACAAGCACATTTATGCCTCGGGTATGAAGGACTAAAGGTTGGGCATGAAGATATGTACAATCTTATCACATTAAATAATATTTTAGGCGGCAGCATGAGCAGCAGACTGTTTCAAGATGTGAGGGAGCAAAAAGGGCTTGCCTATTCTATTTTCTCTTATCATTCTGCTTTTCAAGATAGTGGAATAGTTACTATTTATGGCGGTACTGGCGCAAAACAATTAGATGATCTTTATGAAACCATTCAAACGACATTGTCTACTTTAAAAGGCGATGGAATTACAGAAAAAGAATTGATGAATAGTAAAGAACAGTTAAAAGGAAGTTTAATGTTAAGCCTTGAAAGTACCAATAGCCGAATGAGCCGCAACGGAAAAAATGAGCTGATATTGGGTAAACACCGTTCATTAGATGAAATCATCCATCAAATTGATCAAGTTACGGTAGAAGCAGTAAATAAAATGACACATCAAATTTTTAAAGATGAGTACTCTGTTTCCCTAATAAGTCCAGACGGTATTCTACCTAAGTCTTTAATATAATAGCAAGAAATAATCTACTACTAACTAGTCTAAATAATGACTCCCGAAAATATGATGATAGAAGAGTGATATAGAAGGAGACAAAAACATGAGATTAAGTGAACTGAGTGGAAAAGAAATTGTAGATGTAAAAAATGCTGCAAGACTAGGTGTTCTTGGACAAACAGACTTAGAAATTAATGAACAAGATGGGCACATAAAAACATTATTGATTCCGTCATTAAAATGGTTTGGACTTAAAAGAAGTGGTGGAGAATTAAAGGTTCCCTGGTCACATATAAAAAAAATAGGCAGTGACATGATCATTATCGATATACCAGAAAAGGATGAATGAGAGAGATACATAAGATAAATAAGCAGTGATGTTTGGCTAGTAATAGTTGAATGGAAAAACGCATTGCTTCTTATTTTCTTATGTACCTCTCTTTTGTTTGCTTCCCCTCCATTATTTCCCCTCCGGCAGTCGTTTCTTCTGAATGAATTTTAAAATGAAAGAGTCCCTCGAATGGATCTCACAAAATAAAGATCGAAAAAAACAGCCATCGTTACAGTCACCTTTTTTATCCTAATATAAGCGCTTCTAACTATTTTAATATGTTTTTTCGGCAAATTCTAGAATGAAACTCACCGAAAAGCTTGTGATGACATAAGATGTTGAAGTAGTGGAGGAATTACTTATTTAATTAGTGGATTTTTAAAAAGAAGGTGAAATGATTCATGCTGACAGGGGTGAAGATCGCTGTTATCGGCGGTGATGCGAGACAGCTCGAGATTGTAAGAAAGTTAACAGAGCAACATGCATTACTTTCTTTAATTGGATTTGAACAACTTGATCACGCCTTTACCGGTACTACGAAGGAAAAAATCGAAGGCGTAGATTTCGCAAAAATGGATGCAATTATTCTGCCTGTAAAAGGAACAAATCTTGACGGACAGGTAGATACTATTTTCTCAAATGAGGAAGTTTTTTTAACAGAGGAATTATTAAGAAAAACACCAGCGCACTGCATCGTCTACTCAGGCATTACTAATAGTTATTTAAATAGTATTACACAAAATGCAAACCGATCCTTAGTACAGTTATTTAACAGGGATGATGTTGCGATTCTTAATTCGATTCCAACGGTAGAAGGAACGATTATGATGGCAATACAGCATACAGATACAACTATTCATAGCTCTAATATTATCGTTTTGGGCTTAGGGCGTGTAGGCATGAGTGTTGCAAGAACATTTCAAGCATTGGGTGCAAAAGTGAAAGTAGCAGCGAAACAGAGTGATCATATTGCCCGAATAATTGAAATGGGTTTAACACCAGTGCAATTAGAAGACTTAAAGGAATCTGTTGGGGATATCGATATTTGCATTAACACCATTCCACATCTCGTTGTCACCTCCTCTATAATTGAGAACATGCCATTGCATACATTAATTATTGACCTTGCCTCAAAGCCTGGAGGAACTGATTTTCAGTATGCAGAGAAAAGAGGAGTAAAGGCACTTTTAGCACCTAGTCTGCCTGGTATTGTTGCTCCTAAAACTGCTGGAAATATCCTTGCAGATGTTTTGTCCCAATTACTACAAGAGCAGTTACAAAAGGGAAAGGAGCAAGCAGAATGAGCTTAAAAGAAAAAAGAATTGGATTTGGTATTTCTGCATCTCATTGTACGTATGCAGAAGTTTTTCCACAAATAGAAAAGTTGGTAAGCTTAGGGGCAGAGGTTGTTCCCGTAGTAACAGGAAATGTGCAACATACAGACACTCGTTTTGGAAAAGGAATGGAATGGATTAGCAAAATTGAAGAATTAACTGGAAATGAGGCAATTGACAGCATCGTAAAAGCAGAGCCGCTCGGACCAAAAATCCCTTTAGATTGTATGGTAATTGCACCTTTAACAGGGAATAGCATGAGTAAATTTGCGAATGCAATGACAGATAACGCTGTACTAATGGCTGCAAAAGCAACATTACGAAATCAAAAACCAGTTGTTTTAGGTATATCAACAAATGATGCACTTGGATTAAATGGTGTAAATTTGATGCGTTTAATGGCGACAAAACATATTTATTTTATTCCATTTGGCCAAGATGACCCCATTAAAAAACCGAATTCTATGGTGGCGCGAATGACTATGCTTCCAGAAACAATTGAATCTGCTATTAAAAACCAGCAAATTCAACCAGTAATTATTGAAAAGTTTCTGGATTAAACAAACGTGACGTTTGGTTTTGCTGATTCCATTTTTTTTGAAAGAATCAGACAAAAAGGTTCTGTTCATATGGCTTGAATATGTTAAAATAAAGAATATTCATTGATGGCGGCAAAATTGTCGCCGTCATTACTAATATTATAGAGAATTTTCACCTTGGAAGGGGAGCCTTAAATGGAGCAAAAAAAAGGATTTAACGTAGCAGTAGTTGGAGCAACTGGAGCAGTAGGGCAACAAATGATTAAAACATTAGCAAGCAGAGATTTCCCGATTTCAACATTAACTCTTTTGTCTTCTAAGCGTTCAGCTGGGACAAAGGTTACTTATAAAGGCAAGGAAGTAACAGTAGAAGAAGCAAAGCCGGAAAGCTTTAAAGGTGTTGATATAGCATTATTTAGTGCAGGTGGAGGCGTTTCGAAGGAGTTAGCACCGCATGCTGTGGAGCATGGAGCAATTGTAGTGGATAATACAAGTGCATTTCGTATGGATGAAAATGTACCTTTAGTAGTTCCAGAAGTAAACGAAGAGGATCTTCATCAGCATAATGGAATTATTGCGAACCCAAACTGTTCTACTATTCAAATGGTTGTTGCTTTACAGCCGCTTAAAGAAAAATTTGGCCTTTCAAAAGTACTAGTTTCTACCTACCAAGCAGTGTCCGGTTCGGGTGCTGCTGCAGTGGAAGAACTAAATAGTCAAACGAAAGCAATCATTCATAATGAAAGTTTTGAACCAAAAATTCTACCAGTAAAAAGTGATAAAAAGCATTATCAAATCGCTTTTAATGCTGTTCCGCAAATTGATGTTTTTACAGACAATGGCTTTACGTATGAAGAAATGAAAATGATTAATGAAACAAAAAAAATTATGCATGACGCAGATTTGAAAGTAGCAGCAACATGTGTGCGTATTCCTGTAGCAACAGGACATTCAGAATCAGTTTACTTTGAGATAAACGATCCAAATGTTACCGTAACAGAAATAAAAGAATTACTAAAAAATGCATCAGGAATTGTGTTGCAAGATGAACCAGAAAATCAAGTTTATCCAATGCCTGCTGATTGCGTGGGATTAAATGATGTCTTTGTAGGGCGCATCCGCAAAGATTTAGATACAGAAAATGGTTTCCATATGTGGGTTGTTTCTGATAACTTATTGAAGGGTGCTGCGTGGAACTCTGTTCAAATCGCTGAGAGTCTAGTGAAATTAGGACTCGTTAAATAAAATAAAGTATCATGGACAGTAGCAACAAAGTGGTACTCTTTGCTTACTATATAAATAAATAGAATGTTTTTTTCAAAAGGAACTTTTCGTCTATAATCAGGTTATAGGAAAAGTGAATGGAGAAAAACTCAGACTAATCGAGAACCTTTTTAAATTTTGAGGTTGGCGTCTGGTGACAGGGCTGCGGAATGGTCGTTGTCACAGGATCGACAAAATGCGGGTTATTGGACAAATACATAGGAAAATGGCGAAGTTAGTCGTTTATCCTTTTTTATTTAGCAAGGAAAACCGAACACCTGAACAAGGGAAATAACGAAAAAATTGCGTTTTTCGATAGCTTGAGTCTATTCTATTTATATGTAAAGAAAAAGAGGGTCTATACAGCAAAGGACAGAATCCTAATCCAATATTAGTGATGATTTATAGCTTAAAGGTAGGACTAGGATCTGTTCTAGATTAGAACAACCCTCATAGAAAGCACTTTTTTTAAGTGTGTAGAGGTGTTTATAATGAAAATAATTGTACAAAAGTTCGGCGGAACATCGGTAAGAGATGAAGCATCCCGTGAACAAGCAAAAGAACATATTCAAGATGCATTATCACAAGGTTTTAAAGTGGTAGTGGTCGTTTCAGCAATGGGGCGTAAAGGTGAACCATATGCAACAGATACGTTGTTATCCCTCATTGGAGGTTCCAACAATAAGTTAGGCAAACGGGAAAATGATTTGCTTTTATCTTGTGGAGAAGTTATTTCTAGTGTGGTCTTTACGCAATTATTAATGGAAAATAATATAAAGGCTACAGCGTTAACAGGTGCTCAAGCCGGCTTTTTAACAAATAATGATTTTAATCAAGCGAGAATTATTGAAATGGATTGTGTACGTGTACAAAAAGAGCTGGAAACGAATGATGTAGTTGTAGTAGCTGGGTTTCAAGGATCTGCCCCAAATGGAGATACAACAACATTAGGCAGAGGCGGAAGCGACACTTCTGCAGCAGCATTAGGAGCAGCATTACATGCAGAAGTAATTGATATTTTTACAGATGTAGAAGGTATTATGACTGCAGATCCACGCATTGCTGAGAATGCCAGGCCTTTACCTGTTGTAACCTATACGGAAGTATGCAATATGGCTTATCAAGGAGCAAAAGTAATTCATCCAAGAGCGGTTGAAATTGCGATGCAGGCTAAAGTGCCAATCCGGATACGTTCAACCTATTCAAAAGGATTGGGTACCCTTGTTACGTCTATAAGCCCAGATAAAATGGGAAGCGATATTAAGGAGAGACCTGTAACTGGGATAGCCCATGTGGCACCAGTAACTCAATTAAAAGTTTTTGCAAAAAAGGATCAATATGATTTGCAGGCACAAGTATTTAAGGCGATGGCTAATGAAGAAATAAGCGTTGATTTCATCAATATATCTCCAAATAGTGTTGTGTATACGGTAACAGACGAAATGACTTCAAAAGCTATTCACATATTGGAGCAAATGGGATATGAACCAGTTGTAGAAAAAGAATGTGCAAAGGTTTCTGTCGTTGGAGCAGGAATGGCTGGTGTTCCAGGGGTTACTTTTAAAATAGTGACCGCATTATCCAAACAGGGAATTCGCATCTTACAATCTGCTGATAGTCATACGACCATTTGGGTACTTGTGAAGCAGGAAGATTTAAAAAAAGCAGTAAATGTTTTACATGCTGCATTTGAATTAGAGAAAGAAACAGTACAATAAACACAACTAGATTGAAAATGAGAATAGGAGTGGAACAATGGGTTTATTTGGTAGGGTTTCAACGGCCATGATCACACCTTTTGATGCAAAGGGACATATTGATTTTCCAAAAACAACACAGTTAATTAATCGTTTGTTAGAAAATGGAACAGATTCACTTGTGGTAGCAGGTACGACTGGTGAATCCCCAACGTTATCGAAACAAGAGAAAGTAGCGTTATTTAAACATGTGGTAGCAGTGGTGGAGAAGAGAGTTCCGGTAATTGCAGGAACAGGTAGTAATAACACATATGATTCCATTGAATTAACAAAACAAGCAGAACAAATTGGAGTAGACGCTGTTATGGTAGTAGGGCCATACTATAACAAGCCAAATCAAGAAGGAATATACCAGCATATTAAAACAATTGCAGAAAATACGACCCTTCCTGTGATGATTTACAATATTCCAGGCCGTTCTGTCATAAATATAGAACCAGAAACTATTATACGTTTATCTGCTATCGACAATATTGTGGCGGTGAAAGAGGCTAGCGGAAATTTAAATGCAATGACAAAAATTATTGCAGGAACTTCTGATGATTTCTGCTTATATAGCGGTGATGACAGTTTAACGTTGCCAGTACTTTCAATAGGAGGTAATGGAGTTATTTCTGTTGCTTCTCATGTAATTGGAAATGAAATGCAAAAAATGGTAGCTTCTTATCTAGAAGGAAATATAGAAGAAGCAGCAAAACTTCATAAACAATTACTTCCGCTTATGTCAGCATTGTTTATGGCGCCGAACCCTGTGCCAGTGAAAACAGCTCTTCAATTCAAAGGATTTGATGTAGGTTCTGTTAGGCTGCCTTTAGTGCCATTAACAAAAGAAGAGCGTACAAAATTAGCATCGTTTTTTTAATGATAAGCTGAAAAGAAACCAACTATTGAAAAAATGGTTGGTTTTTTAACGTTCTATTTTATTCTACTATCGTTTGATTATTTCTCGTTTCGAGATCAAAGCGATCTTCACTTAAGTCTACAAGAAGGAATAGGCTTTGCTATTGCTCATTGTGTTGCCTTTATTCCTATAATGTACAGCCTTCTAATATCTTTAGATTTTGTGCGATGTGCAAGGACACATACTTTTTAATTCCAAATTATAAAAGATAGAAAAGCAAGACCTTCTCTTTTCTTTGGTCATTTTGTATATAAATTCTCATATTCTTTAGTAAAAAGATACAATGACACGCATGAAAATTCACGTTATGATGTTAGAAAATATAACACAATAGAATTTTAGATGATTGAAAAATTCTGAATTTTATGTGAAAAAGGAGATATGAGAATGGGAAATAGCATGGAAGTAAAATTGAGGAAGAAGCCGTTTTATAAGGGGATGCTCTTTCAAATTATAGCAGCGATTGTATTAGGGGTTTTGGTTGGTTATTTATGGCCAAATATCGGCACAACTGTAAAGCCGATTGGTGATGGATTTATCAAATTAATTAAAATGATTATCGCTCCTCTAATCTTTGGGGTGGTGGTAGTTGGAATTGCAAAAGTAGGTGATATCAAAACAGTCGGGAAGATCGGTGGCAAAACGCTGCTATACTTTGAAATTGTAACAACATTTGCTTTAATTATCGGAATGGTTGTTGCTAATATAATGAATCCAGGTGATGGATTAAATATTAATCCATCCACTTTAAGTACAAATGCAGTAGATGAAAAAACTGGAGGTTCGCAGCTTCCTAGTGAAGGTGATTTTTTCCTGAATATGATTCCTGACAGTGCTGTTGGTGCTTTTGCTAATAATTCGGTTCTCCAAGTACTTTTAATATCTTGTTTATTTGGAGTTGCATTAGTTCATATTGGAGGACGAACGTCGGACTTATTGATTGATGTATTAGAAAATGTGAATAGTGTTCTCTTTAAAATTATGGGTTACATTATGCATTTAACAGTCATTGCAACATTTAGTGCCATGGCATTTGCAGTCAGTCAATATGGATTAACAACATTGGCTTCGTTTGGTAAGTTGTTTGTTGCAATGACTGTTGCATGTGTTGGTTTTGTTATTGTATTAGCAATTATCTTTAAAGTATTTTTAAAACTAAGTTTATGGAAATTAATTAAATATATCGGTGAAGAAATTATGCTTTCATTTGCTACAGGATCGACTGAAGCGGTTATGCCACAGTTGATGAAAAAATTTGAAAAAGCTGGCTGTGATAAGGCTGTAGTGGGATTAGTTGTACCAACTGGATACTCTTTTAACTTAGATGGGGCATCCATTTACTTATCTATTGCGCTAGTGTTTTTAGCACAAGCAACTGGTGTGGATTTGAGTTTGGGAGATCAACTATTTATTTTAGGCGTCTTGCTGCTTACATCAAAAGGAATGGCTGGCGTTCCAGGTTCTGCTTTTGTCGCACTTTCAGCCACAGCTGCTGCAACTGGTTCTATCTCTGTCGCAGCAGTAGCATTAATGCTGGCTCCAGATCGCTTTATGGGTAATTATCGTACAACCGTTAATATTATTGGATATGCAGTTGCTACATTTATTATAGCCAATTGGGAACAATTACTCGATAAAACACGTGCCAAAGATGTTTTAGATGGAAAAATAAACATAGATATTGAAAACGAGAAAGTGTCATAAAGCAAGCTGATTGATTTCTGAATAATCTGGATTACAAGGAATTTAGCTACCTTAAAAGGTTATTAAAAATGCCAATTAAGATAATTTACTATTTTAGGCAAGAAGGGACTTGCAATACATCCACGTTTTTTGATTGTAAAAATACCATTATTTCACTCTTTATTTTGGAGTAGTAATATATACGATTTGTCAGGTTTTCTAACGAATAAATCTTGTTTATCTAGTTATCTTCCTTTATTATAAAAAAGTATATAATTTTTGAATTCTAATGGATTTCTTGAATCAAAAAAACTAAATTTTCTTTATTTCTTAATTGTGTAAATAAACGAAAAGTATGTATATATACAGAATTTATCGTACGGAGGAAGGCAAGATGGACACAAGTAACAAGTTGCAAAAAAAATTATTGCCAAGACATATAAGCTTGATGGCAATGGGGGGAGCAATTGGAACCGGAATATTCAAGGGAAGTGCTGAGACAGTTTCCCTTGCAGGGCCAGGAGTCGTGCTTGCTTATGTATTTGCTGGATTGTTATTGCTTGTTGTAATGGCGGCAATCGCTGAAATGGCTATTGTTTATCCAAATACAAATATGAAAGGATTTATTCAAAAAGCGTTTGGCAATAGAATGTCTTTTATTACGGGATGGTTATATTGTATTTTATGGCTAGCTGTCTGTATCATTGAAGTGGTTGTAGCAGGAAGCTTTTTGCAGTATTGGCTGCCGTCTGTTCCTTTATGGGTATTAAGTTTATGTTGTACCGTATTGCTTATTGTTATAAATATGATGAATGTTAAAAACTATGGAGAATTTGAATTTTGGTTTGCCGGTATAAAAATTGCCATGATTATTGTTTTTATTATTTTAGGTGCATGCATATTATTTGGCATCATTCCAAGTGGGCAAACAAATTATTTTGAAAATTATACAAATCATGGTGGTTTCTTTCCAAACGGTTGGACTTCCATTTTTGCGGCATTGTTAATTGTTATGTTTTCATATGGTGGTTCCGAACTTATCGGTGTTACCATAACGGAAGCAAAAGGTGTAGAACAGATATTGCCAAAAGTGATTAAGAGTTTTATTTTTCGAATTATTTTATTTTATACGTTGCCAATTTTAATCATTTGCGGTCTTATTCCTTGGAATGAACTGACTGATCAATCTAGTCCTTTTGTCCAAGTTTTATCGATGACAGGGCTTCAAGGCGCAGGTCATTTAATGAATTTTATTTTGATTATTGCGGTTCTTTCAGCAGCTAACTCTGGTATATATGGATGTACTAGAATGATGTATTCCTTAGCTTCTGAGGGAGAAGGGCCGAAAGCTCTAGCAAAAGTAACGAAAAATGGAGTTCCTATCAACAGCTTAATTGTTATGTCTATTTTTTTATTGTTAGGTTCGATGATTGCTTTAGTTGCGCAAAATGAAGTATTTACGTTATTAATGGCATTCCCTGGATTTATTGTGTCCATTGTTTGGGTTACTATCTGTTTGGCACAGATAAAATTACGAAAGTCTTATCCGACAACGCCAAGCTTTAAAGTATGGGGATTTCCTTATATAACGGCAGCAACTGCTGTTATACTAACCTTAATCTGTTTTACATTTGTTATAAATGATGAAAATCGAATAAGTATTATAGCTTGTTTGATTATTATAGCTGTATTATCCGTTGTTTCCATTTTTAAATTTAATAAGAATAACTAATAACAGAAGAAGCTGGGACATAAGTATTCCAGCCGAAGATAAACCCGAACTTATGATACGAAGATGTGAAAAATATTTCGTATCATGGTTTGGTTTTTTTTATTTATGTGAAAAAAGAAGGTTGGTAGTAATCACCCGCAGCCTGTATACACTTCGCTTTCCGTGGGGATCAGCTTAGCCGCTTCGGCCCTTGGCCTGCAGGGTCTCAGCTGTCTCGCTAATCCCACAGGA
>JBDNRM010000146.1:0-11398 GCA_047718615.1 Bacillus sp. (in: firmicutes) | reverse complement strand
TTAAAAAACATTATAACCAGTATAGGGAGCTAACCATTTACATGCTAAATTAGACCATGTAAATCTTTACCTATTATCTATTTAGTTATGTCTCAGCCTCTTATTAAATCTATTTAAAACAATTAACCATTTAGAAAAAACCCAAAATAAAAAACCTCCAAATGGAAGTTTCACATTAAAACTATTATATTTTTTAAAAAGGTTACATAATAGATATTTTCTGAAAACCATTTGTTTTTGTATCCTTTTCCATTGTTCGTCTTAATACTTTCAGTGCACGATGCTGGGTAATCTTCACTTTGCTTTCTGTCCATCCTAGATAGGCTGCTGTTTCAACAATAGACATTTCATACATATATCGGATAATAATAACCATACGTTGATCATCAGTGCAAAATTGAAGACAATCGTTGATCCAATGCCAAACCTCTTTTCGCATAGTAACTTCTTCTGGCAATGCACGATCATCTTTCATTTCCATAAAAAACGATACATTCGTATAAAAGTTATGAAGATCTATTCCCTTTTGCTTCCGAAAGTGGTCTACAGCAATATTTTTTGCAATTTTATATAACCAAGTTTTTTCACTGCTATTCCCTTTAAAATTACTTTTTGTTTTTAACACTCGCATAAATACTTCTTGGGCTAAGTCCTCCGCTTGTTCTTGATTAACCCCCATAAATACTAAAAAGTGCAAAACATCATGGTTATATTTTACATATAACTCTTCTATAGAAGACACACTCTCTCCCCCTATAAGAATGCAGCCATTGCATAACTGACTTCTATTCGTTTCTCTATTTCCTTCATTCCAAAAAGGATATGTTATCCAATTGAATTTTTATTTATATATACTTATTACAAAATGGAACAAGAAACAAATATTAGTTTGTATGCATATCCATATTATTTGATGCCATTTCACTTTTTATTGTATGAATTTGATACAAAGAGGCGTTTTCTTTTATAGTAGCTATTTCTTGTACTAAAAAAAGGTTTAAATAAAAAAGCAAACTTGCTAAAAACAAAAACATGAATAAAACCGAGACAATGCTTCTATTTACATCTGTTTTCATATGTATTTCCCCTTTAATCTATTTATTACTAACTATACGTTTTAATGTAACGAAAAGTTACAAAAAAGTAACATCTTTTTATTATTAATGTAATATTATTGTAACATAAATAAAAGGAAAATAAATGATCATTTTTACATTTTTTTCTTATAAAGCGAGAAAATGGCTAGAAGGTGGCCAATTAACCGACGTTAAGTTTTTTTATACTCTACGTTTTTAACAAAGAGCAAGTAGAATACACAAAGACCCCTATGGGAACTGCGGGACAGGCGAGACCCCACAGGAAAGCGAAGTGTATTCTGACTGCGAACCCAAAACTACTTCTCAAGGTAGCCTGAATGGTTTTTATCTCAAAAACCTTCTAGCACTATTTACCCTAATCCCAGCTTTTGTTAACGCATTAAAAATTTGCTTTGCGAACTTTACTGCATATACTCCATCCCCATAAATGCAGATAGTATCCGCTTTTATTGTCACATCCGCTCCTTGGAGGGAGTTGACTTTTTGCTTCCTCACCATACATAACACTTATTGAACAGCTGTTTCATGATCTTTTATAAGCGCATTTTCATTTTTTCTAGCTGCCAATGACCCATCACTTTGATAAGTACAATCTGAGAACGCCTCTGATGCAGTAAGAAGCCCTAATTTATCTTCAGTTTTCACCAATTATCCACCAGCTAATCCAAATAATAGTAACTCAGGATCTACTTTATAAACGGCTTCAGCTATTGCAGTGGCTAAAGCTTCATTCTTCGATGCCATATTATAAAGGGCACCATGTGGCTTTACATGCTGCAAGCTGCCCCCTTCTGCTTTTACAAATGCAGACAATGCACCAATTTGATATATAACAAGATCATGGACTTCTGCTGGACTTAAAATCATTTCTCTTCTACCAAAACCAGCTAAATCTTGAAATCCAGGATGTGCACCAATTCCAACTTCTTTTTCAAGTGCTAGTTTTACCGTCTTACGCATAGTTCCAGGATCACCTGCATGAAATCCACAAGCAATATTAGCACTAGTAATTAAATCAAGAATCTTTTCATCATTTCCGATACAATAAGCTCATAGCTTTCTCCTATATCACAATTCAAATCAATAAAATGCACTAGGTTCCTCCCATTATTACGTTATAATATATCCCCTTGCTTAATTGCTTCATTTCTTGTTGTCTTTTTAATAAAAGTATTTGAGCATCATGATGGTTAATTTCTGTAAAACGCAATCGATCATTTGGCTTTGCTTGAGCAAGGGATGAAAAATCAACGGTAGCTATTTGCCCAATTTTCGGATATCCTCCAATCGTTTGCCTGTCCGCTAACAAAATAATAGGATTTCCATCTGCTGGCACTTGAATGGTGCCAAAATCAACAGCCTCTGAAATCATTTCTTGCTGCTTTTCTAAAAAAAGAGCTTCTCCCTGAAGACGATAGCCCATACGATCCGATTTAGAGGATATAGTAAATTCCTCTTGAAATAATTTACATTGGCTCTCTTTACTAAACAAGAAAAATTCTCGCCCTTTTAGCAAATGTACGCTTATATCCTTTTGATAGCTAGAAATCATAGTTGGTGCTATCGTCCACTTTTCTTCTACCATTCCGTTAATACACTGCTTTTTTTTCAGCTTTTCACTCCATCTCTTTGCCAGCTCACTAGCTTTTCCGTATTGAAGGCTATCCCCAGCTTGCAGGGCTTTTCCGAAATAACCGCCAATTTCTGCCCGCAAATAAGTAGAATAGCTATTCATAACAGACGGAACTGCAAATCCGCCAGATACTGCTAAATAAGCACGACATCCACTTATTGCTTTTCCAAACGTTAATATACTGTCTTTCTCTACAAAAATAGTACGCCAAGTTGAAACGAATTTTCCGTTTATTTCAGGAGAAAGGTCTCCCCCGCATATACTAATAAGAGAGTCTTCCTTAAATTGAACGGCTGGTCCTACTAAAGTGATTTCCAATGTAGGCATAAATTGATTATTACCTACCAATAAATTAGCAATAATATGCGCTGTAGCATCCATCGCTCCACTAACAATCACGCCATATTTTTGAAAACCGTATCTGCCTAAATCTTGAATGGTTGTAAGAAGGCCAGGTTTTAGGATTGTAATCATACTCCTCCCATCACCCATTCCTGATATTCTTCCAAACTAATAGGCTTAAATTTTATTTTATCACCAGCTTTTAATAAACTAGGGTTGGCTTTATCTGGTCGAAATAACGTTAACGGCGTCCTGCCAATCAATTGCCATCCCCCTGGTGTTTCTACAGGATAAATGCCTGTTTGCATTCCAGCAATTCCCACCGATCTTGCAGGAATTTTCAGCCGAGGAGATTTTCTTCTTGGCATCGCTATTTTTTCTGACATGCCTCCAATATAAGGAAATCCCGGTGCAAATCCTATCATATATACTAAATAATCACTTGATGAATGAATTTGAACAACTTCCTCTCCTGTTAGTCCGTTCACTTGAGCGACAGTTAATAAATCTGGACCAAATTCCCCGCCATAGCAAACAGGTATTTCAACCGTTCTGCTTGTTATTTCTTTGTCAGATTCTATTTCATCTAATAAAATAATGATGTGTTGACAAACAAAATCATAAGGAAGTAAACGAGTGCAATAAGCAGACACTTGATAGACGTCATAGAAAATAGAAAGGGTTGTAAAAGCAGGCACATATTCTTTGATCCATTTTGGCGCATTCTTATCCAAAAGCGTCATAACCTGTTGTATTTCTCTATGTATTTTTTTATTGATTCCGGATCCAAATTCTATTATTACAGCACTGTCTCCTAATGGATGCAAATGATAGTTCATATATTCGTCTCCTTTATCCTTTTAAATCGTATATCTTATCTATTATTTTAATAGTTACTATCAATAAAAGTATAGAAAATTTTAAAAAATCAATTATTTTCTCTCACTTTCCATTAACCAATTTAAAAAAAGGCATAATCCCTCATAAATCAGAAGAGATTATACCTTTTAGTAGAATATTATGGCAGGATAGACCATCACATAAACAAAATTTTGCACCATGGCAAATGAAAAGAAGCAGGTTTCTATTTTGTTTTATGAACTAAGTTTGAAGCAGAGGGTAGCCGGAATGCGAGAAAACGAGACGAGACCACGGGAGGCTCGGCCCTCGCCCGCAGGAAAGCGAGTGTATTCCGGCTGCGGACCATTGAGAATGACAAGCCTCTTTTCAAGGTAGCCTCATGCAATTTTTACACTTATATCTATCTTTTTAAACCAGCCTGCAAACGGTTCGCTTCAGCAATTACTTTTTCTTCATCAATCGTTAAACAACAGCGATCCTTTACAACCTGCTTACCATCAATATATACATCACTTACATCCCGTCCATTTGCTGCATATAATAAATGAGAATACGCCTCGCTTACTGGCTGCAAATGCTCTTTATCGTATGGATAAATTGTAATAAAATCTGCTTTTTTCCCTTTTTCCAATGATCCCGTACTCTTCATACCAATTACCTCTGCCCCTACTCGTGTGGCCAATGATAAAACAGTTGAAGCAGGAAGCTTCGTTGCATCCTTATACATACCCTTCTGCAGCAATGCAGCTGTTCTCATTTCTTCAAACATATCAAAATTATTATTGGAAGCCACTCCATCTGTTGCAATCCCCACTTTTACTCCTGCATCCAAAAGACGGACAATATCTGCTACGCCAGAACCAAGCTTTAAGTTGCTGATCGGATTGTGGGCAACTCGCACATCATGCTGCTTTAGTATCTCACGTTCTTCATCATTCAGCACCACACCATGAGCCATTACAGTTGGCTGATCGAATATACCTAAACGACGGAGATATTCAACCGGTCGATTTCCATAACGTTTTTGTATGTCTGCAATTTCATAATCCGTTTCGGAAACATGCATATGCATCATTAAGTCATTTTCCTTTGCAATTCTCACACTTTCACTGAGTGCTTCCGTTGTACAAGCATATGGACTATGCGGCGCAACCATTGTTGTTAGACGACCATCTGCAGCTTTTTTATACTTTTTAGCAAAACGTTCCGCTCCCATCAGATTTGCCTTTTGATCTTTCTCCGATCCTAAGCTGAAAATAGTATAGGAAAAAGCGCCGCGGACCCCTGTTTCTCCAATTTTTTGCATAACAGCATCAGCATCTATACCGTTTGGATTAAACATATCAGAGAATGTAGTTGTTCCAGATTTCAACATTTCCAAAATACCAAGCTCCGTACTAACCTCAGCAATCTCTGTTGTAAATTGGCTCTCTAACGGCCATATTTTCGTTTCCAGCCAAGGCTTTAATAACATATCATCTCCAATACCACGCAAAAGTGTCATCACGATATGTGAATGAGCATTTACCAGCCCTGGCAATACCCATTTCCCTCCTAAATCAACAATCTGATCTGCCTCTTTCACCTTTTCTTCACAA
Source organism: Bacillus sp. (in: firmicutes) (assembly GCA_047718615.1). Lineage (GTDB taxonomy): Bacteria > Bacillota > Bacilli > Bacillales > Cytobacillaceae > Niallia. The sequence continues at coordinate 5,867 of JBDNRM010000146.1, read as the reverse complement.
GAAAAGCCCATATAGCTGATCGTTTGATTTTCCACCACCATCAAGCCATTTTCAAAGAGTTGATTATCCTTATCCATTGTAAAAAAAGTAGCATTTACATATGCTGTTTTCATTCTATCCCTCCATCATAATTTTTATTTTTATAAAAATGAAAACCCCAACATTGGAGGTTTCTTTAAAGGTCTGACAACCGAAATTTTTCTTATTATAACATTTAAGAACAAATATCTATATACCCCTCTCAAAAAAACTTGCTGGCAATTACATACTCCCCTTTACAAGTCTATTTCAGAAGCAATATATATGTAAAAAAACAAGACAGCTTAACCAGCCGTCTTGTTAAAATTAATACTCTGTCATTGTTTTTCGGTATTTCTATAATTAATTCCGCGGTCTCACTCGTTTTTCCCGCGTTTCTTCCATTAATTCAGCATCTCACGCTTGTTATAGTTTTCTAATTTTTTCTATTTCATCTGCGACAAATTGTACTTGTGTTCCAACAATTACTTGAATGCTTTTCGGTCCAACAATATTAATGCCAGGAACACCTGTCGCTTTAATTTTATTTTGGTTTACTTGATCCATGTCTTTTACATCAACTCTTAAACGAGTAACACAATTATCTAGAGATGTTACATTACTGTCTCCGCCTAATCCTTCATAAATTACAGATGCCATTACACTAAATTTGTTCTCAACAGAAGCAGCTGCTTCTGAGCTGAAAGTATTTAAATCTGCGTCCTCTCCTTCTTCTCTTCCTGGAGTATTTAAATTGAATTTCGTAATTAAGAAACGGAATAGAGTGTAATAAATAACTGCAAATACTAAACCTTGTACAATAAGCATATATGGTTTATTCGCTAACGGTAGTCTAGAGCTTAATACAAAATCTATTAACCCCGCGCTGAATCCAAATCCTGCTGTCCAATGAAAAGTCGCTGCAATTATTAACGAAATACCTGTTAATAAAGCATGAACAACATAAAGAACTGGGGCTGCAAACATAAAGGCAAATTCAAGCGGCTCTGTTACTCCCGTGAAAAATGCGGCAAATCCTGCAGCCAGCATTAAGGATGCAACTTGTTTTTTGCGTTTTGTTTTAGCAGTATGATACATGGCAAGAGCACCAGCTGGCAAACCAAACATCATTACAGGGAAGAAGCCAGCTTGATACATACCTGTTACTCCTTTTGTTCCTGTACTTGCCCAGAAGTTGCCGATATCATTAATTCCTGCGATATTAAACCAAAATACAGCATTTAACGCATGGTGCAAACCAGTTGGAAGTAAAATTCGGTTAAAAAATCCATAAATCCCTGCACCTACTGCACCTAATTTACTTATAGCTTCCCCAAAATTGACTAGCCCAGAAAAAATAACTGGCCAAGCAAATAACAATACTACTGAAAGAATCAACATCGAAACAGCACTCATAATCGGCACAAGTCTTTTACCGCTAAAAAAGGCTAATGCAGCTGGCAATTGTACCTGGCTAAAGCGATTATACATCACCGATGCAACGATACCTGATAGCATTCCAATAAAAGCATTGCCTATTTTTGAAAAAGCAATGTTCACATCAGCTGGATCCACGCCTTGCAGCATAGCTACTGTATTCGTTGAAAGTAAGGTTGTAATAACCAAATAAGCGACTAAGCCACTTAATGCTGCAGAACCATCTTTGTCTTTGGATAAACCTAATGCTACCCCTACTGCAAATAAAAATGGAATATTATCAATGATGGAAGATCCTGCTTTTATTAAAAATGCCGCTGCCGGACTTTCTGCCCCCCATCCTGCTGGATCGATCCAATAACCAATCCCCATCAAAATTGCCGCCGCTGGCAATACTGCGACAGGAAGCATTAAAGCACGTCCTAATTTTTGTAAGTATGATTTCATCCATATTCCCCCTAAATGATTTTGTATATCTTGTATAAAGACTGAAAAAAATGTATTTTTTTATAAGAGCGCTAAAATCTGAACAACCCTTCTCCGACTACAGCATAAATGAAACAATCAACCTGTTTTTTGGGCATCCCCTCCCTTACTATTTTTAAACTATCAGAAAAAAAAGAATATTTTACTTGCTATCTATTTGTCTTTCATAAACTGCTGTATCGCTTTTTTTAAATGGCCTTCTGTTTTTTCTAAATAAAATTCCGCATCATCTTTTGATCCATCTGTCATCACAGTAAATATCGCTGCCTTTAAATCGTATTGATTTATTTCCAAAGCTTGTAATGCTTCTTCCTCTGTAATACTAGTTATATTAACAAGAGACTGAGCAGCCCGGTTTATTAGCTTTTTGTTAATGAGCTTCATGTCTACCATTTCATTTTGATACACTTTTCCTAATCGAACCATCGTTGCAGTAGAGATCATATTTAATACCATTTTTTGTCCTGTTCCAGCTTTTAGTCTTGTTGATCCTCGAATAACTTCTGGCCCAGTCGGCACCTCAATTCCAAAATCAGCCTCAGAGGAAAGAACAGTTTTCAGATTATTGCTGATTCCAATCGTCAGAGCAGCTTTTTGTTTGGCATATTGAACTGCAGAGAGTACAAATGGTGTAGACCCGCTTGCTGTTACACCAATTATCACATCTGCAGAAGATAAAGATCGACTTTCTAAAGCTTCGATAATGTCCTTTTCATCATCTTCTGTTTCTTCTAGCGATGTCCACATTGCCTCATAACCGCCAGCAAGCAAACCAGTCCAGCGATCTTTTTCAATCGAAAAAGTCGGCACAAGTTCTACTGCATCTACAACGCCTAAACGGCCGCTTGTGCCTGCACCAATAACAAAGCATCTTCCTCCCTGTTTCCATCTCTCTACAATTGCATCAACTGCTCCCGCAATAATTGGCATTGCATTTGTAACTGCCTTTGAAATCTGTTCATCTTCCTGATTCATAAACTCCACAATTTCAAGAGCTGTCCACTCATCAAGCTGTCTACTGTTAGCATTCATCAATTCCGTTTCATTATTCTTTTTCATTCATTTGCCCTCTTCATCTCGATTACAAATTTATAACGATCTCCTCGATAAACAGATTTCACATATTCAAACGGAGTCCCATTTGTTAAATAACTGTATCTTTCCATTAATAATACTGGTGATCCATCTTTCAACTGCAATAAAGCACTTTCCTGTTTTTGCGAAAGGGAAGATTCTAAGGTTTGTGTAGCATGGCTTATTTGTAGCTTTAACTCTTTTTCCACATAATCATAAAGAGAAGCATTCACTATCTCTTTCGACAGCTCCTTGATTAAGCTTACTGGTAAATAAGACGTTTCCAATGCCATCGGTATGTCGTCAGCAAGTCTTAATCTTCTCACTTCATATACAAGTTCTCCTTCCTCTATCATGAGCTTTCGTGCAACGCTTCTATTAGATGGAATCACTTGAAAATCCAAAATTTTCGTTTTTGGCGTTAATCCCCTTGAACGCATATCTTCAGAAAAGCTTGTTAAGCCGGATAATGGCTGTTCTACCTTTGGAACAGCCACAAAAGTGCCTTTTCCTCTTTTCCGCACCAAAATTCCTTCATTTACTAAATTATTTATGGCTTGTCTTACTGTCATTCTGCTAATATCATATTTCTCTGAAAACTCTCTTTCCGAGCTGATGGGATCCCCCGGCTGCAAATCTTTTATAAGCTCTTTAATTTCCATCTCCAATTGAAAGTAAATTGGAATATGGGAATCCTTTATAATCACCTAGAAACACTTCCTTCTTTTTCTTTAATAACGGATAATGCATCTTGATCGGCAATTATCGTGACATTTTCATGTGTTTTCAGAATAGACGCAGGAAGCTGTTCATTTACATCCTCGTTTAAAAGTTTGAAAAGCACTTCCGCTTTTTTCTTGCCAGATACTAATAAGACAATTTTTCTGCTCTTCATGATGGTAGCAATCCCCATTGATACAGCATGTGTCGGTACTTCTTCCAAACTGTTAAAATAACGAGCGTTTGCTTCTCTTGTGGAAACTGTTAATTCGACTACTCCTGTTTTGGAAGAAAAAGAAGTTCCAGGCTCATTAAATCCGATATGGCCATTTTCCCCAATCCCTAGAACTTGCAAATCAATGCCACCTAGAGAAGCAATCAACTTTTCATATTTTTCTCCTTCTTTTTTGTCATCTGCTAAAGACACGGCAGGTAAGTTAATCTGCTCTTTCCTTATATTAATATGATCAAATAAATGCTCATTCATATAATAGGCATAGCTCTGCGGGCTGATTTTTGGTATACCTACATATTCATCTAAATTTACTGTATGGATCTTTTCATAGGAAGTTAGATTCTTTTGATGATCTTTCACCAAACAGCGATACATGCCAGTAGGAGTTCCACCTGTTGCAAGCCCTAATACCGAATCAGGCTTTTTATTCACCTGTTCTATCACTTCTTCTGCTGCTTTTCGGCTCATCGTTTCATAATCCTCTACTTCAATTAATTTCATTTACATCTCCTCCAAATCATTAAATGCAATTACACCTCTGCAAATGGTCATCACGACTTTATTTTCTTCATTTAATATAACTAAATCCGCATCTTTTCCAGACTTTATACTTCCTTTTTTATCCAAAATACCTATTTGCCGAGCTGGGTTATACGCTCCCATTTGCACTATATCTTCCAATGAGCATCCAGTATAGGAAATCATATTCAACATCGCATCATTCATTTTTAATGTACTGCCAGCCAGTGAACCATTTTCAAGCAGCGCCTTTCCATTTTGAACAATTACTTTTTGTCCTCCTAATGAAGAAATACCGTCATCCAGCCATTTGGCACGCATGCTGTCTGTAATCAGAATAATACTTTCTTTTCCTTTTTGCTGAAATGTCAGTTTAACTACTTCAGGGTGAATATGAATGCCATCCACTATCATTTCTGTGATTAACTCTTTATGCAGCAAAGAAGCTCCTGCGACCCCAGGATCCCGATGATGGAGGCCTCTCATTCCGTTATATAGATGGGTAACATGAATTATTCCCGCTTCTATCCCTTTTTTTACTTCTTCATAAATTGCATCTGTGTGTCCCATAGAAGGAATAACACCAGTTTCTTTTAAATAGGCTGTCAATGCTAAGTTATTATCTTCTTCTGGTGCCAATGTTACTAATTTAATATGGTTTCCAGCAATTCCCTGCCATTTTTTAAATAAGTCCACACTTGGTTTTTTTATGGCATCCAACGGCTGGGCACCTGCTTTCTTTGCATTAATAAATGGTCCTTCGAGATGAATTCCCACTATTTCTGCCTTTCCTGTCTGATCCTCTTGCTCTATATAATTTGCAGCCGATTTTAATGCTGCTTCAATTTCTTGCACTCCCTGTGTCATTGTTGTTGCTAAGAAACTAGTTGTTCCTTCTTTTGGCAGTGTTGTTGCGATTATGTTTAATGACTCAGTTGTTGCATCCATTGCATCCGCATCATTTGCACCATGGATATGAATATCAATCATGCCAGGAATTAATTTATAGCTTTCAGACAAAGAATAGGATTTATCTATTTGCAGTGATTGCATATCTAATTCTTCTGCTTCCCCGAAAGACTCAATTACACCATTTTTTGTTAATAAATAACCATTCTTTATTACGTTATCTTCTGTATAAATCGTTGCATGTCGAAACAGTATCGTTTGTTCGTTGCTATTATTCATTTTCTCCAACATCCTTTCCTTGTTATTATTTACTATTAACAACTCAAACTTCGCAGTTATAAATTCTTCTTCATATATTGCCATAACTTGGTTTAGAGCAATTAGAAAAGGGTGATTGATTAATCTTTTTGGTGCTTTTTTGCAAATATTATTCCTTATAAATAGGGGCAAGATTCTCGTTTCAGGATGC
>JBDNRM010000145.1:0-11405 GCA_047718615.1 Bacillus sp. (in: firmicutes) | reverse complement strand
GTTCTATACGATATATGATGATTTAAATAACATTTTACGTGATGTTTTGTAACATAAGGAATGAACGCGAACAGTTTTTTGAATTTTCCGTTTTTAACGATAAATCAGGGGCAAATCTGTTGATTGGATCTAGAAACTAATGGGAGGTTAATAGATGTCTTCAGATGGTTATTCCGTTATTCAATCTATCGTAAATAGTCATGGGTCCAGTTATTTGCGACCATTATCCATGTAGAAGGTTCTGCTTATCGCAAAGAAGGCACGATGATGTTTTTTGCTGAAAATGGAGAAGAAACTGGGTTGTTAAGTGGTGGTTGTGTTGAACAGGATATTTTAGCTCGAATCGAAGCAAATCATATAACTGCCTGCCATTTAGTTTATGATCTGCGTTCAGAGGATGATTTCTCTTGGGGACAGGGAGTAGGCTGTGATGGAAGCGTACAAATAATAGTAGAGAATATTTCTACTTCAATAAAAAACGACTATACAAAACTGAAAGCTTTGCTTGATAAAAAGATTTCTGTTAATCACATAAAGATATTAGATGCTGATTTTCAGATGACTGCTTCTTTTTTTATAAGTGAAACAGGTGAAAAATTTGGAACGAATATTAATGAATCGATAAATTTTTCACTATATGACAATCATAAAATGGTACATAACAAGCAGCTTAATAGATATATTTACAAACAAGAATTTAAAGCACCTCCCCATTTGATTATTTATGGAGCTGGACCAGATGCCAAATCATTGACAATGTATGCAAAGGAAGCTGGTTTTTCTATTACATTAGCTGATTGGCGTCCTGGATTAAACAATGTCAAACAATTCCCGTATGTTAACCATATCATGATTGGCAATCCAATTGAGGCGATGAAACAAATACAGCCGACAGATGAAGATTATGTGCTTATTATGACTCATAATTTTATAAAAGATAAAGAATTATTACACTATTTATTGCCAAAAAAATTGAGATTTTTAGGTTTATTAGGTTCAAAAAAACGAGCAAGTCGGATTCTGGGAGGTTACCCCATACCAGAGTGGCTTCATTTTCCTGTTGGGTTACCTATAGAAGCGGAAGGACCTAATGAGATTGCAATCAGCATCGTTGCACAATTAATTCAGGAGAAAAATAAAGAGCGGTACAGCAAACAGGTAGGTAGTATATGATCGCCATTTATTTAGCTGCAGGAAAAAGCAGCAGAATGGGGGGAAAAAAGCTAGTATTGCCGATTTTTAATAAACCGCTTGGCAGCATCGCCTTAGAAAAGCTTTTGGCTTCTTCCATTAAATATATTCTGGTTATTGTAAATAAAGAAGACAACTTAAACTGGATAAATAAGTGGATGATGAAACAATTGCAACAAGGAAGAGGAGACATAATAGTCGGTATGGACGCTGAAAAAGGACTTAGCCATTCCCTTAGATGCGGTATTAAGAAAGCGATAGAAAGGAAAGAAGAAACGGTAATAATCTGTTTGGCAGATCAACCATTTATAACAGAAGATATGATTCATGTGCTGGAAACACAATCCAAATCAGCAAAAGATGATTATATTGCTAGCAGTCATAATGGCCATATAAAACCACCGATTGTTTTTACTGCCAAAACTTTTCAAGAACTATTAAAAATAAGTGGCGATTACGGGGCAAAAAAATAATGGCAAAAGGAATTTTACAAGGTAAAAAAATTGAATTTTCTGATGAAAGCTGTTTTGTCGATATAGATACACAAGAAATGTACAAAAAATATGTTCGTCTTCACACCAAAAAAGAAGGTTAGTGAAAGAGGTGGCTGCAATGGAATTTGATTCTTATCAAACCGTTGTTCATATTCCAAAAACGCTTGTGGAGGTAAAAAAAATATACCAAAAAGACAGCCTCCTTATTTCTGGTGGAACATTCGTACAGTTAAATTGGGAAGCAGGATTAAAACGACCAGCTCAGATGATCAGCATGGAAAAAATCACAGAACTTGCAGGGATTACAGAAACTTCAAATGCTAGTATTTCTTATCTTGAAATCGGTGCAGCTACAACTCTGGCAGAATGCTGTACAAACAGGCTCGTGCAAAAACATGCAAAATTGTTAGCAGATGCCTGCAGGGGGGATATCTCGGACAAATAGAGGGTGGTGCCAACATGGCTTTAGGTTTTGCTTTATTGGAGGATGCTGTGATGGAAAATGGACGCTATATGACAGAAAATCTCGATACCTATTTAGTTCCAACTATTTTAGATATCCCTAAAGAAACAAATGTGACAGCAGTTGAGACCCTTGTTGAGGAAGATGATTATGGTCCAAGAGGGGTTGGCGAAATAGGAACAGTCGCTGTTGCTCCGGCTATTATTGCAGCAATACACGATGCGACAGGATTGTGGATCAAGAAGCTTCCTGTTCATTCAGAAGAGCTTCTCCATATGATTTCCAGTCGCCTATTTGAAAAACAGTAATCGATCCGTTCATAGTAACCGTAAATATTGGTAGAATCTCCACTTATCTGAATGGAGAGAAAAAGGTGGAAGCAAAAAACAATGTCATGCAATACCTGCGTGTTAAAATCAATGGAATTCAAAGAGAATTGCAAATTCCGCCAACTTATAGACTAGTAGATATATTGCGGAATGACTTACAATTAACCGGAACAAAAATCTCTTGTGAAGTAGGCAGATGTGGAGCATGTTCGGTTATAATGAATGGAAAATTAGTGAACAGCTGCTTAATATTGGCATATCAGCTTGAAGGTGCAGAAATAGAAACAATTGAAAGTGTATCATCAAAAAATTTGCATCCAGTACAAGAAGCTTTTTTACAAGGCGGTGCGCTTCAATGTGGGTATTGTACACCTGGTATGATAATGGCTTTGAAATCATTAATGGACGAAAATAACAAGCCAAATCGTGAGGAAGTGCTACAAGCCTTATCAGGGAATCTATGTCGATGTACTGGATATGAAGGAATTCTTCGTGCAGTAGATATTTTAGAAGGAAAATAAAAAGAAACAGTTATTTTTTTAGAATGGAAGTGGACGAGTGTATACAGTAGAGGAAATTAACAAAATGGATCAAATGAATTTTATTCAGAAAATTGGCTGGGTTTATGAACATAGCCCATGGATTGCAAAAAAATCATGGGATTTCAAACCATTTACTAGTTTTAATGGGCTATATGAAACAATGGTACATGTTGTGAAAGATGCATCGAAAGAAGATCAACTCGATTTAATTCGAGCGCATCCCGATTTAGGAAGTCGTATAAAAATGACGGATTCCTCTGTTAAAGAACAAAAAGGTGCAGGCTTAGACGCGCTTTCAGGAGAAGAATATGAAAAATTCGCGAAATTAAATACCAAGTATTTAGAAAAATTCAGTTTTCCATTTATTTTAGCAGTAAAGGGACATACAAAGGATTCGATTTATAATGAAATGGAAAAAAGAATCCAACAAGATACAGAACAAGAATTTCAAACGGCTTTATCAGAAATTCATCAGATTGTCTTATATCGTTTACACGATTTAGTAGAAGAGGAATAAAACGATAAACGATTAAATTAAGTATGATTTTTAACTAAAAATAAATCGACGAGGAGTTTCAAATGAAAACAGGAATTACAACACATATTCTTGATTTAGCAAATGGAAAACCAGCAAGCAATATTAAAGTGGAGCTATGGAAATGGGTTCAGACAGAAGGAAAAGAAAGCAAAAAAGACTTTATTGCGAGCGGCAGAACAAATGACGACGGCAGAGTAGATTCGATTTTATTGGAAACAATTGCAACTGGAGAATATGAATTGCTTTTTTTTATAGAAGACTATTTTAAAGATAATTCAAAGAAGGGGGAGGAATCACCTTTTTTGCAAATTATTCCGATTCGATTTTTTGCAGCTAGTGAAGAAAAGCATTACCATATTCCACTGCTCATATCTCCTTGGGGTTATCAAACATACCGGGGAAGTTAATGTGTTAACAAAAATGAGCAGAAAAAAGAAAGGAGAAATACTATGGGGCAATATGATTTAGTAATACGGAATGGACTTGTTGTAAAAGAAAAGGAAGTAGTGAAAGCAGATATCGCAATTTTAAATGGGAAAATCAAAGAGATTGCATCACAACTTCCGGAAGATATTCATGCAGAACAAATAATTGATGCAACAGGATTGCATGTCTTTCCGGGATTAATTGATTCCCATGTTCATTTTAATGAACCAGGAAGAACAGAGTGGGAAGGATTTGAAACGGGAACGAAAAGTCTAGCAGCTGGCGGCGTTACACTATTTTTTGATATGCCATTAAACAGTCATCCACCGACAACGACAAAATATGCCTTTGACCTAAAGGATCGAATAGCGAAAGAAAAGTCATTAGTAGATTATCGTTTATGGGGGGGAGTAGTTCCTGGCAATACAGAACACTTAGAAGAACTTAAAGAAGCCGGTGTTATTGGATTTAAAGCATTTATGTCAGGAAGTGGCATTGAGGATTTTGAAGCATCAGATGATTCAACTTTATTTAAAGCGATGGAAAAAATTGCAGCATTAGATGGAATTTTAGCAGTTCATGCGGAAAGTGATATTATTACATCACAATTAGGGAAAATAAATAAGCAAGCAAAAAATTATAGTGGAAAAGCTTATGGTGACTCGAGACCGATTTATTCGGAGGTAGAGGCTGTACAACGAATTATTGCATATGCGGAAGCAACAAAATGCAAAGTACATATTGTACATATTACTAGTACGAAAGTGTTAGAACCCATTATCGCTGCTAAGAAAAAAGGAATAGACATATCCGTTGAAACTTGTCCTCATTATTTATCTTTAACAACGGATGATATAGATGCTTTAGGCGCTATTGCTAAATGTGCTCCTCCATTACGGGATTTACAAGAAATAGAAGCGTTGTGGACAGCGGTGAAAAACGGGGAAATAGATACGATTGGATCAGATCATTCCCCATCGCCTCCCGTTATGAAAGAAGGCAATTTATTAGAAGCATGGGGTGGCATTTCTGGTTGTCAGTCTATGTTGAATGTTTTGCTGGAAGAAGGCTATTGGAAAAGACAAGTATCTCTCCCACAATTAGCGAATGTAGTCTGCAAAAATCCTGCTAAAAGATTTGGTTTGGAACAACAAAAAGGCAGCATCGAATTACATAAAGATGCAGATTTTGTTTTGATTGATTTAGAAGAATCTTTTACATTAAAAAAAGAAGATTTATATTATCGTCATAAACAAAGTCCTTATATCGGAAGAACATTCAGAGGGAAAGTAAAACAAACATTCAAATCTGGTATAAAAGTATACGAAGACTAATTAAGGAAAAGAGCTAGAAAATAATTTCCGTTGAGGAGACTATTTTCTAGCTTTTTTTGTCTTTTATACTTTTCATATACAAAGGGTTTAAAAACGAATTATTTATATGTTTTTTAATTAAATGTTCGTAAATAAAACAAAAAAACCTTGATAAAAACATAGCTAGTACGTTATTATGCTCAATAAAGGAACAAATTCTAAAGGGGGAAGCATGATGCTTGGTGCACCATTTTCAAATAAAGCAAAAAAAATTGTCATACTCGGCTCAGGAGAACTAGGAAAAGAAGTGATCATTGAAGCCCAACGCTTAGGGATAGAAACAATAGCTGTTGATAGATATGAACATGCACCTGCTATGCAAGCTGCACATCGTTCGTATGTTATCAATATGCTTCAATCAAAAGAAATAAAAGAATTGATTCAAAAGGAACAGCCAGATTTTATTGTGCCTGAAATCGAAGCAATCGCAACGGAAGCTTTAATAGATTTGGAACAAGAAGGATTTAACATTATTCCAACTGCAATGGCTACCAATTTAACAATGGACCGAGAAGGAATTAGAAGGCTGGCAAATGAAACATTAAACCTTCCGACAGCAAAGTATGAATTTGCAAATAATCTGGATGAATTAAAGGAAGCAGTAGCAAAGATTGGTACTCCATGTGTGATTAAACCGATTATGAGTTCTTCTGGAAAAGGACAAACCATCTGTCGGAGTTTACATGATATCGATTCATCTTGGAATGAAGCATTAGAAGGTGGAAGAGGCAAAAAAACAAGAGTGATAGTGGAAGAGTTTATTTACTTTGAATCAGAAATTACGCTGCTCACTGTACGTAATGTTAATGGCACAATGTTTTGTCCGCCAATTGGCCATACACAAAAAGACGGAGACTATATTGAATCATGGCAGCCGCACGCTATGGAGGAAAAACAAATCAAAGAAGCAGAACATATTGCCAAAAAAATTACAGATGCTTTAGGTGGTTATGGATTGTTTGGTGTTGAATTGTTTTTAACAAAAAGCGGCGTATACTTCAGTGAAGTATCTCCTCGTCCTCACGATACAGGAATGGTTACCCTTGTAACCCAGGATCTATCTGAATTTGCTTTACATGTACGCGCAATATTGGGCTTGCCGATAACAGGTGTAAAATTATTGTCAGCAGGAGCAAGTAAAACAATCAAAGCAACAGAAGAAAGCGAAGAGTATCAATTTGAGGGAGTGGAACAAGCGCTTTCGATTCCGAATACACAAATTAGAATGTTTGGAAAACCACGCTCATTAAAAGGAAGAAGGATGGGAGTTGTACTCCAAACAGATGAAAATGTAGAAATGGCTATTCAAAATGTTCGAAAAGCAGCTTCTAAAGTGTCGCTTTCTTATAAATAGAAGGTCTTTTTTAGGCAAGTTTAAAATGGGGAGTTTGTTCTAGTCAATGGGGTAAATCGTTAAGCAAAATATAAAAATTAATTGAAGAGGTGTAAAATGAATAATAAAAATCGATGGTTAATTGCGTTATCAGCAGTAGGAATACATATTTCTATTGGTTCTGTATACGCTTGGAGTGTATTTACAAAACCTTTAGAAGCCGCTTATAACTGGAGCTTGAGTAGTATTTCATGGACATTCAGCATCGCCATTTTATTTTTAGGATTATCAGCAGCTTTTTTAGGACATTTTGTGGAAAAATACGGTCCTAGAGCTTCTGGAACATTATGTGCTTTCTTTTTCGGAATTGGGATGGCAGGAGCCGGGTTCGCTACAAGTATTGCTTCATTGCCGTTATTATATGTATGTTATGGTATGTTAGGTGGAATCGGTCTTGGTGTAGGCTATATTACTCCTGTTTCCACATTAATAAAGTGGTTTCCAGATCGTAGAGGCTTGGCAACAGGGCTAGCTATTATGGGGTTTGGATTCGCTTCAATGGTAAGCAGTCCAATTATCAATAAGTTAATTTCTTCTGTTGGGATTTCTTCCACTTTTTATATTTTGGCAGTTGTCTATTTTGTTATTATTTTTATTTCTTCTCAATATTTAGCTGCACCACCAAAAAATTATATGCCTGCACGTATTCAAGAATCAATCAATAAAGGAAAATCTGTGCTAAAAACGGATTTAGCACAATTAACAGCAAATGAAGCAGTAAAAACGAAACGATTCTGGGCTTTATGGATGATGTTTTTTATTAATATTACTTGTGGAATTGCCGTATTAGCCGTTGCATCTCCTATGGGACAAGAGCTTGCAGGGATGTCAGTAGGAGCTGCTGCAGCATTAGTTGGCATAATGGGTATTTTTAATGGACTAGGAAGAATTGTTTGGGCGGCTATTTCTGATTTTATTGGAAGACCAAATGTGTATACATTATTTTTTGCTATTCAAATTATTGCTTTTTTTGCACTTCCTCATTTACAGCAGCCGGTTGCATTCTCTATAATAGTATGTATCATTATGTCTTGTTATGGCGGAGGGTTTGCATCTATTCCTGCATATATAGGAGACTTATTCGGCACACGTCAATTAGGTGCAATTCATGGCTATATGCTGACTGCATGGGCTGCTGCAGGTATTGCAGGACCTATATTTGTTTCTTGGATCCGAGTTTCAACCGGAAGCTATCAAGGAACATTAACTGTATTTTCTTGTTTGTTTATTCTCTCCTTGGCTATCTCTTTTATCATTCGAGTAGATATAAAAAAAATCAAATTAATGAACAAAAATTTAAATGAGAATAATAGTTATTAATCTTGTTAACTGTGCTTGGAGGATTATTTCCTCCTGCACTTTTTCTGTGTTAGAGCGTTATTTCTTATTTGTGGGGAGCTATGCAAGATGGACAGTTTTAATGCGCAGTTTTTGTATTCGGTTATTATTATTGCTTTAGGCTATTTCTTCAAAAGGTGGAATATCATAAAAGAGAAGGATGGAGAAGCAATTGCAAGAGTGATTTTTAATATTACATTACCTTGCTTAATCATCTATACTTTCCATAATATTGTGATTGAAACCTCATTAATCATGTTGGTAGTATTAGGATTTTTATATGGCATTATCATTGCCGTTTTAGGACTATTTTTATTTAGAAAAGAAGCTCGCATGGAAAAAGGGATGCTGAGCATGCTTATTCCTGGCTTTAATATTGGCTTGTTTGCTTTTCCATTAGTGGAAGGAATATGGGGACAAGCAGGCCTTAAATACTTTGGAATGTTTGATGTAGGGAATGCAGTTATAACATTTGGATTAAGCTATTTAATCGGCAGCTATTACTCGAAAGAAGGGGTCGTTTTAGATTTTAAACATATTGTCAACAAAATGGCAAAATCAATTCCTTTAATGACTTATATTATTATTTTTATTATTAATCTATGTGGGATTCATTTGCCAGATACAGCAGTTGAAATTACGACCATTTTATCTAAAGCAAATATGCCTCTTTCCTTATTATTGCTTGGTATTTATCTGAATTTCTCTTTTGAAAAAAGCCACTGGAAGGGAATTGGAAAGGTATTAGGCTTGAGGTATGGCGTAGGGCTAGCATTAGGTATATTAGGTTTTTATTTGCTGCCTGTTGAAGATATGTTTCGTTATACAGTATTGATAGCCCTTATCTTGCCAATGGCTTCAGCCGTTTTACCATATAGCATTGAATTTAAATACAATCAGCGTTTTGTTGGAACTGCTGCAAATCTATCTATTCTCTTAAGTTTTTTCTTATTATGGGTGATCGGCAATATGCTTGTTTAATGGCGAGATTTCAACATAAAAACAAAAGTCGTGCAAAATGTTCTGCACGGCTTTTGTTTAGTTAAAAGTCACCGATAATCAAGTGCTTTTCGCATTTCATTGTCTAGCTACAGGCGCTATCGGCTCGAGTCAAATAACCTGTCTGAATAAAAAGTAAAAAGCAACTTTTTATCAGCCAGAACATTTGCATGTCGCCGATAATCAAGCGCCTTTCGCATTTCTGTTAAGGTGTAAAGAAATTTTCTGTGTAATAGGGCTGGGATTTTGCATTAAATGCTACTCCGATGCCTAAATTCCGAAAGTCTTTTTGTAAAATATTTTTGCGGTGGCCGGATGAATTCATCAAACCTTCATGTGCAAATATGCTGCTGTATTGTCCATAAGCTAGATTTTCACCGGCTGTTGTATAGCGAATTCCATCTTCAAGCATGCGGTCAAAAGGAGATTCTCCTTCTAAATTAGTATGATCAAAATAATTATTCACAGCCATATCATTACTATGTTTACGAGCAGTGCCTTTCACATGATCATTCCATTTTAATGGAGATAAACCATTGTTTACTCGGCTGGCATTAGTTAAATCAAATAATTGGTACTCAAAACCTTTTTGGAGATCTGGGGAGCTTTTTGTGTAAAAGTCCGTTCGATTTTCTTCCAGTTCCCCATCAATTATTTGCATAGCCGTTACAGTATTTCCCTCTTCCTTATCAAAAAACACCGTAACATATTCCTTATCTAATAAAAACATTTCATAATCTTTATCTGCAGGCAGTTTATAATATACAAATCCTTTTTTTAATTCAGTTAAAGGTTCACCTAATGTTTTAAGAACAGTATTTTTATCTATCCCTTTTTTTAATCCATTTTTAGAAGCAATCAAGTCTTGGTTCGTATATATCGCTTTTACAGATTGATTTTTGTCATATCCGACCATTACGAAATGGTGATAATTCTCATGATATACATACCAAGGAATACCATATTCATTTATAGTTTGCCGTTTCGCTTCACCTAAATGCTTTTCCACCTCTTCTTTTTTATCACCAATTTGAATGTTATAAATAGAAAAGGTTTGTTCAGTAGGAGTTGCTAATTCTGGTTGTTCGAGGCTTTTTTGCTCCTTCTCTACATTCCATTCAGGTAATTTATCCTGAGTTTGTTGGAAAAGTGTTTTTAAGTTATTCCATTCATTCTCTATATTTTGAAAAAAAGAAGTTATAGAATCTTGATTCACTTCTGAATGTATCATATCCATTGTTTTAGGCAAAGAAGCAGCGTCAATTTTACCATGTATATATTGATAACCTCCATACATGATTAAAAGAAATAATGAAAATTTTAACAAGGTTCTCAAGGTTTTTATCTCCTCCATTCTTTCTAAGCATAACCAATTTCTCCATGAAAGATAATTCTTTCATTCTATTTTAGTATAGCATGATAGATTCGGTAAATCATGCATACACTTTGTTTAAATTTTATAGTTCTGACAATCATTTATTCCTTTTGTAATGATGAAATCTAATTGTTAGGAATATGTAATGTTGTTAGGGTTGTCATTTTTATTAAAATGCTGGTATACTATAATAAATAAAGCGCTTTATAGTTGGTTTTTATACAAAATTTCCATACTACATTTAGCGTTCTAATGTCTAACGCACTTCAGAACTTCTCGGTATTGCTTTTCTAGAGGTATTGCTATGCATGACAAAGCACTAAAGGAGGCTTCATATGCATTTAGTAACAGCCGATATTGACGAAGTATTACAAACCACAGCGGAGATAGGAAAAAGCCGTATCAATTGGAACATTATCATAATTGAAATAGATAAATTGTTAGAAGACACAAAAAACTGGAATTAAATAGCCGAAGACTTCATCCGAAAAATGGGGAAATAGATAGATGAAAATCTACTGCATTCCCATACTTTTACGTTTGGAGTCTTTTTTTATGGACTTTTCTAAAAGTCTGCTGTTTTGAATAAAATAATTAACTTTTTTAATCATAAGGTAGCCACCCATGCAAACAAAATTTGCATCATGGCGCATGAAAAAAAGCAGCATTCTATTTTTTTAGGTCTAAGTTTGGAGCAGGGAGCAGTTTGCATACACGAAGACTCCAGTGGGAATGCTAGAAAGACGAGAACCGGCAGGAAAGGGAAGTGTATGCAGGCTGGGGACTAATTGAGCGTGAATACCTATTTCAGGCTAGTCTAGAAGTAGGTAGATTCATTTAGGTAGCTATTTATCATTAAAAACGAAAAATTTTTCTCTTTTCTATCAACCTATTTTTATAAGAAGGAAGGGATTTTGATTCGAATGTCGAAATAGCTAGTAAGG
>JBDNRM010000144.1:0-11414 GCA_047718615.1 Bacillus sp. (in: firmicutes) | reverse complement strand
TGTTTATACCACTCTCTCACGGGTACACTCCAATATGCTTAAAAATATTCATGGATAAGGAGAGATAGTTATGTCTAGTTTGAATACTAAAAATCCTTTAACGGAATTTTTTAATGGGGAGTTTCCAACACAGTATCAAGAGCCACCTGGAATACAAGGACAAATGGATCCTCTGCCAGATTGCGGTGAAGAAAGTTATGTAGGCAGTGGAAAATTAATTGGCAGAAAAGCGCTTGTAACGGGCGGTGACTCTGGTATCGGACGTGCGGCTGCGATTTCTTATGCTCGTGAAGGTGCAGATGTTGCCATCAACTATTTGCCAGTAGAGCAGCCTGATGCAGAAGAAGTAAAAGCATTGGTAGAAGCAGAAGGACGAAAAGCAATACTCATCCCTGGTGATTTAAGTGATGAAGCATTTTGCAAGGAATTAGTGGAAAAAGCTCATGCAGAAATGGGTGGATTGGATGTATTGACATTGGTTGCAGGCAAACAGCAAGCGGTGGAAAATATTGCAGATCTTACAACAGAACAACTACGAAAAACATTTGAAATTAATATTTTTTCTTTATTTTGGGTTGTTAAGGCTGCACTTCCATACTTGCCAAAGGGTGCTTCTATTATCACGACAAGTTCAGTAGAAGGCTATGACCCGAATCCTGCGTTATTAGATTATGCTACAACCAAAAAGGCTATTATTGGATTTACGCAAGCATTGGCAAAACAATTAGCACCAAAAGGGATTCGTGTAAATTCAGTTGCTCCAGGACCAATTTGGACACCGTTGCAAATTTCTGGGGGACAACCAAGTGAAAATATTCCGAAATTTGGAGAAAGTACACCTCCTACTCCATTAAAACGTGCTGGTCAGCCAGTGGAATTAGCAAGTGTATATGTATTCTTAGCCTCTAAGGATGCGAATTATGTAACATCACAGGTTTATGGAGTGACAGGCGGAATTCCAACTGCTTAAACAAGTAATTCCTTCTTTTATATAGGTTGTTCAAAAAGTCCGGTAAAAATGATACATTGAATTTCTTCGTTGGTTTGCTTCTCCGCTTCTCACGTATTAACGAGAGAATCTTCCACTAAAAACGCTCACGTCCTGTGAGCAACGTGGAAGTCATCACATCCTGTGAAAGGGTGATGCTCAGGAGCAAACCGCCTCGAACTTCTTGGTCCTTTTTATCCTCCTTTTTGAACACGATTTATATATAGTTAAAAAGCCTATCGAGCAATTTAATCTCGATAGGCTTTTTTGCATAGGAAAAAAATAGTAGCAAGTGAGGTCTAGTACTGTGGAAAAACAAAAAGTAGCGTGTAATAAAAACCATTGTAGTATAAATTATTTCAGGGAAAGTATACATTTCTTCAGCGTTTGCCTATTAAAGAGATGAAAAGCGATAAAATAGATGCCTATTCATCTGTAATAGGATGGTAAAGAGATTTGTGTTTAATTGCTATAGTGTTGTTCTATCACTATTTTATATTCAGTTTCTAATTCATTTAATGTTAATTCATATAATTGACGATCATCTGTTGATTTATAATAATTTAATTGTAGTAATTGAGAAATCAATTGTTCTTTCTCAAGGACAGTCTCTTCATTTGAATATTTCACCAATTATATCCACTTCCTTTGTAAAAGCATTAAGCATAGATTTTTTTATTTTGATATTGATAATCATTATCATTTATAGTATCGGTTTTATTTTAATTGAAAAACATTCTCATTGTCAAGTTGCTCTACTTTTCCTTCATGATATTCTGACATGTTTGAAAGAAGAGAAATTAGGTATAAAACATTTGGCTTTATAACACCGTAATAATAAATAGAGAAATGGTTATTTTATTAGTAGGAAAAGGGGATTTTATAAACTAATTTAGTATTACCTGAGTAAGGGCTTATATTAAAGATGAAAGTATCGTTTAGTTAAATACCTGCTGCTAATAATGCTGAAATTCCAAGTGGCAGGGAAAGATTTCTATAAAAGGTTGTTCAAAAAGTCCGATAAAAATGACACATCGAATTTCTTCGTTGGTTTGCTTCTCCGCCTCTCACGTATAACTTAGAGGACTTCCACTAAAAACGCTCACGTCCTGTGAGCAACGTGGAAGTCATCACATCCTGTGAAAGGGTGATGCTCAAAGCTAAACCGCCTCGAACTTCTCGGTCCTTTTTATCCTCCTTTTTGAACACGCACTATAAAAGAAAAGGTTTAAATTTAAAAATAATATGATTATAATAAAAGTATTTGTTAGACGTCCTACCTATTTGAGT
The DNA here is from genome assembly GCA_047718615.1 of Bacillus sp. (in: firmicutes). Classification (GTDB taxonomy): domain Bacteria; phylum Bacillota; class Bacilli; order Bacillales; family Cytobacillaceae; genus Niallia. The sequence continues at coordinate 9,136 of JBDNRM010000144.1, read as the reverse complement.
TTTGTGATAATAGGTTAGGTGGGAACGGGTATGAAAATCGTTCTAGTAAATTCTCAAACAAGGTAGACTTGAAAGAATTGTTAGATCACAATGGAGGCTTTTATGAATTATTTAGTAGGAATTTTAGGGTTATTTATTGTTTTTGGATTAGCATTTTTAGCAAGTAACAATCGTAAACAGATCAAATATAAATATTTGATTCTTATGGTTGTTATTCAGATCGGTTTAGCAATGTTACTGTTGAATACACAGTTTGGTTTTATTATTGTTAATGGATTTGCAGCTGTGTTTGCTAAATTGCTTTCTTATGCACATGCGGGAGTGGAGTTTGTTTTTGGCGGAATTGCAAATGAGGGAGCGTATGTATTCTTCCTGAATGTTCTGCTGCCTATTGTTTTTATTTCGATGTTAATAGGAATTCTTCAATACATAAAGGTTTTGCCTCTTATCATGAAAGGCATTGGTTTTTTGTTGAGCAAAATTAATGGTATGGGCAAATTAGAATCGTATAATGCGGTTGCTTCTTTAATTGTTGGACAATCTGAAGTATTTATCACGGTTAAAAAACAGCTTGGCAAGTTGCCTGCTAATCGAATGTATACGCTTTGTGCTTCAGCGATGTCCACTGTTTCTATGTCTATTGTCGGTGCATATATGACGATGCTTGAACCGAAATATGTAGTAACAGCAATCGTTCTGAATCTTTTTGGTGGTTTTATTATTACTTCTATTATCAATCCTTATGAGACGAAAGCGGAAGATGATATTTTAGAAGTACAGGAAGAAAACAAACAATCTTTCTTTGAGATGTTGGGCGAATATATTTTGGATGGATTTAAAGTTGCAGTTATTGTTGGTGCCATGTTGATTGGTTTTGTTGCTTTAATGACTGGAATTGATAATTTATTTGAGTTAGTTTTTGGTCTTTCTTTCCAGAATATGCTAGGTTATGTGTTTGCTCCTTTTGCATTTATTATGGGTATTCCAGGAGGAGAAATAGTTCGTGCTGGTGGAATTATGGCAACAAAAATGGTAACGAATGAATTTGTTGCGATGATGAGTTTATCGGAAATGGCATCGCAATTTAGTGCTAGAACGTTAGGGATTGTTTCTGTCTTTTTAGTTTCGTTTGCTAACTTTTCTTCTATAGGTATTATTTCAGGAGCAGTAAAAGGTTTGGATGAAAATCAAGCGAATGTTGTTGCTCGGTTTGGTCTTCGTTTATTGTATGGAGCGACTCTTGTTAGTATTTTATCTGCTATTATTGTTGGGTTTATTTTATAAGGTACTAAAAGGGTTTGGCTCTTTCAAATAGTCCGCAGCCAGAATACACTTCGCTTTCCATGGGGCGGGCGGCGAGCCTCCTCGGAGCATGCTCCTGTGGGGTCTCGCCTGTCCCGCAATTCCCATAGGAGTCTTCGTGTATTCTGGCTGCTTTCTGCTTTAAATGTAGATGATAAAACAAAATGGAAGTTGCTAGGAACAAATATTTATGATTATGGTAGATTAGGTTGTTTGTTTCTATGGGTGATCTTTTCAAGTAAATAGGGGGATGTTATGGCGGTTTTCCGTATTTGTTTTTTTTAGTGACGAAAAAATTGTTAACTAGAGAAGTTTTATATTGCATTTAGCCTGTTTATAGGAGAAATTTATAGTAATCAAACGTTTGTTTAAATAAAAAGGACTATGGAGGGATTAACTTGCCGCATATTTTGTTTCGTGGAACAACGGCTGAACAATTAAAAACGATTAGTAAGTCATTAGTAGAAGAACTTGCAATGATTTGTGAATGCAGTACAGATAACTTTACTTTTAATGCCTTATCTATATTTATAAGTGATAAAAAGCATTTATTATATGTGTTAAATCATTGTTTACATATAAACAAAGAAAAGTACATAAGTTGATATGTAGTAGGATTTGCTCTAATTCTTTTTTGTTCAGCCAACTAATCAAAGCAGATGCACTTTTTCATAATAGAGTAGCATTCCTGTAATAAGTGAAATCTTGATTATCGTAGAAAAATGGCAGGCTAGTTGAGTAAGGTATAAGTTCAAAATGTTATTTGACATTATCAATTAATGATGATAACATCTAATTAGAGGCGATAATATATGAAAACACAGGATAAAATTCAAATACGTGAATTGCTCCAGCAATTGGTAAGGGACTTTGGTCTTCTTCAGAAAGACGGATCTGATTGTTGTGGAATTACAGTATCACAAAGTCACATTGTCTATGAGTTAAGTAAGATCCCAAATATATCTCTACAGACATTGGCAGAAAAGTTAATGATGGATACAGGGCTTTTAAGTAGACAGGTAAATAAACTGGTTGAACTTAACTTTATTTTAAGAGTTCCAGATCCTAATGATAGAAGGTATGTCCTTTTGTCACTTACGGATGAAGGGGAATTGAAGGCAGAGGAAATTTCCAATCAAATGTTAGAGTATCTAGGTAATATTTTTCAACATATTCAGGAAGATAAACATCAACAGGTAATGGAAAGTCTAAGTTTGCTTCTATATGCAATGAATAAAAATAATGGGCTAGGTAGTTGTGCCACCAAATAAGGTGGCTTTCATTAAAAAATATAATTGATAAAGTCAATTAATGTAAAAGTCAATTAAGGAATTGGAAAATGATTAGGAAAGTAGAGGAAAGGGATTTATCGGATATATTAGAGATTTATAATCAAGGAATTGAAGATGGAATAGCCACCTTTGAAGAAGAACTTAAAGACGAAAACTATATTTACAATTGGTTTAATCTCCATAATGGAAGATATTGTGCTTTCGTAGCAACAAACGAACAAGGAGAAATAACTGGTTGGGCTTCCATAAATGCTTATAATACAAGAGCTGTTTACCAGGGTGTAGGAGAACTATCCATATATATACATAGGGAATTTAGGGGGAAAGGAATAGGTCAGCAATTATTACGGGTCTTAGAAGAAGAAGCAAAATCACATGGTTTTTACAAGTTAGTGCTCTTTACATTCCCTATCAATGCTTTAGGCCAAGGTCTTTATCGAAAGCAGAATTATAGGGAAGTTGGATTATTTAAAAATCAAGGAAAATTAAGAGGGGAATTTGTAGATGTAATGATTATGGAAAAATTGCTTTTTGATCAAGATTATTATTTGTTAAAAACAAAGGAGAGTAAATAATATGTCAGAATTCAATATCCTATCAACTTGCTGTAAGCCTTCTAGTGCCATTGAAGAAAATGATTATATTGAAAAAGAATTACCTATAGCTATTATCGGTGCGGGTCCTGTAGGTTTAGCTGCTGCAGCTCATTTCATTCAATATAAGCAAAAAGTGATTATTCTAGAAGCTGGAACTGAAGTTGGAGCAAACATCCTTACTTGGAAGCATATAAAACTATTCTCACAATGGAAATATAACATCGATAAAGCAGCATCTTCTTTATTAGAGAGATATGGATGGGAACAACCGAATCTTGAGGAAATACCTACTGGTAAAGAACTCGTGGAAAATTATTTAATCCCTTTATCAAAGATTCCAGAATTACAAGAAGTAATAGCTTTAAATACAAAAGTCATTTCTATAGCCAAAAAAAATACCGATAAAATGAAGACAGCTAACAGAGAGAATGTCCCATTTGTTATTTATACAGAGCATAAAGGGACTATTCAAGTTCTTGAGGCAAGAGCTGTCATTGATGCTACTGGTACATGGGGAAATCCTAATCCAGCTAACTCCAATGGAGTTTGGTTAGAATCAGAAAAATCCCTGAAGGACAACATTTTTTATGGGTTACCTGATATCTTGGGAGAAAGTATAAACCGCTACAAAAATAAGAAAGTAGCAGTTATAGGAAGCGGTCACTCTGCCATTAATGCTTTGTTAGAATTAGGGATTTTAAAGGAAAAGAACCCTAAAACAGATATTATATGGATTATCCGCAAAGAACGTGTAGAGGATGCATATGGTGGAGAGGAAAAGGATGCCTTAGAAGCAAGAGGATTATTAGGCAGCAGGATTCATGGAATGGTGGATAAAGGGATCGTTCAAGTACACACTTCCTTTAGAGTAGATCAGTTGATAAAAAGGAATAATAACTCAACGCTAAATATTATAGGAGAAGTGAACAGTGTAAAGCTGGAAATTGAATCGATTGATGAAGTTATTGTCAATACAGGAAATCGACCTAGTTACTCTTTTTTGAATGAATTACGTACAAAAGTTGATTTTGCTACTGAAAGTGTAGAGGCAATTTCTCCTTTAATTGATCCTAATCTGCATAGCTGTGGAACAGTTCGTCCACATGGTGAAAAGGAATTGAGGCAGCCTGAGAAGAATCTATATATAGTTGGATCTAAAAGTTATGGTCGAACTCCAACCTTCTTAATGGCGACAGGATATGAACAGGTACGCTCAATAGCAGCATTTATGGCAGGAGATATAGAATCGTCTGAAAAAGTAGAGCTAGATTTACCTGAGACAGGGGTTTGTAGCGTGAGTTTCTCTAATATTACCCCTAATAATAGTTGTGAGACAAATTCGTGTTGCTCCTAATAATTAATAGTGAGGGAGATATATGGTTATAAATAAAGGTGGCAATCTAAGTAAAGATTATTTTAAAGCTTACTTGAAATTAATCATGAATAGTTTGGAAGTTTCAATTGAATTAGCAAGAGAAAAGGCTTTTGCAAGATTATTTAGCAATAAAGAAAATACACTTGGATCCATATCCTATAAAAATTTCATTCGAGCTTCTTGCGAATTAGAGAAGGAATTAGCTCATTAATTAAATATACTATTGAAAAGAGAAAATAAGAGTTCAACTAACTCTTATTTTCTTGCATACTATAACTACTCCATTTAGATAAAGGTAATTCAAATGGAAATGGATGATTATACATGACTATTGAACAAATAGATACTACTGCGAATATTTTGAAACTACTAGGTGATAAGACAAGGTTATCCATAATGGGAATGCTAATGATAAATGACTGCTGTGTATGTGAGTTTGCTGATGTGTTTCAAATGTCACAGCCAGCTATAAGTCAACATTTGAGAAAATTAAAAGATGCTGGTCTGGTTAAAGAACAAAGAAATGGCCAATGGGTTATCTATTCTCTAGACGAAGGAAATCAATATTTCCCTATGATTAAAGACATTTTAAATTACATACCAAATCAAAATGAAAATTTATTCGGCTTGAGGAAAACGGAATGCGTATTTCTTGTGAATAAATAAAATAATAAAGGTTAATGTGGTTGACATTAACCTTTTATATAATCAATATATATATAAGCATATAATTATATACGAAAATAAGTTCTTCATTAATATCTTTGTTTGGTGACATGAGTACCATTTTTTTAAGATACCAAGGGAGGTAAATTAATCTGGCAAATGTAATGGATTTAAAGGATACTGCAAATGTATTAAAGCTTTTAGGAGATAAAACAAGATTATCTATGGTAAGCATGTTGGATGAACAGGAATGTTGTGTATGTGAATTTGTTGAAATTTTTAATATGTCACAACCTTCTATAAGCCAGCATTTACGGAAGATGCGAGATCTTGGAATTGTTAAAGAACAAAGAAAAGGTCAATGGGTGGTTTATTCTTTAAACACAACAAGTGAATACTATGCATTAGTAAAAGATTTATTAAAACATGTACCAAGTCAGAGAGAAAAATTTCAATGGCTAGTAGAAATGGGTTTAAGAATTATATGTAATTAATGGAGGTTAACAGCTTTGCTACAAACAATATTAGCAATCATTATCTTTTTAGTAACACTAACATTAGTTATCTGGCAACCGAAAAATCTATCTATCGGTTGGTCAGCATGTGGCGGGGCAATATTAGCTCTTCTAGTTGGTGTAGTTGATTTCAATGATGTCATTGCCGTAACAGGAATTGTTTGGAATGCAACACTGGCATTTGTCGTAATCATTATTATTTCTTTAATTTTAGATGAAATTGGATTTTTTGAATGGGCAGCTTTACATATGGCAAGAGTTGCTGGTGGTAATGGCCTGAAGATGTTTGTTTATGTTGCTATTCTAGGGGCTATTGTTTCAGCATTTTTTGCAAACGATGGGGCAGCACTCATTTTAACACCAATCGTTTTAGCGATGGTTAGGTCATTAAAATTAAACGAAAAAATGGTTTTTCCATTTATCATTGCCAGTGGTTTTATTGCCGATACTACATCTTTACCTTTAGTAGTAAGTAATTTGGTGAACATTGTTTCGGCTGATTTCTTTGATATCGGTTTTGTCGAATATGCTTCCAGAATGATCGTACCAAATATTTTTTCTTTAATAGCAAGTATCCTGGTGCTGTATTTATATTTCCGTAAAAGGATTCCAAAGGTTTATGATTTAAATCAATTAAGATTACCACAAGATGCGATAAAAGATTTAAAAATGTTCCGTTTATCATGGGTTATTTTAGCTGTATTACTTATTGGCTATTTTGTGAGTGAATTCCTGTCTATTCCAGTCTCACTCATCGCTGGAGTAATCGTGATTATTTTCCTTGTATTTGCAAGAAGAAGTTCTGCTGTGTCTATTAATAAAGTAGTAAAGGGAGCTCCATGGGCAATTGTATTTTTCTCTATTGGAATGTATGTCGTAATTTATGGATTGCGTAATGTTGGTTTAACAGACCTACTTTCCAGTGTTATTCAAGCAGCTGCAGACCAAGGACTGTTTGTTGCAACCCTAGGAATGGGATTCATTGCGGCTATCATTTCGTCCATTATGAATAATATGCCAACAGTACTTATTGATGCGTTGGCAATTGCAGATACAAGTGCTACGGGAGTAATAAGAGAAGGATTAATTTATGCCAATGTTATTGGATCTGATTTAGGTCCTAAGATTACACCAATCGGTTCATTAGCAACATTGTTATGGCTTCATGTTTTATCCCAAAAAGGTGTAAAAATATCTTGGGGAACTTATTTTAAAACAGGTATTGTATTAACTATTCCAACCCTTTTGATAACTCTAATTGGCCTATATCTGTGGCTTACCATTCTTCCATAATTAAAACTGAAGTTGTTAATCTCACAGTATGATATTTCACAATAAATTTGGAGGATATAATGATGAAAATACTTATTATAGGATCTGTAGCAGCGGGAACATCTGTAGCGGCAAAAGCACGTAGAAACGATGAAAACGCGGAAATCACTCTTTATAATGCAGACTATGACATTTCTTATTCTATATGCGGTATACCTTATTTCCTAGGTGGAGAAGTAGAAGAGTTGGAAACATTGACTCCAAGAAGTGCAGCTTGGTTTAAAAAGCGATATAACGTAGAAATTTTTACTCGTCATGAAGTAACTACAATTGATGCCGAGCGGAAGAAAGTTCAAGTCGAGAACTTAGATACAAATGAAATAAAAGAAGACACTTATGATGTACTGGTTTTTGCAACAGGAGCTTCTCCAATAACTCCTGATATTGATGGCGTAGATAAAGAGCATGTTTTCCATGTTCGTACGATACAAAATACAGCAGCAATTGATCAATATATGAAAGCAAATCAACCCAAAAAAGCAACCATCATAGGAGCTGGCTATATTGGCTTAGAAATGGCGGAGCAGCTTACTCATAGAGGTTTAGAGATAACAATCGTACAACGTAGTAATCATGTAATGGCACATATGGATAAAGATATTGCTTCACGAGTGGAAGAACATTTAGTGAAAAAAGGAGTCAACCTCATCTTAAATGATGAAGTAACTGCTATAAGTAAGAAGGAAATACAAACTAAGTCAGGAAAAACTATTGAAACAGATATTGTTATATTAGCTACTGGTGTTCGTCCAAATATACAATTGGCTAAGAAAATCGGTGTGGAAATTGGTGCTACTGGAGCTATTGCAGTTAATACCAAAATGCAAACTAACCTTCCTTATGTATATGCTGTTGGGGATGTGGCTGAAAGTTACTCTGTAATTACAGGAAAACCTATCTACCGTCCATTAGGAAGTACAGCTAACAAAATGGGAAGAATAGCTGGAGATGTAATCACGGGAGGTTCTTTAGAACATCGAGGTATTTTAGGCACTGGTATACTACGTGTATTTGATTTAGCTGTCGGTCAAACTGGTATGAATGAAGTAGAAGCATTAGAAGAAGGCTATGATATCGAAATACTTCATAATATTAAACCGGCTAGAGCAGAGTACCTCGGAGGAAAAGAATTAGTTATTAAAGCAATTGCTGATAGAGAAACTGGCAGAATATTAGGTGTACAAATAGTTGGAGAAGAAGGCGTAGATAAACGGATTGATGTATTTGTAACAGCAATGACGTTTAAAGCAAAAGCAGAAGATTTATTCCATCTAGATCTTGCCTATGCACCTCCATTCAGTACAACAAAAGATCCAGTAATGTATACTGGAATGGCTCTGCAAAATGCTATCGAAAAGAAAAATAAGTTGATTACACCAAAGGAGCTAACGGAGAGAATAGAAAAAGGAGAAGTTCTTCAAATAATTGATACCAGAGCACCAAAACAATATAATGTATCAAAAGTGGAGAGTGCTATAAATATATCACTAAGTGAATTGCGTGTGAAATGCAGAGAGCTTGATCCTAACTTACCAACAGTAACTTATTGTAATGGTGGAGTCACTGGGAATGCTGCTCAAAATGTTTTACGTAACTTAGGTTTTAACGACATTTTCAATCTTTCTGGTGGGAATAAGAATTATCAAAGCTATATGAAGAACAAATAATTAAATAAAATATTTAATATTAGTCCCTAGAATTCTTGGGACTTTTTATATTAAAAAACGGGACATTTCTATAATAAAGAATAATGAAAAGGAAAGTAATTTATGAAAAGATACACTTAATCTACAAGGTACTTTCCTTAAAAAAAGAGATACCCTATCTCTTATGTCGCTTTAGGGACAGGTACGTGTAAAAAGAGTGAAGAAGTTAAGTGAAACTATTAATGTCTTAATAGTTTCACTTAGTCATTTAATTTAGCAATGTCTTTCTTAACAAAGACTTTGTTTTTGGATCAACTTTATTAATCCATTTTTAGTGTGCCGGGCATGTTCACTAGATAGGCGGTGCAAGTCCGCTATGGGCGTTGGGATATGCGAACCATTAGTCGAAGGC
>JBDNRM010000143.1:0-11424 GCA_047718615.1 Bacillus sp. (in: firmicutes) | reverse complement strand
TGCTAGAATTGATAAGCAAGCAGCCAAACCCTTAAAAAGTGATAAGATAAAATAGTTAAGTTAGGTTGTTTTCGGATGGATTATTGTTTTGGAACTGGCAGCTATTGAAGAAAAGAGGCTTCAACCAAGAAGTCTGCGCTCAATAGCATTTTTTAAAGTAGAAATAAACGCATCCAGCTTTATTTCAGTTGATTCATCATGTCCATATTTTCGAACTTGAACAGATTGGTTTTCTTGTTCTTTATCTCCTACAACGAGAATATAAGGAATTTTTTTCATTTGTGCCTCTCTTATTTTATAGCCAAGTTTTTCTACTCTTAAATCAAGCTCTACCCGTATTTCTGCTGCTTTTAATTGTTGAGTAATTTCTTTCACATACTCTTTATGAACTTCATTTGACACAGGAATCACTTTTACCTGGACGGGAGCAAGCCAATCTGGGAAGGCACCTCCGAAATGTTCAATCAGAATACCAAGAAACCGGTCAAGGGATCCAAATACTGCCCGATGAATAACAACAGGACGCACTTTGTTGTTTTGTTCATCAATATAACTTAAATCAAATTTTTCTGGCATTTGAAAATCTAATTGAACAGTCGCACATTGATGGCTTCTTTTGAGTGCATCTTTAATATGAATATCAATTTTTGGTCCATAAAAAGCTCCGTCTCCTTCATTAATGGAATAAGGATAGTTTAGTTTTTGCAACACATTTTGTAATGCGTCTTCTGCTTTATCCCATAGTGCTGCGCTTCCCATATAATCATCGGGTCTTGTCGATAGTTCAATGTCATACTGAAATCCTAATGTTTGATATACATAATCGATTAGCTTTAATACCAGCGTAATTTCATCCTCTATCTGACTTGGAGTGACAAAGATATGGGCATCGTCTTGACAAAATGTCCGAACACGAAGCATTCCATTTAATGCACCACTGAATTCATGGCGGTGTACTTGGCCGAATTCCGCCATTCGAATAGGCAAATCCCTGTACGAATGAAGCTTATCTTTAAAGATAAGCATATGTCCTGGACAATTCATCGGTTTTAATGCAAATTGCTGATCATCCACTTTAGAAAAGTACATATTTTCTTTATAATGATCCCAATGACCAGACTGTTCCCATAATCGCTGGTTCATCATAATAGGGGTGCGTACTTCTTGATAATCATTTGCATACTGTAATTTTCTTAAAAAGGATTCTAGTTCATTACGAATCACTTGCCCGTTTGGTAAATAAAAGGGCATGCCAGGAGCCTCTTCAGAAAACATAAACAGCTCTAATTGATTTCCTAATTTCCGATGGTTTCTTTTTTTTGCTTCTTCTACAAAATGAAAATACTCCGCTAATTGTTCCTTTGAAAAAAATGCAACACCATAAATGCGCTGTAGCATTTTGTTGTTGCTGTCACCACGCCAGTATGCCCCGGAAACATGTGTTAATTTAAATGCTTTAATAAACCGAGTTGCAGGCAAATGCGGCCCGCGGCATAAATCAACAAATTCGCCTTGACGATAAACGGTTACCTGTTCTTCATGTGGAATGGAATGTAACAATTCTAGTTTAAGCGGATCACCAGCAAAGATTTTTTTTGCTTCCTCACGTGAAATTTCGTCCCTTTTAATCAGTAGATTTTCTGCAATGATTTTATGCATCTCTTTCTCAATCTTAGCAAGATCCGAAACAGTAAGGGTATCTTTTATATCGATATCATAGTAAAAACCGTTCTCAATAACAGGTCCAACACCTAAGTGAACATCTCCATATAGACGTTTGGCCGCTTGAGCTAATACATGTGTAGTTGTATGACGCATAATCTCTAATCCAGCTGTAGACTGGAGATCGTACAGTGCTATCTCGGCATCCTCATTGATAGGACGTGTTAAATCATACCATTGTCCATTAACCATTCCAGCGACTGATTTCTTTTTTAAACTTGGGCTAATAGACTGGGCAATATCTTCAAGCGTTACCCCCTTTACATATTTCTTTTCTTTTCCGTCTGGAAACTTAATGACCATTTCTTGTTGATTCATTCCTCTTACACTCCTTTTTGTACGCTAACTTTGTTCCATTTCCATGTTGATTTTCTGCCGTGGATTCTGCTATTTTCGAGAAGCGTGCGCAGAATTCTCTGCTCCAAACAACAAAATGATAAAATAAAAAAACACACCCATCCCTCCAAAAAAAGGGACGAGTGTGTTTTTACTACCCGTGGTTCCACCCAACTTTCCATAAAAAATGAATGCATGTAACATGCGTTTATTTTTCCGGCTCGTTGTGCTTTATCGCAGCTCATACGGTATTGGATACTATTATTTCCCCAATACTGCTCCAAGGTGGTAAGTTCAACATTCTATGTTAGGAAGCTCTCAGCCTTGACTTCCCTCTCTGGAAACCGTCATGATGAACCCATATCCTTATCATCGCTTTTCAGTAATCGTTATAAACATAAAAAAACACACATACATCCCTAAAGAAGGGACGAGTGTGTGTTTGACTCGTGGTTCCACCCAAATTCCCAGCAAGTTGATAAAAAAAGCTGGCTCATGGTTGCTGTAACGTAGCAGCTACGGTATTAACTACTGTCATTTCATCAATACTGCTCCAAGGTGGTAAGTTCAAATTGCTGCGTTAGGAAGTTTTCAGCATTTCTTCCCTCTCTGTAAACCGTAAAAATAAACTCATATCCTTATCATCGCATTTAAATTTACAAATATTATACAATATTATCTAAATTTTATCAATATGCATTCGTTCATTTTATAGAAAATGTTAAATGGTTATCCTTATCTTTTATTATTATTATGCGTTATTCAAGCTATTTTACTCTTGATTTCCTTGATTAAACTCTTCTTTAATTTGTTGAAGAAGCGCTGGATTTGTTAAAACTTTATAACCTGTTAAAGCTAGTGTTTTTGCGCCTAAAATCATTGCTTCTCTAGCTTGTTCTGACATGGCTGCTTCTCTGAATTCATGGGTATGGCATGCATATGCTTCGTTGCAGATTTTAATATAAGGGTGAATGGAAGGAACTACTTGACTGACATTCCCCATATCTAAGGAACCTGAACCATCTCGCTGATTCATTATTTCTTCTTTTGTCACACCTAAAGAGATCAATTCTTCTGTGAAGGCATTGGATAAGGCGTTATTTGTTATCATATCATCATAAGAAAATTCATAATTAGAACAGGTAACCGTTGCTCCAGTCTGCAAAGCAGCGCCTTCCGCACATTTTTTCACCTTTTCTACCAATTCATTTACATACGCTCTTTTTCCTGCTCGTACATAAAATTGCGCAACCGCATAATCCGGCACCACATTAGCCGCTTTTCCGCCTTCTGCGATAATTCCATGAATCCGTGCATCTGATTTAATATGCTGTCTTAGCGCATTGATGCTGTTAAAGGTTTGGATAACGGCATCTAAAGCATTTATTCCTGCATGAGGACTAGCGGCAGCATGCGCTGATTTTCCGTAAAATTCAAATTGAATCGCATCCATTGCTAGTGATGTGCCGCTTTTTAGATAGTTATCTAATGGATGAACCATCATAGCAACATCTAATTCGGAAAAAATTCCAGCATCAGCCATGGTCACTTTCCCACCCTTTGTTTCTTCAGCTGGTGTTCCGTAGACAATAATTTTCCCACCTGTTTTATGTAATGCCTTGCTCAGTCCAATTCCTGCAGCCACACCCATTGTTCCAATTAAATTATGACCACATGCATGACCAACTTCAGGCAATGCATCGTATTCAGCCATAAATCCAATAACTGGCCCTTCTTTTCCACTGTCAAATGTAGCTGTAAATGCGGTAGGTAAATCACAAGTTCCCACTTCTACATGAAAATCATGTTTTCTTAATGTCTCTGTTAATATAGTACTTGCCTTAAATTCTTCATGCCCTAATTCAGGGTTTTTTCCAATATATATACTGATCTCATAAAAATCATCTTTATATTGTTCGATTGCTTCTAGGATGTTATCTTTCACAAGTTACATCACCTTTCTATTATTCTACTAAAATAGTTTAGCAAAAATGGGAGGAAAAGAATAGTTGTAATTTGATTAAAAATAAAGAAAATAGTATAAATATTCACTAGTTAAGAAGGGAAAGGAACATTCCATATCCCTTTCACAATTAACCATGTATATTTTTCCCATAAAATATTTCATTCATTTCTGTTGTTAACTTTTCTGTGATATGTGTTTGTTCTTCCTTCGATAATTCATCTACTTTATAGCCGAATAAATAATTATTTAGATCGAATTTTTTCAACTTGCATTTTGTATGAAAAATATTCTCCTGATAAATATTAACGTCAATCATATCAAAAAGTTTTTTCATTTCATTTGGAATATAATTTTGAATAGAGTTTATATTGTGGTCAATAAACAATTTATGTCCGCTAATATCTCTTGTGAAGCCCCTTACTCGATAATCCATAATCATAATATCCGTATCAAAAGAGTAAATTAAATAATTTAACGCTTTTAATGGAGAAATTTCACCACATGTAGAAACATCAATATCTGCACGAAATGTGCTGATTCCTTCATCAGGATGATATTCAGGATATGTATGGACGGTAATATGGCTTTTATCAAGATGCATGACGACTGAATCAGGTAGTGGTCCTGGCGATTCTTCAAAAACATCCTTTGGGGCTTCCGCAACCGGTCCTTCTGATACGAGTAAAGTCACACTTGCCCCTTGAGGTTCATAATCTTGTTTGGCGATATTTAGTATATGTGCTCCAATTATATCGGATACATCCATTAATATATTTGTTAAGCGGTCTGCGTTATATTGTTCATCAATATACTGTAAGTAGGCTTCCCGTTCTTTTTTTGTTCTAGTATAGCAAATATCATACATATTAAAACTTAATGACTTGGTTAAATTATTAAAACCATGTAATTCAATCCGTTGTTGAGGTGTTAAATTCATTGCTGTTCCTCCTGTTCTTCCCATTGTGTTTCCTTTAGTAGTTTATCGAACAAGTAAATAGTGTTATCTTACCCGACTAAAAATTTTTTAATCGAAAAGCTGCGTTATAATTTCACGTTGTTTTACGAAAACACCCTTTTGTATTGCCAACAAATAAAAAATATAGTTTTTTTAATGACTCAAACTTCGCAGTTATAAATTCTTCTTTATGTATCTTTATGTATTGACTTAACTTGGTTTAGAGCAATGAGAAAAGAGTGATTGATTAATCTAGCAAACATTATTCCTTATAATAGGGGCAAGATTCTCGTTTCAGGATGTTCGCTTTCCGTGGGGCGTGTGATGAGCCTTCTCGGCGCAAGCGCCTGCTTAGGTCTCATCTAACCCACTAATCCCACAGGAGTCTCTCACCTTCCACTCCAATCAAGTCGTTTTGATTCATTAGTTGCTGTCGTTGAACTGGTAAAAACATCCATCTTATAAAAATAGACTAAAAGTGCATATTTTATTGTTCTAAACCGAGTACTATCAAGACTTGCAAACGAATTTGATGGTGCGAAGTTTGAATAAATGATAATTAAGGAAGCGTCACAAGATCTACGGAAAAAGAGAGTTCTCATGAATACATGGCAAATCAAAAAAAGATTACCTATTATGAATAGAATCCTTTTGTTTTAGGATATTCATTCATAAAAGATAATCCATTTTTTAAAACATGCTTAAAGAATATTTTTCTGCCAGCATTTCTAAAAGTTTTAAACCTGCCACGCTATTTCCTTTATCATCTAATGCAGGTCCTGAAATACCAATGCCAAATCGATTGGGAACTGCTCCTAATATCCCGCCTGACACACCACTTTTCGCAGGAATGCCAACACGTACTGCAAACTCTCCAGAGGCATTATACATGCCGCATGTGACCATAAACGTTTTGCAAATTCGGGCAACATAGGCTGGCATAATTCGTTTTTGGGATATTGGTTCGATTCCATTTAATGCAAAAATGATGCCAATTCTCGCTAAATCTAAACAATTCACTTCAATCGCACATTGTTTTGTATATAAGTCCAATAATTCTTCTACATTCTCATTAATAATTCCATGTTGTTTCATAAAATAACATAATGATCGATTTAAATGAGAAGTTTCAAACTCTGACTTTGCTACTTCTTCTGAATAAGTAATATCATCATTGCCAGTTAATGTTTGTACAAATGACAAAATTTTATCTAATCTAGCTTCAACAGAATTTCCTTTAATCATATGAGTAACCGCCAGTGCACCTGCATTAATCATTGGATTAAGGGGTTTAGACGGATTGCTCATTTCTAATTTGACGATAGAATTAAAGGGATCTCCTGTTGGCTCATATCCAACCTTGCTAAAAACATGTTCTTCTCCACATTCAATTAATGCAAGGGCAAGTGTTAATACTTTGGAAATACTTTGAAGGGTGATTTTTTCTTTTATATCACCAGCAGAGACGCATTTGCCATCAGGATGATAAATCGCAATCGATAACTCCTCTTCATTCGCTTTGCTTAATGCTGGAATATAATCAGCTGTTTTTCCGAATTTTGTATATTGTTTTGCTTCTTTTAACATCGCTTCTAATTCTTTGCTTGTTTGACAAGGCATTTACATTCACCAACTTTTACTAGATTGTCCAATGAGAAATGGACTATAGATCGAGCGTTACTTTTTCTATTTTACCTATAATATAAAGGGGATTTCAATGATAACAGGTTGTTTTATTCATTTTTGTTTGTCTTTGTTTTTTATAAGCAGAAGAAGCTAGAATCAGCAAGCATAAAATAAGGTGAATCCTTCTGATAAAAGAAGCATATATTATCCGTCTCCAACTAGCAGAAGCAAACAAATAACGGCCCAAATAAGGATAGCAAAAAGATTGGCATCATTCTTTGAGCAGATAAATAAATATGTAGTTCCACTTATTTACGTTTATATGTTCTGGACAAAAATCTCGAAAGCACTTAAGTACTTTCGAGATTTTTTAATTTAGGTACAATTAATTTTTCTACATCTTCTACTTGAAGCGGTTTTCTGAAGTAGTAACCTTGACCAAATTCACATTGATTTTCAATTAAAAACAAAACTTGGTCCCTATTTTCAATTCCTTCTGCTATAACAGAGAAATTCATATTTTGTCCTATATCAATAATTCCTTTCACTAAAGAACCTTGATGAAGAGGATGTTCAATATCATCGACAAAAGACTTGTCAATTTTGATGGTATCAATAGGCAAATATTTCAAATAGCTAAGGGATGAGTATCCTTTTCCAAAATCGTCAATAGAAATAGGAAAACCTATTTCTTTTAATTCATGAAGAATCATAATAGACTGTTCAATATTTTGCATAATGCTTTCTGTAATTTCTAATACGATCCATTTTGGTTCAATTCCGATTTTAGTTACAATGCTTTGCAGCTCTTGGACAAATTCCTTGTATTGTAATTGTTTGGCCGAAATGTTAATACTTATTTTAAAAGAGGAAGCACCTAACAAATCCCAAGTTTGTTTCTGTTTACAAACTTGAGTTATAACCCATCTCCCAATCGGAATAATAAGGTTTGTTTCTTCCGCAATTGGAATAAATTCTTCTGGAGAAACAAATCCATATTTTGGATGAAACCAACGGATCAATGCTTCAAAACCAATTATTTTTCCAGTAGACAATTCAACCTGTGGCTGATAATGGAGACTAAGTTCATTGTATTGAATTGCTTTCCTTAAAGCCATTTCCAAATCCATTTTTCTTGAATTTTTTTTGGTCAACGTTGATGAATAAAATTGAAAATTATTTTTCCCAGCTTCTTTTGCGAGATACATAGCTGCATCAGCATTTTTTGTTAAAGAATCTTGGTCTACCCCATCTTCCGGGTATACGCTGATTCCAATACTTGGTGTAATGAATACCTCTTCTTGATTAATAAGAAGTGGATAAGAAAATTCAAAGATTATTTTTGCTACGGCTGCTTTCACTTCTTCTCTGCTCTTATTTTCCAATAAAATCAAAAATTCATCTCCGCCAAGTCTCGAAACAAATACATTTTCATCCACTGCCACTGTTAATCGCTCAGCGACTTTTTTTAATAAAAGATCACCAAAAGAGTGTCCTTTTGTATCGTTTATGCGTTTAAATTGATCTAAATCAAGAAATAAAATGGACAGTGTTTGTACACTAGAATCATTTAGACGGGTATTTAAATAATTTCTGTATTTATTTCGATTAGGGAGATCTGTCAAAGTATCTACAAAAGCTAAATTTTCTATCATTCGATCACTTATTTTTCTTTTGGTAATGTCTTTTCCAACGATTAAGGTTGCTTGTTTTCCTGCAAATAAAATAGGCATACAAGCTATTTCCACATCTAACACTTTATCATTCAATGTGTTGATTTGAATTTCAAAGCTTGTACTTTCATTTGCAATCATCGTTTGATCATTAAAGAGATTTCGGATCTGTTTATAGTCTTCCAAGGAAATATAATCATAGATTGGTTTGCCAATCAATTCCTCTTGCTTTGTCTTTCTTATGAGTTTGCTGCCAGCATTGTTTATGTAAAATATTTTATAGTTGGATACTACAGCAATAATATCTGGCGACGTCTCCACTAGTGTGCTAAAGCGGTCTTCACTTTCTTTCTGCTCTGTAATATCAAATAAAACACTAGTAAATTCAACCATCTGATTATTTTGATCAAATACCGGAATTCCTTTATCTTTAATCCAACGTATTTGTCCATCTGGTTTTTTTATTCGATATATACTTGTTACACTTTCTTTTTTGTTTAATTTTTCTGCCCTTTCTGTAATGATAGGAAGATCCTCTTCATAAATCACTTCTTTCCAAAGGGAATGTCGATGATAAAACTCATCCGTTGAACGACCATATATTTGTTCCATTCCTGTAGTTATTAGTAAGGTATCTGATTTTAAATCATGATACCAAATGGCGATATCCATCGTTTCAAAGATTGTTCTTAGCTTCATATTGCTATTTTTCAATTCTTTCATCATCTTCGATATATTTTTCAGTAGTATTATTAAAGCTACAGTAGTACCAATGCTAAAAATAATATGCAGCAGAATAAATAAATTATCATTCAGACTATGAAAAAATAAGTCAACAAGCAAAGTGCAAGCGACAAAGAATATTAAAGCTGTTATCCATTTTGTCTCGTTGTTTTTAAGAATCAATTTCCATTCTCCAATCATCTATCAATAAAAAGTAATTTTTTATTTTTTTCAAAAAAATCTCTACTAAACCTAACCCATTTTTTTAGAAATTCCATTTTAAACACTACCCTATATATCGGTTTATTAAAGTGAATTTTTAATGAAATATTCATTGGAAATAAGAGGGAATTATGAAGGTTTATTCATTTCATTTGAAGAGAAAGCAACCTGCATGCATATGCATGATGATTAGAAGTATTAATGCAAGGTTGTCAGTATGACACCAATAGCAATAAGAGCAATGCCAAAACCATTAAGCAGGCTTATTTTTTCCCCTAAAAAAAAGATGGCAATTAATGTAGCTAAAACGACACTTAATTTATCAATTGGAGCAACTTGGGTTACCTTTCCTGTCTTTAAGGCTAAAAAATAGAATAACCAAGATGTTGCACCTGCAACTCCACTTAGGACAATAAAGAAAAAATTCTTTTTATCAGTAATGATGCTAGGTATTTTACTGATATTTCCTTCAAAAAATACAACAAGCAATAGAAAAGCCGCCATAATGATTGCTCGAACGGCAGTTGCTGTATTTGCATCGATATTTTGCAGCCCGATTTTCCCAAAAATTCCTACCAATGCAGCACAAACAGCAGATAGCAAGGCAAAAAATAACCAAGACATTTATAATTCCTCCCGTCAATGAGTATGAAAGAATGGATAGAGTCACCCATAATTATAGAATACACTAAATTCTTTATAAAAAAGTTGATTTCTGATGAATTTTGTCTAAATTTATCAAAAAAGGAAAGATGCCTCTTCTATCACATTTGGACATGCCTCAATTGTTACCTTCCCATTGCACCATATGTTATGATATGAAAATGATGAAGTTGGAGGGTGTTACATGGCGAAAAAGAAATATTATGTAGTGTGGAATGGAAGAAAAACGGGAATATTTACAACTTGGGCTGAATGTGAAAAACAAACAAAAGGTTTCCAAGGGGCTTCTTTTAAATCCTTTCCTACTATAGAGGAAGCGCAGCACGCCTTTGCGCAAGGGAAAAATATGGGCATGGGAGCATCTATTCAATCGAAAACATCAGGCAGCAAGAAACAGTCAGCTTCCCCTGAGGCAATAGAGGAAAATAGTATTTCTGTAGACGCTGCATGCAGCGGAAATCCTGGTTTGATGGAATACAGAGGCGTTCATACTACTACTGGAGAAACTATTTTTCATTTTGGACCAGTATTTGGCACCAATAACATCGGTGAATTCCTTGGTATTGTAGACGCCCTTGTTTTGTTAAAGGAACAAGGAAAAAACACGACGATCTACACTGATAGCATGACTGCTCTTTCCTGGGTTCGTAATAAAAAAGCCAATACTACATTAAAAAGAGATAGTAGAACAGAAGAACTTTGGCAAATGATTGAACGTGCAGAAAAATGGCTGAAAGAAAATAGCTATCCAAACAAACTGATTAAATGGGATACGAAGCGTTATGGAGAAATAAAAGCTGATTTTGGAAGAAAATAAATAGATCTTATTTGTGTAAAGAGGCTGAGACATAACTAATAGATAATAGGTAAAGACGAACATGCTCTAGTTTAGCACGTAAATGGATTCTTCCTTATAATGGTTATTTATGTTTTTTTAATCTAGTTAACTCAAACTTAGCACCATCAAATTCGTTTGCAAGTCTTGATATTACTTGGTTTAAGAACAATAAAATGGGAGGCTTGTTTTTTAAAAGGTGAGAAAGTATCTATTTTTTGAAATGTGAAGGCTGTCTAGCTCCAACGCCTAGCCCCAGTGAGTATTGCCTCCAGACTCTAAAAGTAAAAAACACTTTTTGAGTCTGGAGAACATTTTTCTTCGGAGCTAAACAAGGCGCTTCCGCTTTTCTTATGGGGTTGCTTTCCACTACGGGTTGCTTCGCTTTCTGCGGGGTTATGCTTGAGCCTCCTCGGCGTTGCCTTGCGGGGTCTTTAGCCTTCCCACATTTCCCGCAGGAGTCTTCGCACCCTCCGTTACAAGCAACTTGTTTTAGAATACGTTCTTGTCTTCGAATTTCATGACAAGGTATGATGACTAAACACTAGTAGCGCTGATTTTTTATGTTATTATCCAACGTTGTTTTACCGAAATATTCCACTTTCAGTCTATTTCTATAATGTGGATGTTTTTACCAGTTCGACGACTGCAACTAATGGAGCAAAACGGCTTGATTGGAGTGGAAGGTGCGAGACTCCTGTGG
>JBDNRM010000142.1:0-11476 GCA_047718615.1 Bacillus sp. (in: firmicutes) | reverse complement strand
ATTAACCTACGAAATTACGAGTATGGGGCTAGTTTCGTTCATTATAACTCGGAGCTTTGCTGCAGGGTCTCAGCTGTCTCGCTAATCCCATAGGAGTCTTCGTGTATTCCGGCTGCTCCCTGCTTCAACATAACAACAATCTCAATCACACTCGCACCCAAAAGCAGCCTTAAATAAAAAA
Source organism: Bacillus sp. (in: firmicutes) (assembly GCA_047718615.1). GTDB lineage: Bacteria > Bacillota > Bacilli > Bacillales > Cytobacillaceae > Niallia. The sequence goes on along the minus strand of JBDNRM010000142.1, from coordinate 11,295 downwards.
ACGGATCCGTAAAGGAAACCGTTTTCTTCTTTATTTTGCTCCAAAAAACATTTTAATTTTTGCGAATACGCCTTTTGATTCATCTTCAAGGTGTTGAAGCGGAACGGACTCTCCAAGTATTCTTCGAGCAATATTGCGGTAGGCGATTGATGATTTGCTGTTTGGATTTAAAGCAATTGGCTCCCCATTATTGGAAGCACGAATCACTTCATCATCATCTGCTACGATGCCTAATAAATCAATGGAAAGATGGGTTGTTACTTCATCAATATCCAGCATATCCCCATTCTTCATCATGTGACTGCGAATCCGGTTAATAACAAGCATAGGAGGTTCTATATTTTCTTCTTTTTCCAATAAACCGATTACTCGGTCAGCATCTCGTACAGAAGATACTTCTGGTGTTGTAACCACTATCGCCTTATCTGCACCTGCCACCGCATTTTTATAGCCTTGTTCAATGCCAGCAGGGCAATCGATAATAATATAATCATAGTCTTGTTTTAATCGCAGGACTAATTCTTTCATCTGACTTGGATGAACCGCTGTTTTATCACTTGTTTGAGCTGCAGGCAGTAAGTATAATAAATCATCAAATCGTTTATCTTTTACTAAAGCTTGATGTATTTTACATCTTTCTTCCACTACATCTACTAGATCGTAAATAATTCTATTTTCCAACCCCATTACGACATCCAGATTTCGAAGACCTATATCTGTATCTATTAAACATACTTTTTTACCTTGCAGGGCAAGAGCAGTACCAATATTTGCACTAGTTGTTGTTTTACCTACTCCACCTTTACCGGATGTTATAACAATTGCTTCTCCCATCCTAAAGTCCCCCTTCCAATTTTGTTAAGTTCGGTCTTAAATGTGTCAAAACTTGCAATCTATCAATTAAAATCACGCTATTATCTACATAGGCGCATTCCATATCGCGCTTTTCTTTATCAGGGTATTGATCTGGTGCTCTATTAATTAAACTGCTAATCCGCAGCTGAGTTGGTCGCATAACAGAAGCAGCAACAATGGCTTGATTGTTTCCATTGCATCCGGCATGTGCAACACCTTTTAATTGCCCCATTATAAATATATTTCCACCGGCAATAACTTTTCCGCCAGGATTAACATCTCCTATTAACAATAAATCTCCAGGAACTTCCAAAATTTGTCCAGAACGAATAATACTTGTAACAGAAATTAATTCATTTTCGCTTACCCATTTTTCCGCTTCTTTTTTTGTAACAATATTGCTATTAATTGCATGAACGGAAAGATTTTTTTTGGACTGTATTAATTCTGTAATATCCTCTTTTTGCATTTCTGTTAAATATCTATTGCCAAGTTCCACATTAACTGTAATATCAGGTCTTTCTTCGTGAATGCTGGAGCTTTCGCTTAGTTTTACATCCAGCTCATGTTTTAGTTCTTCAAATGAACAATTATCATTCAGGTGAAGGCTTAGTCCATTTTTTGTTCCTTTAATTGTTACTAAATGCTTTTTCTTCATTTCAAGATGTTCACCTCTGCTAGGAAAAAGGAATACATTTCTCAAACCTTTTATTAATACTTTTTTTATCCTTATCTTACGTTAACTTACTTCAAACTCTTTGCCTATATGGAGTGAGAAATAGTTATATGAATAAATTTTTCAATTTGCATAAAAAATTTGGATATATATCTTTTTCTATTTATACGAATGGATTGATCGCGATTATCTAAATGATATTAGATTTAAACGATTCCATATTACATTCGACAAAAACAAGGAAAAATCCTCTCTAGTTAATAGCACATTTACAAAATGATTTTTTATTTTATCTTGCTACCCTGAAAAAAGGGTTTTGCACTCTCTATAAGTCCGCAGCTAGCATACACTTCGCTTTCCTGTGGGCGAGCGGCGAGCCTCCTCGCTGCGCTGCGGGGTCTCGTCTTTCTCGCATTCCCACGGGAGTCTTCGTGTATTCTAGCTGCTCTGTGCTTCAAAAACAAAATTAGTTCATAAAACAATATAGAAAGCTGCTGCTCTTCATGCGCCATGGTATGAATGATTTGTATGGGTGTATCTACCCTGAAACTAGTATAAAACACAGTATCTTTTATACTAGCGTTGGAGAAAAACTGTTGTTGATTATTATGCATGATTTTATTACTAGAAAATCCCTTTCCAAAAAGATAAACTTCACTTTTTGCGAAAGGGTTATTTGTTGAGACTTTTTAAGCAATCTATAATCTATATCATTTTTCCTAGCTAAGCTTTCTATTCTCTTCTTTCCTCTGCATATTTTTCAAAAAAACGTTTATAAGGATATGCAACAATGATTAGAAAGGCAGTATTTAGTATTAATGTAGGAAGTAGGCGTAAATTAATAAAGCTATTAAAATCCATACTAGTTCGATGAATAATAAAAATCATTTCATATACAACTATTTCTAATATACTCATTCCTATCAATGATACGACTGATACAACCAGCATATTATTATGGAAAAGCTTCATAATTTTACTGCAAATATACACGATAAAAGGGAAGACAAAGAAGTAAATACCGAGTATTTCTGTATAGACAATATCAAATAATAACCCAAAAGCAAAAGCATAAATAATCCCTATATTCCGACTTCCATAAATGGAAAGAAAAAGAATCGTCAGCACGAGAAAATGGGGAACTAATATTCGGTTGCTATGAAAAAGCTCAGCTGGCAGCAGTTCTACAAAAATGCTTTCCAATATAAACATTATTGCTAATAAACCGCCTACTCCATACTTTCTCATAGCCCGTCCTCTTCCTCAACCTGTGTTGCGGTTCTTTTCACTATCATAAGGTGTACAATGTCATAGTAATCAGCAGCAGGTTCAATATATGCTTTTTTGGTTAATCCATCTTCATTTGGTTCTACCTTTACGACTTTTCCAATTGGAAGCCCTTCAGGAAATACTCCACCCATTCCAGATGTTGTCACTAATTGACCTTTAGCTACTTTTGCTTTTTTCGGTTCTTCTGTCCATTGCAAAATCAAATATTTGGAATCTTTATCATAATCAATAATTAAGCCAAAAATTCTGCTTAACTTCTTCTTTTTGTCTTCTTGAATAACAGCCGAAATACGATTTGTCGGATCTTCCGAACTTAGCAGCTGAACAGTTGCTGTACCAGAACTAACCGATTTCACTTTTCCTATTAATCCAGAAGCTGTCATAACCGGCATATTTTTTGTTACACCGCTGCTTGTCCCTTTATTAATGGTTAGCAGTTCATTCCAGCGATCAGGATTTCTTCTAATCACGGTCGCATTCATTAGTTCATAATCACTTAAACTTTCTTTTTCCTTCAATATTTTCTGAAGTTCGTCTTTATCTTTTTGCAAGCCTTGCACTTGATATTCTAATTTCCCTAAGTCTTCCAACTTAGATTTCAACTCTTTATTCTCTTCATATGTATTCTGCAAATCGCGGACATTATCAACAAAGCCTGCTACATAATGAGCAGGTCTTGATACTAGGGTTTGCACCCAGCCGGTGGTATCTTTAATAAATTGCTCCGGCCAGGTTAATTTATCCCGACTTCTAATCGAAAACCCTATTAATGCCACGAGAATAATAATACTGACAAGCAATATAATCAATCTTTTATTCATAAAAAACTGTGGCATGCTTTTTTACCCCTCAATCTTCTTAACAATATTATCGTGAATCTTTTGCCTTGTTTTTAAATAAATGGATATGGTCAAGTGCTTTTCCTGTTCCAGCTGCGACACAATCCAATGGATCCTCTGCAATCACTACAGGCATTTTCGTTTCATCGCTGATAATTTTATCAAGGTTGCGAAGTAATGCACCGCCACCAGTCAAAACAATTCCTCTATCCATAATATCAGCTGCTAATTCTGGAGGTGTTTTTTCAAGCGTAACTTTTACAGCATCTACAATTGCAGACACCGTATCGCTTAATGCTTTTGCGATTTCATCTGCACTGATTTTAATCGTTTTTGGAAGACCTGTTAATAAGTCTCTTCCGCGGATATCCATATTTTCTATATCCTCTGGATTCCCAGCAGATCCGATTTCCATCTTAATTGCTTCCGATGTACGTTCCCCAATCATTAGATTGTATGTTTTGCGAATATAGTTGACAATCGCATCATCCATTTCATCACCGGCAATACGAATAGACTGGCTTGTTACAATACCACCTAATGAAATAATGGCAACTTCTGTTGTTCCGCCTCCGATGTCTACAACCATGCTTCCCGTAGGCTCCCAAACAGGAAGATTCGCTCCAATTGCTGCTGCAAATGGTTCTTCAATTGTATAAGCATCTCGTGCTCCAGCTTGACGTGTTGCATCAATAACAGCTCTTTCTTCTACAGCTGTTATTCCAGATGGTACGCAAACCATTACATATGGTTTGCCAGAAAAATAGCTTTTATTTTTCATGGCTTGTTTAATATAATATTTCATCATCGTAGCTGTTGTTTCATAATCAGCGATTACTCCATCTTTCATCGGGCGTAGTGCAACCACGTTTCCTGGGGTTCTTCCGATCATATTTTTTGCATCATTACCAACTGCTACAATGCTTTTTGTATCTGTTTGCAGTGCCACAACAGAAGGTTCTCTTACAACAATCCCCTTCCCTTTCACATAAACTAATGTATTTGCAGTCCCTAAATCAATTCCAAGGTCTCTTGTTCCAATTCCAAACATAGCTGTATCTCCCTTTCTGAAACTAAATGCTATTTTTTACAAGTAGATTTATTTTTCCTCATATATAAAATAGTGTGTTTGTTTTTTTGTCATAAACTTCGTTAAACTTTGATGTTACTTTTTCAAAAGACTGGGGAATCTTCTCCCTTTTCGCAGCTATTCTTTCCCTCGTTCGTACATAATTGCCAGCCCGTTTTTTAAGGAGGAGTCACAAAGATTCCTTTTCCATAAACTACATAATCGCTTAACATAGGCCTTATCATAAAAAAAGCGCTGGAGTTAGGCACTCAAAAAACGGTTGATGCGAGCGACTCCACTCACTCTATCCTTCAATATGATTATACACAAAATACAGAGCACAATTATTCGATTATTTCCAACAATGTATGCGTAACTCTTACCTCTTTTCCATAAAAAAAGACATATTTAGTCAAAAAAATCATAAACATTATTATATCCTATAAATTGAAAAAAGAACAGTATCATACATACCCTTTTTCCTTTAAACTGACAAATTTATTTTCCCCAATTATAAGATGATCTAGCAACTCAATGCCAATAATTTTTCCGCATTCCACTAATCTTTTGGTTACTTCAATATCTTCACGGCTCGGTGAGGGATCCCCGGAAGGATGATTATGAAGACAAATAATGGATGCAGCAGACCTTCTGAATGCCTCTTTGTACACCTCGCGTGGGTGCACTATCGATGCATTTAGACTGCCAATAAAAACGGTTTGTTTATGCATCACTTGATTTTTAGTGTTTAGGTATAAACAGACAAAATGCTCCTGTGTAAGAAACCGCATTTCATTCATCATGTATTTCGCTGCATCTTCAGGCGAACGAATACAATAACGATCGCTGTACGCTAAATTGGAGACTCTTCTCCCTAATTCTATTGCTGCTAAAAGCTGAATTGCTTTTGCAGTTCCAATTCCCTTTAATGACATTAATTCATCCAAACTAGCATCTTTCAACAAGCGCAATCCATCAAAATGAACTAATAATCTGTTTGCTAATGTTAATACAGATTCATTTTTCGAGCCTGTCTGAATAAGGATTGCAATCAGCTCATGATTCGATAAGCTTTCAGGTCCATACTTAATAAAACGTTCTCGTGGACGTTCATCATCAGGAAAATCACGAATCAATAAAGAGTCCATTTGCTTTTGCCCCTTTCTTTCATTTCACTATTTCAAAAAGAAAAGATGGGGGAGTGATAAAGTTTAAAAAGGAATGGAAAATCCAATAGCTTTTAATTCTCGAATTAACCGGGAAATAGGAAGTCCAACTACTGTAAAATAGTCTCCATTAATTTTTTTCACAAGAATTCTGCCAACTCCTTGAATTCCATATGCACCCGCTTTATCAAATGGTTCCCCGGTGTCTAAATAACTGTTTATCTCTTCATCTGTCAATTCCCAAAATAATACATCTGTTTTTTCGTAAAACGTTGAACAGTCACCATTAGCTGCAATTGCCACCCCTGTATACACAGAGTGAGTCGAACCTGACAAGGTTTTCAGCATCGAAAAAGCTTGTTCTCTCGTTTCCGGTTTTCCTAATATATTTCCTTGGTAAAAAACAATTGTGTCTGCACCGATAATAAATGGGTTGTCATGATAAGAAGTGATTGATCTTGCCTTTTTTTCTGCCAAACTCATGACAACTTCTTCTGGTGCCAGCGAACAATCAAAACTTTCATCCACATTACTACTGGAAACTTCAAAAGATAGACGAAGATCTTCAAGGAGTTCTTTTCGTCGAGGAGAAGATGAGGCTAATATGAGGGTTTGTGCTTGTTTCATTTTTTCCACCTGCCTAGTTTCAATTCAATATGGGAGATACCTATTTATCGTATCAAAGAATGGACTATTTAACAATTTTGAAAATCAATTTTTTATTAAATAGTAAATAAACTGTAATATGTTGCATCTTGTAGAAATTTATCGAATAGTTTTGACAATATTTCTGCTTTACAGCAAAAAAGAGAACTCTATTCGTTCTCTTTTAAAAAGATATTATTTCCCAGGTAATCATTGTACATTTTACATGTTCACAAAGGAACCTCTTATAATGCAGAATACTCTCCTAAAAATGTTAACAATCCTTTTTGAATGGTTTGAATTTCTTTTTGACCGCTGTTTTGTGACAATGCTATTCCAGTTGTTAAACCATTCGTCAATTCTGCTGCCATCGTTTTTATTTTTTCATTTTTAAAATCCTTGGTATTTAATTTATCTATTACTGCTTTTTGTTTATTAAGATTTGTTTTCATCTCATCTGAAATCCCTTGATTATATTGTGCGGCTGTAACAGCATTTGTCAGAATAGCATACATTTCTGGTGCATGTTCAATAAAGCTTTTTTCATTTTGGCTAATATTTTTTATTTTTCCACTTCCAAATGTAATTTCCTTTGCAAAAGCCTCAACATCATTTTTTTTGATTTCTTTTTGCATTTTTTTTGCGCTTTCTATATCGCTGGCCACACCTAAATAAATACCTATCTTTCCATCTCCATCTATCCTTTGACTAATGTATCCTTTTTTTAACAGTTTTGTTTGTTCCTGCTTAACAGCAGTTTCTTTTGATAAAATAATATGCTGCACAATATACGTTGAAATCTCTTTTTTTTCCGCAACAGCAGTACTAGTCGTTTTTCCTGGTTTTTCTGTTGTTTTTGTTGGTGCCACTGCAGCTGTTCCTGTTGTTGTTGGGGCAGCAGCTTGCTGATCGGTGCTAACCATTTTCAAAAGGACGAATCCAAAGCCTGTCCCTAAAATCACCGCAAAAAGCACTGCAAAAAATATTGATGGAACCACATTTGGCAATGTTTTATTTTTGGTTATTGTTTTTTCCCGATTAAAAAAATTAAGTTTCTCTTTTGACGTTTGTTCCGTTATTTGAAACTCATTTACTTCCTCCATCTGTTCATCTGTCGGCAGAATCCAATCAAAACTTTCTTCTCCGATTACTTCGCTGCCAGCTGCTGCTTCTTCTTGAAAGACTTGATTGTTCCTTTCCTTTTTTTCTTCTATTTGAGAGGATGAATCCGCCCCCATGACTTTATTTCCCTTTTCTTTATCATGGAATGGACGCTCTTGACCGTTGATTTTTATCGTAATTGTTTTGCGGTTCCCCGGGTTTTCGCTCACTCGTCCTACCCCCAATTTCACTAGTTTTGTCCATCCTATCATACTAGCAAAAAAAAATAACAAGACTTTTGTCGTCTTGTTATAGAATGATTTCGTCAAATTCAGTTAGGATTCTCCACAATTAGACTTGGCTTCAAGTCGCTGTATCGAATAGGCGCTTCTACACCTTCGTTTGTGCAAAGGTTTCGTTTCTCTCCTTTTACACATACAGCAGTAGCAGTATTATTTTGAATAATAACGTAACTATTGTCGGATAATTCAAGTTCTTTATCTGTATCAGGATCTTGAAAGGAGCCCATAAAACCATTATCAACAAGCTCTTTATACGTGATTTTTTCTTTTGCACCTGTACCACTCGTAGTTTCCTGCTTAATATAAAAATCTGTTGCTTCTTTCATATTCCAGGCATTTGCAATAAAAGCACGATCCCTCATATCATGAATCACTTTTAAAACAGAAGGAACAGCAATTGCCGCCACGATGCCTAAAATAACAATTACTGCAAGCAGCTCAACAAGGGTTAACCCCTTTTCATTGTTTATTAGTCTAGTTTTTTTGATCATCTCTAGACCTCTTTCCTTTTAGTACGTGTTCAAAAAGGAGGATAAAAAGACCAAGAAGTTCGAGGCGACTTAGCTTTGAGCATCAGCCTTCCGCAGGATGTGGTGACTTCCATGTTGCTCACAAGACGTGAGCGTTTTTAGTTGAAGATCCACTAGTTAATACGTGAGAAGCGGAAAAGCAAGTCAACAAAGAAATTCGATGTGTCATTTTTATAGAACTTTTTGAACAACCTCTTTTACGGATTTTAATTGTCCGCATCTTCCTCTATGGAAACATCAGCAAACGGATTATTCTTATCTGATGTTTTCGGACTTTCTAAAGGAGGTATATCCTTTATCAAATCATTGAGTTCAGGATAATAATAAATGGATACACTCATTTCAAACTCTATTTTTTGTTCATTATCTTCTACGGCTATGATTTCTTTCGGCCCTGTTACATTTAGGGATTCAATATCCATTATTCTTACCGAAGATTGAATGGAATCAATTAGCTTCTCCAATTCATTATAAGTATCTGATTCTCCAGTAATATGAATCGATGTTTTTTTTATGCCGCTTGGCAATGCAGGATCGCTTGATTCCGCATTTTCTTGGGATTCGGTGTTATTTTCTTCTGTTTTGTTTGTCTCTTTAATCGCTTTATCTGCCGTTGTTAACTCTTCACTCTTTACTTCTTCATCTGATTCCGTTCCATTCAGCTTAATTTCAATAAGATTAGAACCAGACACAATTTCTGCTTTTTCAATATCCAGCAAAGCTTGTTCCAATAACCGCTTAACGGGAACCTTTTTCTGCAAATCCAATGAAGTAGTTGTTGCTTTTTTATTAGAGGATTTGATTTTAGACTGAAGGATGGCAATTTGCTGTTGGACAGATTGAAGTTCCGACTGTTTCCTTTCAGCTTCCTGATTGAGAGGCATTAAATAAAAATAATAAGCACCAGCCGCCAGCATAATAAGCACAATAATACTAAATACAAACAGAATCAGTGATTTATTTTCGGTTATTCTCATGGGGAATCCTCCCCTTCATCTACATCTGGGCTATTTTCATCCTCTTTTTTCTTTTCTGCTACTTCTGCTTTTAGTACAGATAGGTTTAAGACGACTTCATATTGAGCGAAATACCGCGGCTCCAGATTCCATTTTTTCATCGCTTTTATATCTTGATCAATTTTTTCACTTACCTGATTTTCTAGAATATCCGTAGATTTAGAATCTGTCAGGATTGCTTCTTCGACCCATTTTATCTCAAGCAACGAATTTAAATAATACGTTGCTTCCCTTTTTGTATCAAATTGAATCGTCAAATCCAATTTTTGTCGATCTTCTAGTTCAAGCTCTTGGATAAATCCTCTGTTTGGAAGATTGTTCGCAAGCTTCTTAAGAATATAGACGGTGTCAATTTTTTGACTGCCAGCCCAAGAAATGGCATTATCCAGCTTTTTAACAGATTGAGAATTTTCATAGTTAAGCAGCTTTTGCCGTTGTGCTTCAGCCAACTCTTCTGCAGCATTTATGCTTGTTTGCGTTGTATCGATAGCTTCTTTTTTCACGGACATTTGCCAAAAAAACAAAGCAGCCAGTAGGACGGCGAAAAAAGCTGCAGCAATAATCCAAACAATAAAGGCAGTACTTTTGGTTTCTTTTTTAGGAAGGAGGTTAATTTCAACTAACATCTTTACACCTCTTTCAAACCTAATCCAATAGTAACCAGCATGGATGTTGGAATAGGGTCATCGCTTATTATACTTTTGCTTGTTAACTGCATGACAGGGTAGTCAAATCGTTCATTCATTTGCTCGATTACGCTGGATAGCCAAGGATGATCTCCTACTACAATCATTTTATTTACTTGCTTTTCTCCCTTATTAAGGGTGTAGCGGTAAAAACTTAACACCTTGTCCAGCTCTTTATAAATATCTTCCAGTCCATTATAGACTTCTTGATTATCACCAGTATATTGAAATTCTTCTCTATCTTCATTAGTGCGGGAAATTTCCCATTTTGCTTCATCTACTTCCATAGGGAGATGCCGCATAAATAAGGGATAATGTTGTTCAAAGATGCTGACATTTACTGTTTTAACATCCATTTGGACAAGCATTGCTACTTCCTCTTTTGCTGGTTCACTCGTTTGAAAATAATAGCGATACAAAGCAATTGCAGAAATATCTGCCGCAATCGGCGAAAGCTTAACATCCTCCAGTAAATCTGCAAAGGCAGAAATATTTTGTTCAGGTGCTGCAAATAATAGAATCTGCTGCTTTTTGTTTTCCCGTTCCTCTAATAAATAAAAATCAAAAACAGGATCTTCAAATGGCAAATGAATGGATGTGCCTAATTCCATATACAAATACCCTTTTATTTCATCAGCACTTACATCTTCAGGAATTGGCAGCTTTCGAATTACGACAGACGAATCAGGAACAAGAAAACGCACTTGTTTTTTGGCAATTTTCCAATCTTGGATGCATTCTTCCAAAATCATCGTTAATGTCTCGATATCTTGAATCACCCCTTCATGGATTAAACCTGCCGGAAGATAGCGCTCTCCCCAATTATGCACAATAAGATCTTCTGGCTGCTTTAATTCCACAAAACGAATGACATAATCTTTAATGATTAAATTGACTATTTTATTTTTTCCAAAGCTAAATAATGCCATGATGAATACTCCTTACTATATTTCAAAGAAAGAATGTTACATACCAGCCAATCAATTCATTTCCATAAAAATAGCTGATTAATGTGCCTAAAACAATAAAAGGGCCAAACGGAATCGGCTTTCTTTTTTTTACTTTGCCAAACAGCATGCCAATCAGTCCACCGACTGTGCCTAATAAGGTCGATAAGAAA
>JBDNRM010000141.1:0-11516 GCA_047718615.1 Bacillus sp. (in: firmicutes) | reverse complement strand
ACGTCCTTATGTCTTCGCCGGCACTTGTACATCCTGTACGGCGAAGCTAGACACTTATCAGACTTCAAGAAATTTATACTTTCTCACCTTTTAAAATCAGGAAGGCTAACTTTTCGCATGTACTCCAATTTCTACTCCTTTTAAACGTTAAACAGCTTCTGATAATTCCTTTCCTCTTTTTGTTTTCCAAAAAGAAGCAATTAAATAGACAGATAATACAGTTGCTGCTGCTATCACTCCAAAAACTGCCCCAATAACATGAAAATATTTAGACATCATTAATCCAAAAAATACAGTAATGACCGCGTTCAATAAATTCCCGATAAAAACTGGACGGGTATTCTCCATGCCCAGTAAAGCTACTAATGCAGGCTTGTTTAAGCCTAGCAACAGCTGGTACATTCCGAAATAGATGGTTAGATACGAAAAACTAGCAAACTGTTTGCCAAACAGAATACTATACATAAAATAACTAACAACAGTTGCCAAAAAAGTAATTCCTACTAGCGGCAAGCCTGCTTTTGTATAAATGCTTTTTACAAGTGAATCTATCCCCTTTACACCATTGTTAAAATATTCTTTCGAAGCAATCGGTGTATACATATTTTCAAAAAATACAAGGAGAATGGTAATTAAACCAAGGAGATTCATCGCAGTTCGAAATGCACCTAATTGGATATCTGAAATAAAGTAGGATAAAAAAATCATATATCCCTGAGTGGATATCCAATAAAATACTGTCCCAATAATTGGCCACTTGGAAATCTTCCAATGTGTATACAAAACATTTTTTTGGAATAGCTGCCGACTTAATGCGTTTGAAGTTTGATTATATCGTTTTCTATTTTTGCGCATTCCATTTAATAAGATATTCGCTAGGATTGCAAAAGAATACGCGATGCAAAGAATCATAAAACTATTACTAATGGTTATACCTTGAAAGATAAAGTAGCTATTTACACTAAAAATCAATACAAGAATAACGCTTCCCACAAATAGATTTTTTAGATTCTGCTGTGTATATCCGATTTTCCGGATGATTTCATAACAGCCCCAAACGATAGAGAATAATACGCTATACAAATATGTTTGCCAGCTTATGTCTCTTACGAAAAGATCTAATATTCCTAAAAAAACACTACTTGTAACAAAAGATAAAAGCAGATAATATTTCATTATTAATCTAATATAACGGCGAGCTTGCGTTTTATATTTGTTTTCTAAATATAATTGAATCGGCATGGCACAAAAATTAGTTGTAATCAAAAATGCTAAAGTTACCGTAGAAAAAAGGATAACAAATAAAGCAAAGTCACTACTGCTTAGCTGTCTGCTATAAATAACAATAATTAAGAAATTAAAAAACGATATCATACCTTGCTCTAAGACACCAAAAATATGTTTTTTCATATCGACCCTACCTAATTAGTATTTTTCCGATAATTTTGTATGTATCTCTCTTTTCCAATTATCAGAATTAGTAGTAACCTTTTTATTTGCTTTCTCTCCACTGTTCATTCGTTATATAGAACAAAAAATCTAAAAAAATGGATGTATCTATTTCCTTAAATTCATGAAAATAATATGGAGGAATTATTGTTTTATTGATAACCATCTGTTCTTTATTAAGAATTATTAAACTGATTTTATCACCTACCATTACCAATGTAAAGAAGAATAAGTAAAGACTATGTTATATTTTAGTATTGATTTGTATTAGAATAAAATACTAGAAAAAATGACGAAAAACACTGCTGATATTAGCAAAATAAGCTAGCAGAAAGCAGGATTGTACTAACGAAGCTGCTAAGCAGAAAGTACGCAGAACGAGTGATAATTTACTCACGAAGGATAGATAGAGGGTGGAACTTATCCGGCAAGCTCATTCAATTTATTTATTATAGAAAGAGGAATTCGCGTTCTTCAAACAGAATATTAGTTTCTTTACACCTTATGTATGACCTTATTATATTTTCCTAATAAAATGAATGGAACATATTTTGTCCATAAAAGTAAACATTATGTATTTAGATAGATATTATTTGTTCCTATTGCTTTTTTGTATTTTTTCATTCATTTTCTTGTGGAAGATCCTCACTTATTAACTCATTAATACTTGTGCCCAAAATGTTTCCAACTCGCTTAAGAAAGTCAATGGATGGATTATTTTGAAAACCATTTTCCAAATTACTTAAATACGTTTTGGATACCCCTGCCTCCTTTGCTAATCTAGACATGGAATATCCTTTCTCCTTTCTTAAATAGCGAATACGCTCTCCAATCATGTTAGTTGCCCCCTCCTACTACTCTCTTTTCCCTTTAATAAGATTTTTTTCTTAAACAGCCCTTAAAAACAAGCATAATAAGGGCTATTGCTTGTATATACACTTATTTTAATACCGTTTCATTTAACATATACGTTCCATCTAAATCGATGGTAATAGGATTTAAAGTAACCGTTGAACTAGACTTCATGGATAGCTTAATAAATCCATCTTCTAAAATCAGCGAATAATTAGAGAAAATAGCTCCAGCCTGGTTCACTAACTTTAGATTGGATTGAATAGATCCCGAGGAAACCTCATATCGGAAATATAAATCGATTTTTTCCGCCCCGCCATATTTTAACATGGATATTTTTATCGATCCCTCTCCATATGCAGGCGCTTTTATGATTGGAATTTTATTTACTCCAACTATTGTCTTATAATCATTTAAAAGATAATAGGCGGACTTTAATGTTGCTAATTGTGTTTTTGCCAAGCTATGTGTAAACATAGTAGCGGGGTCTACCTTCGTATAGCTGACCACCCTGTCAATAAAAGTATCTTTTTGGAAATGAATAAGGGTTGGTGTCTTGCTAAGATAAACGGTTCCAAATACATGAGAAGCAGACGCTATAATTCCTATATTACAGTTTTCAATAAATGTACCATCTGCGTGGATGCAGCCTCTGCCATCAACAAACATTCCTTTATCAAAGCCTTCTATCCTATTGTTGCCAAAATTAAAATTCAACACGCCATTTCCATCATATACACGCCAAAGTCCATATCCTTTTTTGGTATTATCCAATTTTTTAAAATGATTTCCAGTTATAATCGGAGTTTTGGCATAAAGGGTAGCTGACTTACTTCTATTGAATACAACACAGCCGTCTCCTCTACACCCGGCAAATACGTTTCCAACAACGGTAACATTTTCACTTGCATCCTCGATATGCAGTGCGTCTCTTCTGCTTTCCTTTATCGTATTCCCGATTATAGAAATATCTTTTCCTTGTGCTATTCCAATTGCAAACCCACCAGTTGTTGCGGTTGAAGCATTTCCTGCTATAATCTCATTTCCAATAATCCGTATTCCACTTGCTACAATATCACTATTATTTGGTGTATTAATTTCAATAGCATCTGTTTGATCTGAACTAATTTTATTATTAATTAGTGAGAAATTTCTGCTTTGTGTAGAGTTATAGTTTAATAAATATCCGTATCCATTTTGTGCATGTATTTCGCTATTACGAATATGAACGTCTGTTGTCTCTGCATGATTTAAATGGACTCCATGTCCAACACTTTCAATGCTGCTATCTATGATGGATAAATGATTTACACCATTTGCAACAGTTGCTACTGCCTGCACATTCGAGGCGGAAGAAATATGGAGGCCCTCTAAAGTAATATCATCACTTGAAATCGGAATATCTTGTGAACTAGTTGGATTTTTAGATAGAAGCACTGCATCTCCTTCACCTTTCAGCTTAACTGGTGTAGGCATATTCAATGTACCGCTGTAATAATACGTTCCTTTTGGAAAAATAATTTTTCTTACTCCAAGTGTATTGGATGTAGTTATTGCTTTTGTAATCGCCTGCCTATCGTCCGTTGTTCCATCACCAACAGCACCAAAATCTTTAACATTAATTTCCCTTTGGGACAATGAGTTGGATAAATCATTGATACGATTGTCCGAATTAGTATCTGCCATTATAAAGCCACCACCTTAACTAACATATATATTACTTCTTACTATATGATGTTATGAACGAAAAGGTATGGGTATCTGTGCAAATTGGTTTAAATGGCTGCCTTTTAAATCTTAATTAATGAAAAATATAGCGACGCTCTCCGTTATAATAGACTTTATTCCTCTCCTGTTTTTTCTCTCCAGGCCCATAAAAATGGTCGAAGAGGAAAATACAAAAAATGCAACCTCTTTGGAAGTGGTACCATTTCGGCATCTTCGTGGGTAGGGTATAATCTAACTAATACATATTTTATTTTTTTAATAAAACTAGTTTGCAGAGAAAAGGAATATCGTTTTAAATCTTTCTCTATCGCTTCTGGAGATGCATGATATTTTTCACTATTTCTAATAAATAGTATAGAATATTGAGCCAAATCCTTTATTTTCTTGTTAGATGAAACAAAATTTTTATTTTTTGGAATGGAAGTATGTAATAGCTGCGAAGATAACATCATTCCTTGACCAATCAGATAATGATTATTACTCCTTTTTATTAGCTGCTTAAGTAAACTACGATTGAACTCTTTTCTAGAAAGCTGATCAATGTCCAACAGCCAGCGAAGACGAAACCATCCATGTCGAGCTCCATGGGCCATAAGGTATAAGTACAAATCTTCATTCCCTAAATGGTTGATTGGATAATTAGATAGTTTGCTTACCCTTTTTCTTTCCCATAAAGATTGAAAGCTTGGTTCCTTATCTGGTGGATTATGCAATCTCCAATGTAGTTCTATATTTATTTTTTTGGTTGAATGCAAATAGGAAAAGTGATGTGTTTTCCATTTCCATTCTTTTAATATAATAGGATACTCTTCTTTCATATATCCTTCTCTACTAAGAATCTCATCCGCTTCCTCTATCTTGTCATAAGGAATCAGGATATCTAGATCCTTTGAAGTTCTTAACGAAATATCTCCATACAAATCTGCCGCTAAAATAGGACCTTTTAAGACAAGGGAGCGAATGTTACTTTCCGAAAATTGTTTCATGACATATTCCATTTCTGCGCTTAATTGCAGCATTTGAAACGTATTTTGTTGATAGTTAACTCGTAAGGTCTGTAAAATATGGGAGGGGATCCAATCGTTTTCTATTTTGCTTAGTTTTCTATAAACGAAAGGATAGACACGGTGATGGATGGCTAATTGAAGAAACTTATCCCAATCACTTCCTGCATATTGTTTCTCTATCTGTCGAATATCATTATCCGTAGAATTAAATTGTAACAACGATAACAATAGCTTTAATTCAGTTGAAAAACCTGACATATCTAGACCCGCTTCTACTCCCACAGAATTTCCCCTTTCCATTACACTTCATTGATTTTGGCGAATTTACCCACTACTGTGAATCGATTCATCACGTCTGCACCCGTTATATATAATTCACCTGTGCGAAGCCATGCATGGGCAATCATTTTTCCGCTGCTGTCTTTCCCTGTACCTAAATATAAAGTCGAATCTATCTTTCTTCTTTCTAACATTTTCATACCTGCAATTGCTCTTACAAGACACTTACTCTCCCAAAAGGTATGATGGCTTACATTATTTACTGCTTTGGAGATTTCTGTTACTTCCACTGTATCTGTATTTTCGAGAAAATAAGAAGATTCCGTCATTTCCGCTCCTAGTGATGGAGCTACCTTTGAAAATGGTAGAAAAACAAGAATACGTGCATACCCTAAATAGAGGATTGCTTCTAAATACAGCATTTTCATTTTAGTATTTAACGCCAGAAATTTTCTTATCTTTCTACCCATTTTCACATTCCTTTCTGATGACAGCAGGCTATTAATGATCATCCACTTGTAGTAAGCCTTCCTGCAGCATTTGATTTAAGAAAGCTAATACTTGTTTTTCACACTCTTCCTGTTCAATAGTAAATTGTTCTTGCAGGCTTCGAACAATTTGCAAGACTTTAGTTGGATTGTTCATTAAGCTCCATATCATTCCGCCTATATTTCCTAAATTATAATACTTTCCATTATTTACACTCATCATGACTATTTCTCCATCCATATTGCTGATGATATTCCCCTGTTTTTGTGTAACAAGACTTTCTACTGAGATAGCGTGCTTTTTTAGCATGTTCACAACTCCTTGTTTAAATGATTCAATATGAGGGGCACTAGCTCATTAGCCGTAAATCTAGAACTGGGACGTTCTATTCGCCATACCTTTATATGACTTAGCATTTTTGCTGTGCTATTAAAATGCCAATCTATTAGATTTAACCTTTGAATCAAAAAGCTTCGATAGGTATGGCGGTAAAGAATAGGAAAACGCTCTAAATTATTTATTTGGTGTATCATAATATCATCATGATCCGTTTTGGCAATTTCAAAGATGCCAGCTAGAGGTACTGGCTTTAAATCAAAGGAGGATCCTACTGGAACAGCATATTTCGTTTCTCTTTCAAATAAAGGCTGATACTGTTTGCTAAACATGCCAAATTGATTTAAGCTCTCTTCCCATAGCTTTTGTTGAGGATAAGAAGGAAAGACAAATGGTTGATGACTCTCAGGGAAGGAAACAGCAATTACATCATCACTGAGAAGGGTGTAATTGTTTTTTAGAAAAGCAGAAGCCAAGGTTGATTTCCCTGCTCCAGATTCGCCAACAAAGGCATATGCTTTTCCATCTATTGCTATACAGCTTCCGTGTAAAGAAATAATTTTTCTTTGAAGCAATACAACCCCCATGCAGGTACCGAGTATATAAAGCCGGACTTTATCTTCCGCTACAGCCTTGAATGGAGAAACAATGATTTCTATTCCATCTCGAATACAAAAAATAGCCGTATCAGGAACTTGAAACCATACTTCCTTTTCCCTTACGATTACACTGCTACCTTCCTCCCTTAATAAGGTTGCCCATAAGTCTGATAAATCTTTTCGAGAAATGATAACTTCTACTTGTTTTTCCTCTTCCTTCCATTGAATTAACTCAGGCAGAATCATATCGCTGGCTATTACTAGACCAAATGCTTTATAAAGACCTTTTTTTGCTGTTGCAATCATCTTTTCTCACCCCAAATGGTATAGTAAACATGCATGTATCGAAAAAATACCTTCTGGAGTTGCTTTAATAGGCACTCCAGAAGAATTTCATTCTGTAAATGTATAAACAACCATCATTATAATATTCTTCTCGTCTTAAACGTAAAATTTGCAACAAGAATAATCCTTTTTTTAATGGTTAACTGTAATGCATCGTTTCATCAGGATCTCCCTGAATTAAATCAGGTATAGATTTCCCAGGACCTGCCATCGTCATTTTAATATCTAATACTTCTAATACTGGTGTTTTCCATTCTTGTTTCAAGCTATTTCACCTCCTTTCAAAAATTTTGTTTTAAAAATCGATACACAATTAAACTTCTCATTACTGTTTTTAATTCTTTCGAATAGATTATATCTACTGAAGGATTTACCTTAATCTTTGAAATAGCTTCTTTCACCATCGATGTATTGAAATATTCGGCAAATTCCTGATCTTCACATAGCTGCTGCAATTCTTTTATAAATGCACTCCAGTTTGGCATCATCCTGTGTATTCCATCAGCACCTTGAATTCCACGTATCCGCTGATTCAACCTAATATTATCTGGTAGAAACCCTTCAGTAGACCTTCTTATAAGCGATCTTCCCACTCCATTTTGAACTCCTTGTTCTGCTGGAAGCGATAAACAAAAGCGAACAACTCGCAAATCATTAGTAGGGTCGCGTTCCCAAATGGAGTGGTAGAGTGACATTTTTGTTCCTACAACTCCATTAATATTCCAAGAATAGGATTGTTCAAAATGATTTTTTCTTTCTTGATAGGCATCTCGAACACTTGCATACTCTCTGCTAATCCCCTGTTCTTCTAATCTATTTAAAATATCTGTTCTTTTGGCAAAAGCCGCATTAATTAATAATGGTGATGGTGGTTCTGCATAAACTTGTTGTATTTTCGTTAACAAAGGGTACGCTTTTTTCCCCGCTATCGATAAAAGCCTCCATCTTTTTATTCCTATTTCATGGCTACAACGATATATTTCCTTATAGAGATGGATCCATTTCAACTTTTTCATTAGCATTGCTTGATAATCTAGTACTGGTCCCCAGGAAACAGTCCAGTTTCCTCTAGCTCCATTAAGCAGAACTCTTATTCCCTGTTGTTTTGCTTGTTCATAAATTCCATTCATCCAAAATGAATTCTCGAAGAATTTATATGGCATCTCCAAAATTTCTAGCCATTCATCTATTTCAGTTAGTGGACTTTTCCCTTTAAAATCCAGGTAGTTATCCTGAATATTTCCTACATATTTAACAGTTGAATGGATAAATGGCCGTTCATCGGCTACCCTATTCTTCGGTGTCCAATCTTTGAAGTTTTCTTCTGGAATGCTGCTATATGTATGGAGAATTCTCTTTTCTTTTTTTAACGCTTTAGCAGCAAAGCTCACTACGGAACCTGAATCCAATCCTCCACTTAAATGTGCTCCCACTTCGCCATATGTTCTAAGTCTCGCTGTTACTGCCTTTTCATATACATCTCTAAATGCTTCTTCATATTCCTCATTAGAATTAAGCTTTAACAAGTTCCCTTCTGGCAGCATGCAGTATTTGGAAAAGGTTAAGCTTCCATTTTCAACGGACATAGTATGAGCTGGTGGAATTTGTTCAATATTTTTAAAAACAGTAGAAATGGGATTTATCGTTTCTACTCTATCTGGTAGAACTAAAAATTCAGCAAGCCAATCTTCATTCAGTTCCTTTTCAATATAAGGCAAGGAAAATAGCGGCTCCATAACGGTACTACATGCAAATCTATGAATATTTCGATAATAATAAAGTGTTCGATTCCCTGAAAAGTCTCTTGCCCCAAAAAGGAGCTGCTTTTTTTTATCCCATATGATAAAAACGAAATCTCCAATTAGAAATTTAGGTGCTTCTTTTCCCCATTTTTTGTATGCCAGCAAAATTAGTGTACTATCCGAGATACTTTCTCTCTGACCTTTTCCTATTTGCAGCATTTCAAATAGTTCCTTACGATTATCGATAATAGCATCTGCATTTATAACCATTTCAGAATGATCATCATAATAAGGCAACTGTTCACTAATTGATTCAGGTGTAATCCATTGTGAATGACAGCCAAGAAAAACCTTCTCATCACTCCAAATCCGAACGGCATCTGCAGGATATTTTTGTAATTTCTCCATCATATTTATTCCTTGTTCTTCCGATATCGGCTCCTGATTATGATGAAGAATTCCTATAATCGCACTCATCTTATCCTCCTTTCTTTTTTAATATTTTTTATATCATTCGTTCTTTATTAAGAATAATGTTACAACTCAAATAATATTCTGTCAACTATATAATTCTACGATTTTCATTGATATATCATCATTTAACTTATAACTATCAGTTTATTCTTTGAAATTAAAAAACAATATTGCACTCCTTATATTTACTTTATAACGAACGTTCTTTATAATGAACTTACCGTCAAACCTTTGCCTATATCCAATTTTCAACTATTTAATGAAGGGAGTTATGGAATGGAACATCCTATTCTAGTTCAGAAATTAGTACATCTAAAATCTATCTTGTCTACTTCCAATAAAAAAGTATATTCTTCCTTTCTTAAAGGGTATATTTCAAAACATTGGAAAATATATACCCTTTTATTTCTTTCTATTTTACTTGATATATTCATTACCATTGCTTTTGCTTGGTTCTTAGGTAAAATTACAAACGCAGCCATTGATAGCAACTTACAACAGGTAAAGCAATTAATTCCACTGGGTACGCTTATTGTTTTCATCAATCTCTCGAATACGTATTTAATTACGTATCTGGATTCCCGGGCAGCTAATGCAATAAAACAGGATGTAAGAGAAAACCTTTTAAATCATCTGTTATTTCTTCCGGTAAACAAACTAGCAGCCTTTCGAACTGGTGAATTATTAGCTCACTTTACTAACGATATTAATAGTATTGATGCGATGATCGGAAAAAATTTACTTAACTTTTTAAAGCTTCCTTTCATGTCTATTGCTGTTTTTATCTATTTAGTTCATGTAAGCTGGCAACTTTCTATTATCCCCCTCTGCATAGCTCCGATCGCATTATGCAGTGGATTAGTGTTTGGTGTACTTTTACGAAACAGCAGCAGACAGATCCATCAATTAATTGGTAGTATGAATAATCATCTGAGTGATATTTTTCATGGTACTTTTGTTGTTCGGTCTTTTTTATTAGAAAAGACCTTATCTAACAAGTACAATGCTCAAACTAGAAAACTTTATTCTATTGAGCTTTCCAACGCAAAATTGCGTGGTTTGTATAATGCAGGAGGAAACGGAATTGGATTAATTGCCTATATAACCAGCCTAGGTTTAGGAGCTGTATTAATTTCAAAAGGATCGCTAACCGTGGGAGCTGTATTAGCATTTGTCAATCTTATCAACCACCTTGTTTATCCTTTAAATGGGCTCGCTTCACAATGGGCTTCTTTTCAACGTTCTCTAGCAGCAGTTGAAAGAATTTCCGCTGTCTTTAATCAGAAGACTGAAACGAATGAATTCCCAGCTTTTATTCCCTCGAAACCGTTAAAAAAGAATATCGCCTTTCGAAATGTTGCATTTGGCTATGAATCCAATCAGCCAATTTTTCAAGACTTTAATCTAGTCATACCCGCTGGGAAAACAGTCGGTATTGTAGGAATAAGCGGTGCAGGAAAAACCACTTTGCTTCAATTGCTGCTAGGATTTTATAAAGTAAATAAAGGCTCTATATTCTTTGATGATATTTCCATTGAGGATTTATCTCCTTCTGAATTAAGAAGTAAGCTTGCCTATATACCACAGGAAAGCTATCTTTTTAATGGCACCATTCGAGAAAACCTTACGTATGCTAATCCATCTATATCAGAGAAAACCTTATTACATGCTGCCAAATTAGCAGATATTCATTCCTTTATTGAATCATTGCCAAATGGGTATGATACCGAAATTGGAGAAAGAGGTGCCAAATTATCAGGCGGGCAAAAGCAACGATTAGCCATTGCAAGAGGAATACTGAAAGATGCACCTATTATCTTAATGGACGAATCCACCGCTTCCCTGGACAGTGAAACGGAGTACAGAATAAAGAATGCTTTAGAAAATTTGAAAGGCGACCGAACAACCATTATTATCGCCCATCGATTATCTACCATTAAACAAGCGGATAAAATTGTCGTTATGAATAACGGAAAAATTGTTCAAGAAGGAAATCACGAGGAATTAATCGCACAAGATGGAGTTTACCGACAGTTATATTTTAGACAACAACAGGATTCGCACGAGGAAGTGTCTGAATTAATGATGGTTGATTAATTAATATTAATAGCTGACAAACACAAAAAGACCGCTGGCAATGCTTATTAAGAATTGACAGAGGTTAGTTTTAGAACTTTATTTATTAAAAATAAATGATCTGAAATATAAACAAAAGA
>JBDNRM010000140.1:9021-11554 GCA_047718615.1 Bacillus sp. (in: firmicutes) | reverse complement strand
ATACCTTGTCATGAAATTCGAAGACAAGAACGTATTCTAAAACAGGTTGCTTGTAACGGAGGGTGCGAAGACTCCTGCGGGAAATGTGGGAAGGCTAAAGACCCCGCAAGGCAACGCCGAGGAGGCTCAGAGCTCCCACCCCGCGGAAAGCGAAGCAACCCATAGTGGAAAGCAACCCCCACAATAAAAAACAAGCCTCCCATTTTATTGTTTTAAACCGAGTAATATCAAGACCTGCAAACGAATTTTATAACTGCGAAGTTTGAGTTAACTATATGAAAAAACATAACTAACCAGTATAGGGAAGCAAAAAAAGCAAACATTTACGTGCTAAATTAGAGCATGTTCGTCTTTACCTATTATCTATTTAGTTATGTCTCAGCCTCTTAAGTGTGTTGAAAAAGTATGGCTGCAAAATTTAAGGGTGTTGGATAATGTCTACAGGGAAAGAAATAAGCGAAAATACAAGCAATATCCAACATAAATGTTAAGAGCAAACCTCTTAGGTAAAATACTTTTTTATCTTGTTCTCTGACTGCACATACCATCTTTCTTTTTCAATAATAGTAGAAACAGTTAAAATGAAAGATGGAATTTTCTCCACATGAAAGACAATTAATCCGATATTTTTATTCATAATAACAAACGATTTTCCATGTGAAAAAGTGGGGAGCTCTTTTCCCATTTGCAGAATGCTTTTTACAATTGCCTGCTTCCTTTCTTCCTCCAACACAATATGTGGTGAAAATCTTAAGATCCAATTTTCATTTTCAATAGAAAATCGATACATTTATCCACCCTCTTATTTACGTTTTACTAACTTAACTCTATATTGATTTTTTTGCTTTGTTGGAGCAATTTATTTGCAGCTAATACTACAATAATATGAAGCAACGCAAACTTTCATGATAGGAAAATAGCAAAATCAAATCCCCTCTTTCCCACTTTTCCATTGAAATAGCTTGATTTTATGTATGCGTTTTCCAAGGTGGAATTTCTCCTAATAAACTGGTTGATAAATTGACGGAACTTTTCTGAAAATCCGCCTAGAAACCTTGACTGTAAAGGGTTAATGATGTATATTATAGACATCATTTAACAAAATTTATGAAAAGTATTTTTTCTATTATTATTTTGTTCTATGAGAATATTTATCTTATAGACACAAAGAAAGTGTCTTGAAAGGCTTAGGAGGAAATTTAATATGCAAAACGGTAAAGTAAAATGGTTTAATAACGAAAAAGGTTTTGGATTCATCGAAGTTGAAGGTGGAGATGATGTATTCGTACATTTCACTGCTATTCAAGGAGACGGATTCAAATCATTAGAAGAAGGACAAGAAGTTTCTTTTGAAATCGTTGAAGGAAACCGTGGACCTCAAGCTGCTAACGTTGTAAAACTATAATCAAATAATATTATTCTGAATAATATTACCCTAGAGCTGACCTAATCCGTCAGCTCTAGTTATTTTCTTCTTCCTCTCCTAATATTTTTTCTCCATATTTTTTTATTCTTTCGCCAACCGTACATTGTGAAATACAAAATCGATGTGCATTTCTTTTCCCTTTGCTTCTTTTATTATGTTGATATAAAAAACAGTCTTTACAATAATCATTCATCAACTCTTCCACTTCATGAATCCATTTTTTTCTTCCCAATTTTTATCCCCGCTTTATTTTACTTTTTATTCTTGTTACAAATTAGACACGTCTATTATGCTTCGTCTTGCACCTAATGTGCTATAATTTGCATTTTGCTGTATATCCTTTTGTTTTGCAGTGCTTGGGTGGCTAATTTATCTGCTTCTTTATTATCGTTTCTACCAATAGATGTATAAATACCATGAATATTTAATGCGGAGATTTTTGTTTCGATACGATCCAGCCATTTGTTTAATTCTTCTTCATAACATGGCCATTCCCCAGCTAGCTGTTTTAATACAACTTGAGAATCACCTCTAAATTCACAAGTAACATCATGTACATTTAATTCTTCCAATAAATTCAAAGCATGATAAAAAGCAGCATATTCTGCTTCATTATTTGTTCTCATCTCGTGAAATAGTTCATTTGCACGTATTCTATATTTCTTTTTACCTTGATGATAAAATAATACTACTCCTATGCCTGCTCTTTTTTCCTCTTTATCATACCCACCATCAAAATAAATCAAAAAGTCATGTGGTTCTTCTTCCACTATTTCAGATAATTTTTTTAATTCTTTTAGATTCCATGCAGTACCTTTTTCATCATAATAAAGCAGTTCTTTTCCCTTTTTGCTTTTTTCAATGTCTTCTCCTATTATAATAGCAAGATTAGCTGACATCCAATCAGAAGTAAAATATGCTTCATTTCCCTTATTTAATATATATTTCCATTCTAATTTATACTTCAAATTTATCCCTCTTTTTCATTCCTTATTTATAAAGAAAAGTTTCCATTAAAAAATACAATTTCTCCATTTCACGCTATAATAAGAAGAAAAGCGCAAGTGCCTTGAATAGCCCCGAAGAAAAATGTTCACATGACTCATA
>JBDNRM010000140.1:0-8921 GCA_047718615.1 Bacillus sp. (in: firmicutes) | reverse complement strand
AGAAAAGCGCAAGTGCCTTGAATAGCCCCGAAGAAAAATGTTCACATGACTCATATAGTACTTTTTACTTTTTGAGGCATTAGGTTATTTTATGATAGCTACATGCTTTTATGTTATCCAACCAGTTTAATATTAGCAATTTTCCACTTTTACAAATGGAGGTTTAAAAATGATCGAAGTATATATTGATGGTGCCAGCGCTGGTAACCCTGGCCCAAGTGGTGCAGGCATTTTTATTAAAGGGCATGGAAGTGCTGAAAAATACGCGATTCCGCTTGGAAATATGAGCAATCATGAAGCAGAATACCATGCTTTTATTAAAGGGTTGGAAATCTGCATACAAAAAAACTATCTAGTTGTAAGTTTTCGTACAGATTCTCAATTAGTCAATCAAGCAGTAGAAAAGGAATTTGTAAAAAACAAACAATTTTCTCCATTGCTTGAACAAGCTTTATTATTAACAAAAAAACTGGACTTATTTTTTATAAAGTGGATTCCTAGCAGTCAAAATAAATTAGCAGACGAGCTTGCTCGAATGGCGATTAGAGAGAATCCTTCAGAAGAAGCTGAACGTTCGTAATTTCACTTTGGATGTAATTGGAACATCATTTAATTCCTTTATTTATGACAGAGTTTAAGCAGGTTATTAGATAAAAAAAATCCCGCTATTTATGAACATAAGGATACGTTCTTTATAGTGGGAATAACTTGTTGTGTTTAATATAACGAATGGCCTGACTTTTTGTGATGATATTATTGTTAACGAACATTTCTAATAAAGATACGTAAAAACTTCCATCAAAACGTTTCTGGATTTTCAAGGTGCATTCTATTGCTGCCATGCTTATTTCATCTGTTGCATTCGTGAGAGCTTTTCCGAAATAGATAAAACCTACTGAGTCTTCCCCAAACGAAAAGCCTTTGCTTTGTAAGAATAGCAAATACTCTTCTACTGTTTTCAAATAACGCCAACCCTCTCCTCTTGCTTCTTACCATAATGTTACTTTATTTTTTGATCGTTTTCTATCTTTTTTTGATGTGGCATAGCCAATATAACCAATTAATCCACCAAGTACGGCGCCACCTAATACTTCAAGCGGCTGATGTCCCAGCATTTCTTTTAATTTTTTTGGCTGCTTCTCTTCAAAAGGAATTTTTTCATCTGTTTTCATTTTTTCTACTAATTCCCCTAAATCATTTACTTTCAGTGTTAATTCACCTGTTTGTCTCCGAATGCCCTGTGCATCATACATAACAATTAGTCCATATATAAGCGAAAGAGCAAAGTCACACGAATGAATTCCTTTTTTTAAAGCAATAAATGTTGTAAGTGATGATACACCTGCTGAATGAGAACTCGGCATTCCACCCGTTTGAAAAAACAATCCTGGTTTCCACTTTCCTGTTTTGAAAAAATAGAGGGGAATCTTTAATCCTTGAGCAGCAGTAATACTCGTTAATGCAACAACAACACCTTTATTCAATTTTCTCACCTCAAAGATTATCATCCATAATAAATGAGTAAATTATGCGAAATTGCGGATACTATCTTTAGGTTATTATTCCCATGATGTGAGATTAAAAAGAAAGGTGCTGATAAAGATGAGTATTAAAAACCACACAAACAAAGGTATTGCTGCAGGGGGCGTAAATCCTCAAGGATACGGACAAGATAACGACAGAACAGCAAGTCCTAAAAGCAAATTAGAAAACGCTGCAAAAAAAAAGAATACAAAATAAGAGCTGTTCTTTCCTCTCCGCTGCTGCAGGAAATAGCATTTTCCTACTACAGCAGCGGAGAAGATCTATCCGAATGAACAACCCTTTTCCTATGCAAATTAGAACAAGCTGGCTTCTTCTTTTTGAACATAACGATGAAGATGTTTAAATTCAAGCTCAATGAATTTGTTTATCGCTGTTTCTGGGTGAATATTAAAAATACTTTCTTCCAATATGCATTCAACAGGAACATCACATTTTATTTCAGCTAAAAGTCTGCTTAAATGAAGCATTTCCATATCTGTTTCTATCTTCAATTGTTGCGCTTTTGTAAGCTTAGCAAGATTAGAAAGGATGCCATCCACACTTGCATGCTCTTGCAATAATTTCAAGGCAGTTTTTTCACCGATGCCTTTTACTCCTGGATAATTATCACTTGGATCACCCATCAATGCTTTTAAGTCAATCATTTGAGCAGGCTGGATACCTTTTTCTGCAAAAAAAGTTTCAGGAGTATGAACAAGATAATTGCCGTAGCCCTTTTTTAATAGCGCAACAGAAATATGATCATCTAATAGTTGTAAAATATCTTGATCCCCTGTTAAAATCGTTACATTTGCTTTTCCCTTCATCTTTTTAGCGATAGTGCCTATACAATCATCTGCCTCAAATCCAACAAGACCAATATTAGGAACATGAAAGCTACTCACTACATCTTTTACTAGTTCAAATTGTGGCAATAGTTCAACAGGCGCTTCCCCTCTATTTGCTTTATAATCTGGATACAGCTCTGTTCTAAATGTAGCACTCCCCATATCCCAGCATACAGCTACATGGGATGGATTAAAATGTTCCATCGCAGTGAAAAAATGCTTCACAAACCCATAAATAGCATTTGTAGGGGTTCCTTTACTATTTATCATAAATTGTCCCGTAACGGCTGTAGCAAAAAAGGCACGAAATAATAATGCCATTCCATCTACCAGCAGAAGGGAAGCATCGTTTTTTTGATTCAAACCCATCTCTCCTCATCTAAATTAATGTGAAGCTCCTCAAATGAAGGTCCACTTTTTCTAAAGCTTCATTATAACAGATTTAGAACCGTTTTAGACTGGTACGTTTTTGCATTGACAGGAAAATCTCTTTCTCCACTAAAAAAACTATTCTGCTTCCACTTTATTATCATCATAAGAAATCCAATCACTAAAGCTGCCAGTATATAGTTTAATATGCTTAAATCCTGCCATCTTTAATGCCAAATAATTAGGGGTGGCCGTCACACCTGAACCACAATAAATAATATAGGTTTTGTTAGAATCCAAATCATTAAAACGTTTCTTTTGGTTTTCTTTTGATAAATAACAGCCATTTTCTATGCCTTCTGTCCAAACTTTATTAATGGCCCCAGGAATATGCCCAGCTTTTTTATCAATTGGCTCCCATTCTCCTTTGTACCTTTTATATTCTCTAGAATCAATTAATACAGTAGTTTCTGGGTCCTTTGCCTGCACCACCTTATAAACCTCTTCATAGCTTGCTATTATCGTTTCTTTTATCTGAACAGGAAATACAGCTCTTTCATATTCTGTTTCCGTATTGGTAGTAGGATAATTTTCTTGCACCCAAGCTTTATATCCTCCATTCAGAACATATACTTTATCATGTCCTAAATAGGTTAACAGCCACCACATTCTAGCAGCAAACGCACCTTCACCATTATCGTACGCTACTACAATTGTATCTCTACCTATACCAGCCCGTTCAAGCTTCTCCTTTATTACAGAGATTTCCGGCAACGGATGTCTACCTCCGTGGTTTTTCACTGGTGCTGACAAATCTTGTTCTAAATCGAAATAAATACTATGCGGTATATGACTTTCCAGAAAACGTTTTTTCCCTTCTTTTGGATTTCCTAAATTAAATCGGCAATCTATTATTCTCATGTCTTTATTTAAATAATTTTCTAACAGCCATGCCTTATCTACTATATCTTTCAATTAGCCCTCCTCCTCCTACTCGCGTTCTTTTTCATTTATTATTCGCCTTAATTTCGTTTTCTCCTTTTAAAAAACCTTTTCTATTCACCTTATCCAAAATCATTTCTACAATTTCACTATTTTCACTTTCTGTCAGTAATGCTTGTTTGCCATCATAATATTCCGTAATTTGTAAAAATATATCGTTGTATACCCTCTCGGTTTCCTTCTCCCCTACTATTCTATAATAAGCTTGCAGCCTTTCCGTTTCTTCTATTAAAAATGCATCACTATAGAACTTTACTGTTTTTTGTAATTCTTCTAGTAAATATTTACGACCATTATGTTCAAAAAAACTTTTCGGATTTTTATAAAATAATAACGCTTCTTTAAATAAATTGCTGTCCAGCTTACGAAATGGTGCATGAAAGGAAATCGATCCGCTGTTTTTGTTATCTTCTATTGACAGCATCATTTCCGTGTTTTCATTAGTCACTTTTTGTTGCAGCGTTTTAAAAAATGCTTTCCTTGTTTGCTTAAAATAGTGTTCCAATCGTAAGCTTGTTGCCCGTAATTCTTGCTCAAACTCATAACTAAATGACTGTAAAAAAAGCTGAAGTGCATCTTGTAATTCTCTTTTTTTATCATGTCCTGTTAACACACTTGGATGAAAGGCTTCTTTAGCAAAATCATAAAAACGGAAAAATACCCGCTGCTGCAGATAAAACAATTGCTCGTCTATTTCTTTGTTCATTAGTTCTTGTAAATACTGATCATCATCTTGTTTAATAATAGATAAAATTAATAGTTTTTCAGTCAATAAACGCTTTATTTCGTTTTTCTTTTCTGTTGTATTTCTCTTTGTCTGTTCTAGCCATTTTTGTAATAATGTGATAGCGTCCAGTCCGTCTTGACGAGCGGATTGAACCATTATTGACATCCACTCATCGTGTAAAAAGAAAAGTAACTTTTCCTGAAATTCCTCCATATAGTGCCGATAGTTTTCTTTTTTATAATACATACTTGAAACAGAAGAAATACGTGGATGATGAAATCCATAACGCTTAAGCTCCTGCTCCATATATTGTTTAACCTCTTCCAATTCCGTATTCAAATCAGCTAAATCAATAGCATTAATAATAAAGAACATTTTGTCTTTTTCTAATGCTTGCTTTATTCTTCCTAATTGCAGCAGAAAGTTCTCATCCGCTTTTGAAAAAGAATGATGGTAATAAGAAAGATAAAGAATACAATCCGCTTCTTTTATATAATCAAAACTTACAGCAGTATGTCTGCTGTTAATAGAATCTCCTCCCGGCGTATCAATAAGTGTAATTCCTTTTCTCGTTAATTCACAATCAAAAAAAACATCTATAATCTTTATAAAGCAAGCATTCATTTCATTCGCTACATATTTTTCAAGCATTTCCGATTTCACCATGATTTTTTTGCCTAATAATGATTTATTCTCCTTATAACCTTTTAGAAAAGCATCAAAATACCGAATACTAACAGAAAACCGATCATTTTGCTGTTTGATTAGGTTTTTCATGATTGGTATGCTTGCCTGCAAGGAAGATGCCTCCAGTTGAAAGATCTGTAAATGTTCTTTTACCTCCATCCATATTTCTTCTTCCGTCTTCCAATTAATCTCTACAGATCCATGTGGATGCAAATGATCTACCGGAACAATTCGGTTAATAGATGAAGTTGTCGGATTAGGTGAAACAGGCAGCAATGGATAATCAATTAAAGCATTTGCAAAAGAAGATTTCCCTGCACTAAACGCGCCAAATAAACAGATTGTATACTGCTTCGTTTGGACCGTATCTATGCTTTTTCCAATTCGTGCAGCAAAATGTTTAAATCCTGTTACCTCTTTTAGTGAATAACATAAAACTTGCAGATCATTTATTATTTTTTCAACTGACTCTTTAGATAATGGCTGTTTTTTTTGCTTTTTACTGTCTGTTCCATTATTTTTTATCTCTGATGCTTTTGCTGAAAAAGGGAAGAATGATTTATTGTTAGACTTTATCGGCTCCTTGACTAACGATAAGAAGTTTGTTGACTGATCATCCACCCTGTGAGATAAATAGGTTAATTGCTGCTCCCATTGATGATAGTTTGCCATAATTTCGTCTTGCTGTTTCTTTGCGTTTATCTTATTCGAGAAATGCTGTGTTTTTTTGTTTATTTCTATTATTTTTTGTTCAATCGTCTTCTTATGCGCTTGTTTTATTTGATCTAACCAAATTAGTGCCTGTTTTTTAATGCTTCCCTTTATATAATTCTCTATTTCTTCACAATAATGAATAATGTACGTTTCCGAAAAAACCGCATGTTTATTCACGTTTTTTTGAAGGATCTTAGAATCAATGGGAACTTGATAGTTTACTAGCTTTTTTATCACCTCTACATTCGTGTTCGCGCTTTCAAAACTAGATTTGTATTGCTCAAAAAAAAGAATTAATGGCGACATTATTCGCAATTGTGCTGTGCTGACCAATTCTTTCGTAAATAGATTAAGTCTTTTGTTTTTTTCTATTTCTTTTTTTTGTTTTGTGGAGAATAAACCAATTCTAAAGTCTTTTTGTAATGCAGCTAAATATTGTTTCGCTAATTCTCTGTTTTGATATGGCATGATATATGCATTTTGAATTAATAACAACATTTCCTTTTCCAAATTTGCTGTTGTTTGCAAAAAATCTTTCTCAATGGAACTTACTCTAACTATTAGCTCTCTATAATTCTGCTCCATCTTATCTAGTTTTTGAATCTCCTCATTTTCTAAATAAACACTCACCTTTTCTAATTGCTTTTGCTTTTTATTTTCCATAAAGAACTGATGATCATTTAGTATATAGTTAAAGGATTGTTCTGTAGTATTAGGAAGTAATTTCATTTTATCCATTATTTTTTCGTGTATATACAGTTGAACTTCTTTTAATTCATTAAATGGCCAATTTTTTTCTTTTACACTTATAAAAAAAATACATGTTGGCTTTATGGAAAATGCCGAAAAACTCTCATTAACACTTCTCTTTAATGTTTCTAATGAAATTTCGTCTTCTTTATGCTTATCCATTTGATTTATGATTAGTACAAATTCTTTTCCATTTTCCTTCAGTTGTTTTGTAAAGGAAAAATTCACCTCTGATTGAATATGATTGTAATCAACCACATAAAAAATAATATCAGATAAATGGATACTTGAATTGCTTGCTAAAAAATGAGCTTCATCTGTACTATCTATTCCTGGTGTGTCAATTATAATAGTAGAAGCAGGCAAATTCACATCAGGCAGACTAATCTCCATTTCCTTAATCTCGCTGCTATTTTTACACAATGCCTGCCATTCTTTTTTGCTGCCAACATCTTGATAAATAAACGTTTGCCCATCATGTGTAATAGCCTTTACAAGCATCTCTCCACTTCTTAATCGAACAATGTTTGCTGTAGTAGGGATAGGACTGGAAGGCAACACATCTGTTTTCAATAAATAATTTATTAAACTGGATTTTCCAGCAGAATAATGTCCACAAAAAGTTATCGTATACTCTTCCAAATACGTCTTTTTTATTAGCGCTTTCATTTTATTTGCATTAGAAGTATCTTCATTTTCCAAAAAAAAGTCATAAAACTTTGTTAAATGATTTAACGTTTGCACAGAAGATAAAGTCAGCAACAGCTTAACTCCTTTTCGTTTATTTTGCTTTTATTTTAACTGCTTTTCGCAATCAAATAAAGATAACTTGCTTTTTATTTTTCCAATAAAAAAAATCCAATATAGCATCGGATTTTTGTCCATTATATTATATTTTGTCACGAGTGTTGATTAACCAATAATATCCAACAAAAGTATACCAAAAAGGACACATTTCTTGTAGAATGAAGTTTGCGGAACAAACAAACTACAGAAGAGGTGCCCTCATGAAGAAGAATACCACATTCCACAATTTGTTTCAAAAAATTGTTTCAGAAGAAGAAATAGCGTTCATTCAGGATGCCATCGGATATAAGGACACAGCTCGTAAGCTTGATGTGTTAACACTCATTTATTATTTACTCTGTGCTTCAATGAATGAGCTTAAAAGTTACCGAGACTGTGCGGATGTAGGCGACCAATTTGGTCTGCCCAAGGTCAATTATTCCACTCTCTCTAAGAAAGCTGGTCATGTGGATTACAACATCATGAAGCAGTTATTTCATTTAGTTGTGTCTAAATGCAATCGTGCGACTCACCGATCACTCAAGATTTCAAAGGAACTTCTCTTGGTGGACTCCACCACGATTACAGTGGGAAAGTCACGTCTTCCTTGGGCCCTTTATCACGGAGAGCGAGCAGGAATCAAACTGCATGTCAGCTATTCCCCTCTCACTGAAATGCCACTCCAAGTCGTTGAAACTACTGGGCTTGTTCATGATGGTCCGATTAGTGAACAGTTAACCGATTCACGATTTATCATGGTAGAGGACCGAGCTTATTTGAAGATCAAACGAATCGATCAATTTGCATCAGCCTCAGACCAACAAATGTTTGTCATTCGAATGAAAGAAAATGTAGAGATTTTTCGTCCTCATTCTTTAAAACGCTTTGAGCAAGCTGGGTCGCCTATCACACGTGATATCACCTGTCAACTGGGTACCGAGCAATCTCGTTCTAAGAAACGTCATCGGGTGGTATTTTTTAAGGACGATTACGGTAATGAGATGCGTGTTGTTACTAATTTAATGAATGTTTCGCCAGAAATCATCGCTGACATGTATAAAGCAAGATGGAGAATCGAAACGTTCTTCCGCTGGATCAAACAGAACCTAAATGTCCCTGTTTTATTTGGCACGACTGAAAATGCCGTTTTTAATCAACTTTTTTCCGCTTTAATTGCTTATGTCCTATTGAAATGGCTCTATTCAAAGACATCTCAAGGGAGAATATTCAAAAAAATATCCTTTATCACATTTCAAAGAAAACTACTAAAAGACAACTTACCAATTGACTGGCGTTCTGAAATGGCTGTTGTTTTGAAAAAGCACAAAGATTCTCAAGGGATCAGTCTGTCTAATTTTGGATAATCAACACTCATGATATTTTGTTTTATATGTAGTGATTCTTTATTTTTGATGTGCTGTTTTACTAACATTATTTAGAACATGCTTCATCACAAATACATAACTTACAACCGTTAAACCAATGGAAATAGCTATCATTGGGCACACCTTCCT
>JBDNRM010000139.1:0-11561 GCA_047718615.1 Bacillus sp. (in: firmicutes) | reverse complement strand
AAATAATATATTGTGATTAAGGGGTATTTCTATGCATATTCTACTAAATGTTACTGGGTTTATAGTTGCTTATATATGGGGAGATTGGAAAAACTGGAAGAAATATTATCCCACCTATCTTTTTTTTATTGGAGGAGATCTATTTTTTAATCTTATTTCTTATAATTACAGGCTTTGGGAATATAAAGAAACACTCGCATTTAGTAATCTTTTAGATGGACACCTTGTCATCAGCCTCTTTATTATGGCAGTTGGATATTCCTCCACTATCCTGATTTATCTCGGTAATTTTCCAACACAACGATATAAACAATTTCTTTGGATTTTATTATGGATTTTATTATTTAGTTTCATGGAATTTATCAATAAGCATTATTTTGATATAATCGAGCATCATCATGGTTGGAGTGTATATTGGTCGCTTTTATTTAACATTGTAATGTTTCCAGTCTTAAAAATCCATGAAGAACATCCCTTTTTGGCATGGATTATTTCTATTTTATTTTTTATTTTCTTATACAATCAATTTGATTTTCCTAAAGATTCATTTCTTTAATTTCTCTTACTACAGATAAAATGTAAAGTAAGTTATTTGCTAAATATAATAATATCCATTTCATATGAATTTTTCCATTCATTTAATAAATCGAATTTTTTTATTAACAAGCTTTTTATTATCTTCTATCATTCCTAATATTAATAATAACGTCATAAATTAAGTGAATTTTAAAATCATTACATTACTCCTTCTTTTGATGATAGTTATATTGATTTGAAGGTTGGTTTGGTTGTTCTTCTACTACCAAAGAAAAAAGGAATCCGAACAACCTAATATCTCTACTACCATTACGGATTGCTGGTTATCGTCTTTTCCTTTTAGGTAGACCCATTTGGCCAGTAGGTGAAATTCCTGCCGGTATTGGTGGAGCCTACTTTTTGTACTTGTTAGCAATATCTTAATTTTGTTTGTAGGCTCCCTTGAAAAAAAGGTTCCGCAGGTGGAATAGACTTCGCTTTCTGCTTCAAACTTAGGTCATAAAACAATATAAAAAGCTGCTTCTTTTCTTATAATAATCGAGTAAAAAGGAGTATTTTAAGAGGTTATTCAAAAAGTCGGTAAAAATGACACGTCGAATTTCTTCGTTGGCTTCACTTTTCCGCTTCTCACGTATCAATACCATACGCTACGATGCTCAAAGTGAAGCCGCCTTGAACTTCTTGGTCCTTTTTATCCTCCTTTTTGAACACGCACTTTAAGTATGTTGTTCGAGAGTTATTTATAATACTAGTAAATATGGATGTTCGAGATAATAAATCACTCGCCCTAAAAATTCTGCTGCTGGTGCTCCGTCTAATACACGATGGTCGAATGTTAAACTTAGCGGTAATTTTTTTATTGTTATCACTTGTTCATCTTCTAATTTAAGCTCTTCGATAAATGTTCCTACTCCAAGAATGCCTGTTTCTGGTGTATTTAAAATAGGAGTGAAATATTCAATCCCTTGTGCACCCAAATTTGTGATCGTAAAGGTAGACCCTGTTAATTCACTGCTGTCTGCTTTCCCAGACTTTGCTTTTTCTATAATATGACTAATAGCCTTTGCCAATTCTCCCAGAGGCAGTTGTTCAGCATGTTTCACAACTGGCACAACTAACCCATTGGCAAGTGCTGCAGCAATTCCTAAATGTACTTCTTCGTATTTATACAGTTTATTATCAATTAAATGGGTATTCATGAAAGGTTTATCTCTCAAGCTAAGTGTCACTGCTCTTGCTATCAGTACGGTTAATGTTAGTTTAATAGGAATATCACTATTACTTGCTTCATTTCGTACTTGTTTTTGGAATTCTATTAATTTATTTATCTCTGCTTTACGATGCAATGTCAGCTGTGCAGTGGCAGAAATGCTTTCATGCATACGTTTTGCGATAACACTGCGTATCGGTGGCAGCTTTTCTATAGTGGCAGCTGTATTTACAGTCCTTTCTTCGGCTTTCATTGGGGCTGTTTCTATTTTCTTTCTTTGCTCCAATTGGTTTGACTCAACTGGTGCGGTAGGATGTTGGTCTCTTTCTTTTGCATATAATTCAATATCTCGTCTTGTAATGCGTCCTTTTGGTCCGGTTCCTGTTACTTGAAGTGTTTCTACACCAAGTTCTTTTGCCTTTTTGCGAGCAGCTGGCGAAATGCGAATCTGCCTGTTCGGATGTTTCTCCACGTCCTCTTTACTTTCTATAACCTTGTTTTCCTTATATGGAGTTGGGTTTACAGGTTCTATAGCAGAAACAGGTTTTGCTTTTTCTCCTGCTTCACCAATAATTCCAATTACTTTGCCGACTTCTACTTCTGCATCCATGTCTTCGATGATTTCAAGTAATACACCGCTTGCCGGTGCTTCCACTTCACTTGTTAATTTATCCGAACTAATCGTTGCAACTCCTTCTCCTGCTATAATGGCATCCCCTGGTTTTTTCAGCCATTCTACAACCGTTCCTTCCTTCATTGTCATTCCTAATTTAGGCATTACAATAGATGTGGACATCTTCTCTCCCCCCTTTTATCGAGCTAATGTTAAGTCATTAACTAGTTCTTTTGCTGTTTGGACAACCCTCTCTGCATTTGGAATATAAAGCTGTTCTAAATTTGCTGCAAATGGCACCGGAGAATGTGGTGCCGTAATCAATTTAATAGGCGCATCCAAAAAGTCAAAGCCTTTGTCCGCAACTAATGCTGAAATATCTGCTGCCACACTGCAACGGGGATTTGCTTCATCCACTATGATCAATCTTCCTGTCTTTTCAACAGATTCTAGAATCGGTGCTTCATCTAATGGAGATAAAGATCTTGGATCAATAATCTCTGCTTGTATTCCTTTGTTTGCTAATATACCAGCTGCTTCCATGGCTACATGTACCATTTTGCCAATTGCCACAATGGTTACATCTTCTCCAGATCGTTTCACATCTGCTTTTCCAAGAGGAATCGTATAATAGCCCTCTGGCACATCCCCCTTCATGCTGTAAAGTGTTTTATCTTCAAAAAATACAACTACATCATCATCTTGAATCGCGGAAATCAACAAGCCCTTTGCATCATATGGAGTAGAAGGAACCACTACTTTTAAACCTGGAATGGCTGTAAACATTCCATAAAGTGATTGTGAATGCTGTGCCGCCGCACTTGCTCCTGCTCCATGATTGGTTCGAATCATTAAAGGAACCCTTGCTTTACCGCCGAACATATAACGCATCTTCGCTCCTTGGTTTAATACTTCATCCAAGCAGCTTCCAATAAAATCATTAAACATTAGTTCAGAGATTGGTCGTAAACC
Organism: Bacillus sp. (in: firmicutes); assembly: GCA_047718615.1. Taxonomy (GTDB): domain Bacteria; phylum Bacillota; class Bacilli; order Bacillales; family Cytobacillaceae; genus Niallia. The sequence goes on along the minus strand of JBDNRM010000139.1, from coordinate 8,229 downwards.
TGTTACTGCCGCTGCTACTGCGGCTCCCATATACCCAGCCTCTGCAATCGGCATATCAATCACTCTTTTGCGGCCATACTTATTGCCCAATCCTTTGGTTACGCCAAAAACACCACCCCATGCTTCTTCATCTTGTAAATGATCCACCGTTGCTCCGCCTGCAACATCTTCCCCAATTAAAATTACTTTTTTATCTCGTTCCATCGCGATATCAATTGCTTCATTAATTGCTTGTGAAAACGTTATTTTTCTCGTCATCTGTTTCACCTCATTATGATAATTTATAATTGACATACACATTTTCTGTTAATGTTTCAGGGCTAGGCTGACTACTGTTCTCAGCAAATAAAACAGCTTCTGTTACTGCTTCCTCTACATTTCTTTCAATGGTCTCTACCTCTGCTTCTGTTAATAAACTTTTTTCCAATGCATATCCCTTAAATTTTTCGATGCAATCCTCTTCTACTGGCCATTTTTGTTTATCTGATGAAGATTTATACGTTTGACTATCTCCTTCAAAATGTCCATAATTCCGGTAAGTTACTGCTTCAATTAACGTTGGTCCTTCTCCATTTCGAGCTCTTTTTACTGCTTCCTTTGCTGTCTCATACACGGCAACTATATCTTTACCGTCTACTTTTACGCCTGGAATATCATATGCAATAGCACGATCTACAATCGATTTTGCAGATGTTGCATATTCGAACGGAGTTGCTTCTCCAAACCCATTATTTTCTACAACAAAAATTACCGGCAATTTTAAAGCAGCTGCTATATTAATGCCTTCATGGAATGTACCATGATTATTCGCCCCGTCTCCTGAGAAACAAACAGTGACTCCATCCGTTCCTTCTACATAAGCAGTTAATCCCGCTCCAACTGCTAAAGGAAACCCGCCGCCAACAATACCATTTGCCCCAAGCATTCCAACATCAAGATCTGCGATATGCATCGATCCGCCTTTGCCTTTACACAGACCCGTTTCTTTTCCAAATATTTCAGCCATCATGCCATTTAGATCACACCCTTTTGCTATGCAGTGACCATGACCACGATGTGTACTTGTAATATAATCTTTTTCATTTAAGTGAGCACAAACTCCAACTGCAATTGCTTCTTCTCCGGCATACAAATGAACGAAACCGGGGATGGATCCAGTAGAAAAGATTTTATGCACCTGATCTTCAAATTTTCTTATCTCATTCATTTTCGTATACACCCAATATGCTTTTTCTTTATTCATCCCTTAATCCTCCCTGTTCATCTATTCCTTGTTTCACCTAGATTTTACAAGAATCACCCTTAAAATGAAAGCGCTTAATTTTATTAACTAAGCTTTTTTTATATAAAAAATGAAACAACTCTTTGCGAATTGTTTCATTTTGTCTCATAAAGTATTTCGCTGTATTTTTTTCATTTCATAATAGATAAAAGAAGCTATAGACATCTTGCTCTTCGCTACAAGACTTACTTAAATAGCTGTCTCACTTTCCAAAAAGTTTCTCAATTGTATCATTTATGAACTTTTTACTCTTTGCCCAAATTGTATTTTTTAATTTTTCGATACAAAGTCGCTCTGGATACATTTAATTCTTTTGCTGCTCTTCCTATTTTTCCATTGCAACTTACCAATGCTTCTTTAATCCTATTTATTTCTAATTTTGTTTTATAGTTAATAGACGGAGAAGAGACAGCATCGGGTATTAACTGATTTGAACAGCTAATCAGGTAATACAGTTCATTATCTGAGGGGATTTTATTTGTATAAAGTATTTCACATCGTTGCAATATATTATGCAATTCACGGATATTTCCTGGCCACTTCCCTTGCAAAAATATACTCACTAGTCGGTTTTTCCAGTGTGGATGCCAATTTATCCTATCAAAATAGGCATCCACATAACTTTCGATATCTTCCGACCTTTCTCTTAGAGGAGCAATGTTTATAGGATAAGCATATATTCTATAGAATAAGTCCTTATACATTTTCCCTTGTTCTACAAGCCGTCTTAAATCTGTACTTGCTGCTGTTATGATCCGTATATTTGTGCAGTTTTCTCTTTCCAATTGATGAAGAAATTGCAATACTACAAGTTGCATAGTTGATGACAGTTCCCCTATTTCATCTAGAAATAGCGTACATTCCTCGATTTCATTCAGATACTGTTTATTCGTTAAAGAAAGTGAAAAATTACAGCCAAAAAGCTCTTCTTCTAATTGCTTCTCCGTTATATTTCCACAATAAATAGAAAGAAATCGTTGTTTTGCTTTCGAGCTATTATCATGAATTGTTTTAGCAATTAGTTTTTTTCCAGTGCCTGTTTCTCCAAATAGATGAACAACAGTATTAGTAGGTGCTACCTTTTCCACTTCTTCTAAGAGATGTTTATATGTAGAGCTTTTTCCTTTTACTCCTTTAAACAAAAAACGAGCGATTTTCTGTAAGGGAATGCGATAGCCAATGATCCGATTTTCCTGTAAGATAGGCAGATACACATCTGATAATGGAATATTTTCCTCAATTAGTGTCTGCAAAGGAAGTCCTATATATCTTTGATACTTCTTATCTATCCCCTTTGATAAACTACAAATGATTTTGTCAAATGTACATATAATAAATTCTCTTTCAGAAGAATAATTCCTATTCGTTAACAAGTAAACTTCTTCCATCACTTTCTTTTTCCAATCAAAAGAGATGGAATCGGCTATTAATTTAACAGCAGATAAAACATAATTTACATTAATAGAAGAATATACACTTGAGATATTTAAAATACCAATCAGTTCATCCTTATGATTAAAAATGGGAGAAGCAGAACAATTCCAAATTTGTGATGCAGCAGCAAAATGCTCATAACCTTTAACCGTAATTGGTCTTTTTAATCTTTTCGTTAGACCAATTGCATTTGTTCCCACCTCCGTTTCATCCCACTTTGCTCCTTCTTTAAATAAGATATTTTCAGCTGCCTTTTCTACAGTGTTTTCTCCATTTTTAACTAAAATATAACCTTCCTTATCTGTTAATATCGTGGCATATCTCCAGCCAGTCAATAAACTTTGTAAACGCTTAATATTCGTTTTATATAAATGAATTAATAAGTGATTTTCTTCTTGTCTTTGAATTAGCTCCTCTTGTGTTAAGATGCAGTTTGCTGCACCGCCAAATGGGTTTACTTCCTGTTGTCTGCATAGTTGCCATGACTCCATAATTTCATTGTTAAGCATAGTCTTGTCTAATGAACCCTCACTTATAAAACGCTTCCAAATTTGTTCTGAAACTGCTTGTTTCCCCATTCACACATACCTCCTCTTACATAGTTTAATGAAATAAGAAATGAAGTATTACTAATACTTATTATACAAAAATTCAGCATATAGATAGGTGAATAAGCGATAGAATTCTATTTATTTGAATAAGGTAATTGCCCATCCCTTGTCATCAATGGAGAAACTAACTTCCCAATAAAATGAATCTACAGAAGATACGATAGGAAGAGATGATACCCTTCCCCTAAACGGATAAAAAGAAGAAAAAGGAAATGCTAGTAATGGAGTGGGTTGGGCTAAAGCCGAGCCCCACGGAAAGCGAAGTGTATGCAGGCTGCGGGTGATTACCACAAACCTTCTTTTTTACTTGAATAAAAACCCAAACAATGACACGAAATATTTTTTTACATTTTCGTATTATGGTTCGGGTTTATCTTCGGCTGGAATACTTATGTCCCAGCTTCTTAATCTTTAGTCAAAGCTATTAACAGCTATTTGTTTCTTATTTTTGATATTGCTAATCTTTACTACTGTATAAATAATTGCTGCTATCCAAACAATAGCAATCCCTGCATATACATATGGATAAACCGTTGTGTTTTCAATCCAGGACGTGACTAATGTTCTTGCATTCACTAAAATAATAAAACCACCTACAAGTACACCCATTAATTGCGCATGAATTTTTTGAACTAACCATGCAGCAATTGGTGCGGCTATAATTCCACCAAGCATCAATGCACCTACCCATAACCAATTCACTTGTTCCCATCCTAATGAAATAAAGAAACCAAGTGTAGCGGAAACTGCTATTGCAAATTCACTTGTATCAACCGTACCTACTACTTTACGGGCACTCATTCCTTTACGGGATAACAAAACAGGAGTAGCAATTGGACCCCAGCCACCTCCGCCTGTTGCATCAGCAAAGCCTGCGATTAGTCCTAATGGAATTGCTTGTTTTCGACTAAGCATTACACCCTTTTTCTCTTCATTCGGACGAAAATTTACTAAAAATCTAATTAGGACATATGCTCCTAAAATAAGCAAAAATAACGAAATATATGGTTTAGCCAAATCTCCTGGCAAATTGCTTAGAAATGTCGCTCCTAAAAAAGCTCCAATAGAACCTGGAATAATCAATCGATAAACGGTTTGCTTATCTACATTTCCAAACTTTATATGAGATGCTCCAGACGCAGCTGTGGTTACTACTTCCGCTAAATGGACAGAGGCAGAAGCTACTGCCGGCGCAATGCTAAAAGCTAATAAAAGAGAAGTTGATGTAACTCCATATGCCATCCCCAATGCACCATCAATTAATTGTGCAAGCAAGCCAATAAAAGCAAAAACGATTAATTTCTTCATACAAACACCTCTTAAATAATATGAATAGAGCAAAAAAAATTACAATAGAAAAAGGCATAACCCTTCTAGATAAAAGGTTATGCCTTCGGTTTTTCCGATCAGCCACTTATTTTCTAATTAAACAGATTATATATTTCATTATTCCTACCTGTCAACTAGTATTTTAAAAATAACTAATAATTTCTAAAATTATCTTAAACTTACAATTTTATTTACATTTATAATTCATATGTTGATCTTTTCATCATCTAAACTAACGAAATAAAGAAAAAATAGAGAACGAGCAATCCGAAACTTACTGTGAGGAAGGTTTCACTTATGATGGACAAATTGTTCCGATATAAAGTAGTTTCTTTCCTCCTCCCAGATTACTAGAGACAAAACGGGTTGAAGAAAACAAAACCACATAGCATTAGCATTTGTTTTCTTTCGTAAAGCTGGCTCACTCTGCCCCATTCTCATACAAAAAGACAATACCCAAAAGAGTATTGCCACATAAAACAGTTAATTTTTAAAAATTAGAAGCTGTTTTCCAATTCATCTATTAAACTTCCAACATAATTCACCGCATTACGAATCGGTTCGGGAGTGGACATATCCACATTCGCTAATTTCATAAGCTCAAACGGTTTTAGCGTTCCGCCAGATTTTAATACAGAAAGCCATCGGTCGACAGCCGGTTGCCCCTCTTCTTCTATCATTTGAGCAACAGCCGTTGAAGCCGTTAACCCCGCGGAATACGTGTATGGATAAAGTCCCATATAGTAATGAGGCTGGCGCATCCAAGTTAAACCAGCTCCTTCATCTATTTCCACGCTGTCCCCCCAAAAATCCGATAGTAGTTCTATATTTTGTTCACATAGAATTTTTGCTGTAATTGGCACCCCCTTTTCCGCGAGTTCATAAACACGACGCTGCAGCTCTCCTTCTAAAATATGGGTAACAAAATTATGATAATATGTACCGATTGATTGAAGAATTACCCATCGACGCATCTGTTCATTCTCTGATTGCTCCAAAATATATTTGCTTAATAACATTTCATTCATAGTAGAAGGTGCTTCGATAAAGTATCTAGAGGCACGAGTATTAGAAATACTTTGATTGCGGCCAGCTAGCACAAAATGGCCAGCATGACCTAATTCATGTGCTAAGGTAAACGCATTTCGCATCGAATTATTCCATGTCATCATAATATATGGATGGACGCCATAAGGACTAGCGCAGAATGCCCCAGATCTTTTCCCAATATTATCTGCTAAATCTACCCAGCGATTATGCAAGCCTTCTTCCATAATACGGCTATATTCTGGCCCCATTATTTTCAATGCATCCAAAATAAGCTTAGATGCTTCTTCATATGAAATTTCAGGATTATAAGCGGCATCGAGAGGCGCCTTCAAATCACTGTAATAAAATTTTTCTAACCCTAAAACTCGCTGTTTTAATTTGGAAAAACGACGCATATGTGGTGCTAATTCTGTTAAAATCGTATTTAATTGATTATCATACATTTCTTTCGTTACCTGCTGTTCATGTAACAGCATATCTGTAACTGATTCAAACTTGCGCAGCCTTGCTTCAATAACTTGCTTCTTCACTTCTGTAGACAATGTTGCTGCATATGTATGTTTGTATTGATTTAATGTGCTGACAAAAGACTCATATGCTTTTCTTCGCAGTTCTGTATTAGGTGATTCCTCATATTTAGCATAAGAATTAAAGGTTAATGGAAATTCTTCTCCCTCCTCTGTCTTAAATGAAGAAAACTGCATATCAGATGTTTTGCTGCGCTGATAAATCATGTAAGGAGCATCATGAATTTCACCAAAAGCAGCTAATACTTCCTCCGTTTCAGGAGACAACATATATGCCTTTGCTTCTAATAAGTCATTGAGTGTTTTCGAGAATTTCTTTAGCTCTGCCTCTTGTTCAATATAGTCCTTAATTGTTTCTTCAGATAAAGCAAGAATTTCCGAATCAATAAATGCTATGCTTGCACTTACAGTTGAATACATAGAAGCAGCAAGAGCAGCATTTGTTTGATTTACTGGATTTGTTCCATCAGCTGATTGAAGCAGACTAGCGTATGTCATCACACGAACTATCCTCTTGTTTAGCAAATCTTTAGACAATAAACAATCTAAAAGGTTCTTAGCATTTTCATGAAGACGACCTTTATATTGAGCAACCGTTTCAGTATCGCTTTCTAACGCTTGTAACTCTGCCCGCCATGCTTCTTCTGTTTCAAATAAATCACGTAAATCCCATGTTTCTTTCACTGGAACCGCTGAGCGCATTAACGTTTCTTTCATTAATTCCTTCATAATAACTTCATCCCCTAACAGCATAATGATTTTAAAACCTTGAAAAATATTTCGAATTCCGAAAAGACTACTTTTATTATATAAGAAAAAGGATTTGTATAAAAGAAATAGACTCCCTCCCCATTTCACCATAAGAAATAAACGCTATTAGAGCTTATTCAAGGAGTCTGGTAAAAAGGGCACACACTATTATTATTCAAATAATGCTTTTACTGAAACTTTTTCTTTTTTTCAACGTATTATTTGTTGTAAAGAAATTGGAAGTGAAAGAAACTTGAGTACAATAACGAAACAAAATGATGAAGATTAAGAAAAAATGAAGAGTACTCATTACATTATTCTTCTATGAAAGGTGTCTTTAACGTTATTCAATAAAAATTTTTTATTAATATGGAGGTTTTTACATGAGAGGCGACATAATTTTTTCTCTATTTCCCTTGTTGACTATTTTCTTATATGGGGTTCCAGTATTATTTGTTATTTGGTTTTTACTCAAGATCCTTAAATTACAAAAAGAAAAAAACAGTATTCTAAAAGAGATTGCAAATAAATTAGATAAATTGGATAAACCCAACTTATAAAGTTCAAGAGTCGTTTAATTACGACTTTTTAACTTTGACTAAAACAGCCTCAAGCCATTTTCACAATAAACTAATACTAGCAATAATCAAAATCAAACCAAATATAAAACAGATATACTTTGCGTGTTTTTGCTGCCCTCTATCAGGAATTATTGCATATCCATATAGATCGGCATTATAATAAACATCGATCTTCGTCCCCAGCGGTATCTCATAATTCCCATTATATAGATCTACCTGTTTGGTTTCCTTTTCTATCGTCTCAATCTCCACAATCACAAACCGGCCTTCTTTATAGAATCCTGCTTGATCATCCCAATACCTTCTTAATTCCGTCTCTATTACCTTGCCTTCGTAACAATTTTCAGGTACTAATAGTTTTTTCCACTTCTTATCCCCTTTTATTGCAATCCATAACATGAGAACTCCAATAGGAAAAAAAAAGAAAAATCCAATCACATCCACTCTCCTCCTTTTCTTCTCTTCTTTCCTTTACCACAAAAATACATTAGTCAATACTTAATTAACATGCTTTTTAAAAATAAAAGCATCAAAATTTTCTTATAACACCAACTAAAAAATGTAATTATATGAAAATTTATTCAATCGCAACATTATAATTAATAAGTTTTTGATAAAATCGACATGTTTTATTACTATCTAAATAACGGTTATATACATAAAAG
>JBDNRM010000138.1:0-11574 GCA_047718615.1 Bacillus sp. (in: firmicutes) | reverse complement strand
ACATATACTTACAAAATGAAAAAAATGAGTTGAATAAATTATTTTTTTGGATATTTAGAAGAACGACGTCCTTTAAAAGAGAACGAAAACTTCCGCAATTTATTAAACAGGTTTTCAATATTAAATATTTTAATAAATAAAATGAAAACTCATATTTGATTTGAAAGGAAAAAAGAAAGTTAAAAATATATAGTAGTGTAAAAAAATAATCAGTGATTGTAATTTTTAATATATAAAAATATTCAATAATGAGGTGTCGTTATTTTGTCGAACATTATGTTAAGCAGTATTTCAAAAAAATATCAGAATGATGCTCTAGCGGTAGATAATTTAAATATTGAAATTGAAAAGGGAGAATTTATCGTACTTGTTGGACCATCTGGCTGCGGAAAAACTACGACATTAAGGATGATAGCAGGTCTTGAAGAAATCACAGATGGTATATTAACTTTTGACAATAAAATTATGAATAATTATGCACCAGGTGAAAGGAAAATAGGGATGGTATTTCAAAGTTATGCGTTATATCCACATAAGAATGTATATGAAAATCTTGCTTTTGGCTTAAAAAAGGCTAAAGTTCCAAAGGGGAAAATCGAAAAAATTATTTATGCTACCGCTGAAATGCTTGGTTTAGATCGGCTTTTAAAAAGAAAACCAAAACATTTGTCTGGTGGGCAGAGGCAGAGAGTTGCATTAGCTAGAGCCATTGTAAAAGAACCTGATATTTTCCTGTTTGATGAGCCGCTGTCCAATTTAGATGCGAGCCTCCGTGTTTCTACAAGAAAAGAGATAGCTAAATTACATCAGAGGCTGCAAGCTACAATGATTTATGTAACGCATGATCAAGTAGAAGCAATGACACTCGGAACAAGAATAGCAGTTATGAATAAAGGAAAACTAGAACAAATAGATACCCCTACTACTATTTATCAGCACCCTAGAAATATTTTCGTTGCAAGCTTTATAGGTACACCACAGATTAATTTACTTGACGCAACTGTCGAAATAAAAGATTCTACTCCCATCATTCAATGTGTAAACCATATATGGAAACTTCCAAAAAATAAAGAGGAGAAACTATGTAAATATAATGGACAGAAAGTGATTGTAGGTCTTCGTCCAGAGGATTTATATATTGCAGAAGAAGAAAATGGGAAAGTGAAGGGGCTTATTCAGAATATAGAATATCATGGTTCCGAAACCATTATTTTTTGCAAGACAGAGGTTGGAGAAATTACAGTCAAATTAGATCGATATATTCCTTACTGCTTAGGAGATTCTATCAAATTAGGGTTTGAAAATAAGAAATTGCATATTTTTGATGCCACTACTGAGCAAAATATATTTTAATCGTTTATAACTAAAAACTTTTTAGGAGGTGATGCTATTAAACTTTAAAATCTTGGGTGTTTTATAAAGTGATATGGAGGGGATTGTTTGGAAACCCAAATAACCAAAGACAATATAGAGAAGAAAAAAATATATAAGTATAATTCTATTAGTCTTAATAAAAGAATGGACCGTATTTCCGAATCAAAAACTGCTGCTATCTATTTATTGCCATCTTTAATTTTGATTTTTTTAACGATTGTTTTTCCTATTATCTATTCATTCATCATGTCTTTGACAAATGTTAAATTTAAGGCGGGCATTTTAGATTTTGAATTTGTAGGTCTAGACAATTATCTTAAGATATTATCCGATCAAAGAATCCAGAATATTTTGACTAATACGGTTGTATTTACAGTTATCAGTGTTTTAGGAACCGTTATTATAGCTTTTGCTATTGCGTTGTCTATTCATCATGGTGTATGGGGGTCTTGGCTTTTTAAAAGATTGTTCCTCATTCCTTGGGCGCTGTCAAATGTAGTAAATGCTCTGATGTGGCAATGGATGTATAGTGCAAGCAATGGAATATTTAATTATATCTTAATGAAACTGCATATTATAGATGAATATAAAATGTGGCTAACAGAGCAGTCAACTGCCATGGGAGCGATTATTCTCGCAGATATATGGAAAAGCACTCCTTTTGCAGCATTGCTGATATTGGCAGCGTTGCAAAGTGTTCCAAAAGAATTATATGATGCATCAAAAGTAGATGGGGCAGGGACAATTGAGCAATTTAAAAGCATTGTTCTTCCGACGATTAAGCCAGTTTTATTTGTGGTGATGGTTACTCAAACCATGTGGACATTAAGAGTTTTTGACATCATTAGTGTATTGACTAAAGGGGGGCCAGTGGACAGTACGATGGTGTTAAATGTATATGCTTATGATCAATCTTTTCGATATATAAATCTAGGTTATGGTTCTGCATTGGCATGGTTAATTACCATTATTACATTAATTATCACAATATTTTATTTGAAGATACTTGGAAAGGAGAACTAAGCTGCATAGCTGAATTCATTAAATTAAAGGGGGAATAGTCATTTATGAAAAAAATCGGAGCATTATTTATGGTGATTTTACTACTTTTGACCACAGCTTGCGGCAACAAGGAGACTAGCGGATCAGAAGAAAAGGAAATATCGATTTTATATGTAGGAGATCAGTTCTGGAAGGATCAAGCAGCAGAATTTGAAAAAGAAACAGGAATTAAAGTGAAGTATGAAGCAGTTGGGTTTGAACAATTGCATGATAAATTATTTACTATTTTAAGCGGCGGCAGTGATGAATATGATATTATCCATGTTCGGGATGATTGGGCTGATGAATTTGCTTCCCAAGGGTTTTTAGAACCATTAGACGATTATATTACAGAAGATATGAAAAAAGATTTTAGTGAAATAAGTTTCGAAAATTTATCTTACGATGGAAATATTTATGGTGTTCCAAGATATTTGTGGCTGACTCAATTTTACTACAATAAAAAAATATTCGAAGAAGCTGGCATTAGCAAGGTTCCAACAACATGGGACGAGTTAATAAAAACTGCACAGCAAATACAAGAAAAAACGGATATAAAATATGCCCTTTCTACTCAATTAAGAGAACAGGATGCAATAAGACCATTTATTTATAATATACGAGCAGAGGGAGGAGAGTTTTGGGACTATAGTACAAATAAACAAAGTTTTAATACATCAGAAGGGTTAAAGTCTTTAACAAGAATTCAGGATATTAATACTAAATTTAAAATATTAGATCCTCTTTCTTTTGAAAATGAGTCAGCAAAGGATCAATTTTTACAAGGAAAAACAGCTATGTTTATAGGATATCCTGATATTGTAGGATTTGCCAGCGATCCTGAAAAGTCAAAAATTATAGGGCAGCTAGGAACAGCATTAATGCCTGGAAGTGTAGAAAAAACCGCAAGTTTAGCGGAAACAGGCGGAATAGCCATACCTGCCAACTCAAAACATAAAGAAGAAGCATTTGAGTTTATAAAGTTTGCTGCAAGTGAGGAGCAAGAAAAGAAAATGGCACTTTCAGAGGTTGCAAGAATTCCTGCTAATTTAGAAGTTTTAAAAGATAAGGAAGTGTTAGAGAAATATCCACATTTTGCTTATGTAGGGGAACAAATTCAGTATCCACATGGATTATTTAAAAATAAGAATGCAACAGTGATTTCAGATATTGTATCTCGACAATTTTTACAAGCGATAAAAGGAGAAATAACGCCAAAAGAAGCGCTCCAAACAGCAGAAGAGGAGGTAAAAAAGATAAATCAGTAAGTACAAAGCATATATAAGAGCTGGTTTGGATATACGCCGGCTCTTACAATTACTATTTGAAAAATTATTGAAAAAGCTGGTGGTATTATTTTGAAAAAAAACATGAAAAAAATATTGTTGATAGGTTTTTCCATATTCTTAATGATTTATTTGCTTTTTCCATTCTTATGGCTAGTTATTTCAAGTATCAAATATCGAGTAGAGCTTTTTCAAAATCCTCCAACATGGCTGCCAAAGGAAATGACCTTTAAATACTATATGGAATTATTCCAAACAGAATCGTTTACAGATTCATTAAGTAATAGCTTACTGTTTGCATCTTTCACTACCATTATTTGCCTTGTTGTAGGAACATTGGCTTCCTATGCATTTGCTAGATTGCAATTCCGTGGGAGAAATTCGCTGTATTTAATGATTTTAGGCACTCAAATGCTGCCGCAGATGGCATTATTAATACCGCTATTTATCTTGATGAGAATGACAGGATTATTATATACCCATATTGGTATTATTTTAGCGTATGTCACTTTTTCCTTGCCATATGTAATTTGGATGTTCCGTGCATTTATTCTATCTGTGCCGTATGACATTGAAGAAGCGGCCAGAATGGATGGCTGTACAAGAATAGAGGCAATTGTAAAAATGGTTCTTCCATTATCCTTGCCGGGCCTTGTTACAACTGGAATATTTGTATTTATTGGAGCATGGAATGAATTCCTTTTTGCTTCTGTTTTTACTAATTCAAGCCTTAAAACGATTCCAATTCGCATTGGAGAGTTAATTGGCCAAGAAGGGGTTCAATATGAATTAATGCTTCCTGCAGGTGTTATTGCCAGCTTGCCAATATTAATTCTTGTGATGGTTTTTCAAAAGTATATTGTTCAAGGCTTAACAGAGGGATCTGTTAAATAGTAACAAATAAATCAACAGTCGAGGTGAATTAAATGGAACAATTTATGAGTTATGATCCATGGAGCAAGGTGGAAACAAGAAATGGCATTCCTGGTGATGAAATTATTTCAGCACTGCAAAAATCCATTAGACGGGGATTAGAGGAAGAAGCAGTTACGGTAGCATACGAAATGTATATTACAAGTCCAGAATTTGAAGAAAAAATGTGGAGAAGGCTTTTGATCATATCGGTAGAAGATATTGGATTTGGAGAAGTAAACGCACCAATACTAATAAATACTTTAAATTCTATGAGAAAAAATTTTCCTTATAAAGATGGCGATAGACCAATGTTTTTTGTTCATGCTATCCGTTATTTATGTCAATGCGAAAAAGAAAGATCTTCTGATTGGCTAAAAAATATTGTGATAGCTGAATTTGAAAATGGCAGAAAACCGGATATTCCAGATTTTGCTTTAGACATGCATACAAATAGAGGAAGAAAACAAGGAAAAGATAGTATTCATTTTTTAGAAGAAGCAAGCAAAGTTTCCCCAGAAAAAAAAGACATTAATTTACAATATAAAAAACGTTTAATAGAAATCTTAACGAATGATAAAAAAGAAGCGCAGAATCTTAAGGTTCCCCCTTTTTCCTACAATTCATGGCAAGCATAAAAATAGAAAAAGGAAGTAGGTGATGCATATGGTAAAAGTTATTTTAGATTGCGATACCGGAATAGATGATGCCCTTGCTATCGGTTATGCTGTACATTCTCCTGAGATTGAACTTCTTGGGATAACGGTATGTTATGGCATGGCGCCTGTTGACTATACATTTCGAAATGCAAAAAAGATTCTTAGCATGCTAAACAGCGATATAGGTGTTTGGAAAGGGGCAGAAAAGCCGCTTGTATTAGAAAAGGAATACAATGGCCTGATTCATGGAATGGATGGTCTCGGAAACACGCTAGGTGGTGTGAAGGAAAGTGATTTAGAAAGCTGTCCATCCATACATGCAGTAGACTATATTATTGAAAAAATCCATGAATATAAAAAAGAATTAACCCTTGTCGTAACCGGTCCTTTAACCAATCTTGCACTTGCCATTAAAAAAGATCCGGAGATTGTGAGTTTAATAGGCAAGGTAATTACGATGGGGGGAGCTCTAACAACACCAGGCAATGTAAATAAATATGCAGAAGCAAACTACAGCATTGATCCTCATGCCGCACAATATGTGTATAAATCAAACTTGCCAATCACGATGGTTGGACTGGATGTTACGAGAAAAACATTATTAACAAATGAAGACGTAAAAAGATGGAGAGAAAAAGGAACAGAGGTATCCAGCTTTTTTGCGGATTTTACACAATATTATCTAAATGCCTATAAAAAAATACACCCCTATTTAAAGGGGTGTGCCCTACATGATCCTTTAGCCATAGGAGTAGCTAAGTTTCCAGATCTTGTTCAGACGATTCCGATACATATTCATGTGGATACACAAGGTGATGCTTCTGGAAGAACAACAGAAGATTTATTCCGGAACAGTTCTGAAACTCCTGCAACAAAAGTAAGCATTCAAGTGGATGCAGAGAGATTTATGAAAGATTTTTTTCTAAATATAATGTAGATTCTTAGAAGATAAAAATAAATCGGTAGTGATAAGAAGGGAAGACCAATATGAAAATATTAGTAGATCTTATTATAAAAAATTGCAGTTTAATGACGATGGATTTTGAAATAAAAGAATCACAATCCGTCGTTATTAATGAAGATATCATACTTGCCATTGATCATGCAGATGATATTGAAAAAGTTTATGAGTCAAAAGAGATTCTTAATGGAAAAGGTAAACTTCTAATGCCAGGTTTAATAGATGCACATACTCATATTTCCCAACAATTTTTAAGAGGCAGAACAGCTGATGAATATCCGATGGTGTGGGCAAGAATATTAGTGCCTTTTGAAAGCAGCCTCAATGAAATGGATTCCTATCATAGTGCCCAGTTAAGCTGTTTAGAAATGATTAAATCTGGAACCACTGCATTTGCTGAATCAGGTGGTGTCCATATGCATAAAGTGGCTGAAGTGGCAGTCAAGTCAGGGCTTAGAGGAGCAATAACTTGTTCTACCATGGATCAAGGACCCTTTATTCCAGATTCCATGAAAAGTAATCCGTTAGAGGCGGCTGATAGAATAGAATCTTTGTATAAGGAGTTTCATGGCGCTGGTGACGGAAGAATTCAAATTTGGTTCGCTTTGCGCCAAGTAATGACAAGTACCCCAGCATTAATCCAGCTTATGGCGGAAAAGGCAAAAGAATATAAAACGGGACTGCATATACATTTATCGGAACATCGGGATGAAGTAAGCTATTGCTTGCAGAATTATCAAAAAAGACCAGCAGAAGTATTTGATCAATTTGGAGCATTAGGCCCCAATTTATTGGCAGCTCATAGTGTTGTTTTATCAGAATCTGAGATTGATTTATTAAGAGACAGAAAAGTAAATATTGTGCATAATCCAAGAAGCAATTTTGGAAGCCATGGATTTCCTAAAACGCCAAGATTTATGCAGCATAATATGCCAATTGGCATGGGAACGGATGGAGCGGCAGGGTCTAGTTTAAGCTTATTCGATGAAATGAGAGTCTTTCGCTCAGGATTAAATGTCTATTGGGGTCTTCCAATTTTTGATCCTTTAGTAATTCCAGCGCAAGAATTATTAAAAATGGCAACTATTGGGGGAGCATCTGCGTTAATGCTCAAAGAACAAATTGGGACAATAGAAGTCGGCAAAAAAGCAGATTTGATTTTAATAAATATAGATCAGCCTCATTTAAGTCCATCCCATAAATTGATTAATACGTTAATTGAATGTGCCACCTCAAGAGATGTAGAAGATTCTATTATTGATGGGAAAATAGTGATGAAAAATCGTCAAGTATTAACATTAGATGAAGAAAAAATAATGTTTGAAAGCAAAAATGCACTAAAACCAATTGCAATGAAAGCGGGAATTTAATGGAATCGGTAGTATTGTCAAAAGCAGAGTTAATTGTGGATGAAAGAAGCATTCTTGGAGAATCAGCCATTTGGGATCATGATAAAGATGTGCTTTATTGGGTTGACAGCATTGGAAAAAAGGTTCATATATACAATCCATATAATCGGAGGAATCAAACGATTGTACTGGATCGATTTGTAGGATCATTGACACCTGCCGTTTCAGGGTCGCTAATTCTTGCATCTGAATATGGTTTATACGAGTTGAATATGGAAAACGAGGAACTGATAGAATTAGCAAAATTAAAAAATCATGATTTGGAAGATCGTTTTAATGATGGCAAATGCGATAAAAACGGAAGATTTTGGGCTGGTACTATGTCATTTCAAAACTTGCCAACAAGCAGTTTATATTGTTTTAGCGGGAAGGGCTTGCTTGAAAAGAAACTAGATGGTGTAACTGTTTCAAATGGAATTATTTGGAGCTTGGATCAAAGGCTGATGTATTATATTGATACCCCAAAACGGATAGTTACTGCATTTCAGTATTCGTTAGATTTAGGGGATATATCGAACCCTGAAACGATTATCCGTTTTCCTGAAGGCATTGGAGATCCAGATGGCATGACAATTGATAGTGAAGGAATGTTATGGATAGCGCATTGGGGCGGGTTTCGTGTTTCAAGATGGAATCCTCGCAATGGAAAAATGTTGGAAGAGATTTTGCTTCCTGTGCCAAACGTCACTTCTTGTGCATTCGGCGGCAAGGATTTAAATGAGTTATTCATTACTACTGCCCGCGGGAAAAAGGATATATTTGATCCTAATTATCCAACTGCGGGCGGCTTGTATAAAGTGAAAACTAGCGTAAAAGGAGTAGCCAGCAATAAATTCTGCAACAAATAACAAGAGCTTTTGGGAGGTAAAATGGAAGAAAACTATCTTGTAATAAATGGTGGAGTCACAAGATGTAAGAAAAGAATGAAAAATGGCTTAACAGAA
This sequence comes from Bacillus sp. (in: firmicutes), assembly GCA_047718615.1. Taxonomy (GTDB): domain Bacteria; phylum Bacillota; class Bacilli; order Bacillales; family Cytobacillaceae; genus Niallia. Next base: position 2,988 of record JBDNRM010000138.1, on the reverse strand, counting down.
GTTTATAAAGAGACGGAAACAGGCGAAAAGATTGTTATGTATAAACAAAATGTTCATTCTCCTTATATAGATCAGTTTGTTTTTAAGACAAAAGAAGCAGCACAAAAAGCCATTATAACTGGGAAGGTTTCGGCAACTGAATTACAATGGAGAATCGAGGAAATGGAGGAAGAATCAAAAATATATTTAGCTGGGTTCCATGTGTTTCACCCTGATTCGATAGAAATTGGAAAAAAGATGCGGAGTCTATGTGGTGATTTTGGATTTAAGGGGTTATATCCGGCAGATAATGAACCTATCAATAACTTAAAAGATCAAGAATTAGCAACGATGATTTTTTATTCGAATGAGGGGCTGATTCGCGAATCAGATATAATTATTGCAAATTTAAATTCCTTTCGAGGAGAAGAACCTGATTCAGGAACGGTATTTGAATGTGGCTATGGATATGCACTGGGAAAAAAATTATATGGATATATAGACAATGGCAGCACAATGAAAGAAAAGTTAAATTATGCCATTGATCCAGAAACAGGTCTTTTTAAAGATGGAATGTACGTAGAGGATTTTAACTTGCCAATAAATTTAATGTTATCGATTCCTATGACATTAGTAGTTGGTACATTTGCAGATTGCATCAAAAAAGTTTGGGAGGATCAAACTAAGTTTGTTTCATAGTTAAATATATAATAGAAGGAGTTGTACAATGGCTAGTCTAAACTTCAAGCAAGTAAAAAAAAGCTATGATAATGGAACTTATTCCGTTAAAGATTTTAATCTGGAAATATTCGACAAAGAATTTTTTGTTTTTTTAGGACCTTCAGGCTGTGGAAAATCTACTACACTTAGAATGATTGCTGGTTTAGAGCAAATAACAGAAGGAGATCTTTTTATTGATGGCACAAGAGTGAATGAATTGGAGCCTAAAAATAGAGATATTGCGATGGTGTTTCAAAATTATGCTTTATACCCGCATATGACTGTTTATGAAAATATGGCATATCCTCTAAAAATCAAAAAAATTTCTAAGCGAGATATAGAAGAGCGGGTCAATAGTGCTGCAAAAATATTAGGGCTGGAATCGCTGCTTAAAAGAAAAACAAATGCTTTATCAGGAGGACAGCGGCAAAGAGTGGCAATAGGCAGGGCGATTGTAAGAGATCCCAAGGTATTTTTGCTGGATGAGCCTTTATCTAATTTAGATGCTAAATTGCGGGTGCAAATGAGAGAAGAGTTGATAAAATTACATAAACGTCTTCAAACAACTTTTATCTATGTGACACATGACCAAACAGAAGCAATGACAATGGCAGATCGTATTGTAGTGATGAAGGATGGAAGAATTCAACAAGTTGCTACTCCTTTTGATATTTATAACTACCCCATCAATAAATTTGTTGCAAGTTTTATAGGTTCACCTTCTATGAATTTTTTAGAAGGCACATTAACTGAAATGTCAGGAAAAGTTTATTTTGAATATAAGCAAAATTACTTGAATATTGAAAATAACAAGGCGGAAAAATTAAAAAAACAAGGATATTTAAATCAAAAAATTATTCTTGGCATCCGTCCAGAAGATATTGCTATAACAGATCTTGGGGGAAATTGTTTGTCAGGAGAAATTGAATTAATTGAAAATATGGGATCTGCCTCCTATATTGAAGTTTCTGTAGCAAACAAAAAATTGTTGATTAAAGCAACGGGTTTTAAGACAAGTAAAATAAGCAATGCTATTAAGCTAGCATTAAATAAAGAAAAAATGCATTTTTTTGATGGGCATACAGAGATGGCTATTAGATAGAATCCGGCTATGGAGTCATACCCCTAAAAAGGACAGATTGTATGATTTGTCTTTATTGGGAGGACAATGTTTAATTAGAAAATAGGGGGGAACTATCTTTCTGATATAGTCTAATGGTTCCTTCTTTTATTTGTTAATAACTCAAACTTCGCACCTTCAAATTCGTTTGCAAATCTTGATAAGACTTGGTTTAGAACAATAAAAAGTAAGGCTTGTTTTTTATTGTTGAGGTTGCTTTCCACTACGGGTTGCTTCGCTTTCCGCGGGGCTACGCTTGAGCCTCCTCGGCTTTGCCTTGCGGGGTCTTTAGCCTTCCCACATTTCCCGCAGGAGTCTTCGCACCCTCCGTTACAAGCAACTTGTTTTAGAATACGTTCTTGTCTTCGAATTTCATTACAAGGTATGATGACTAAACACTAGTAGCGTTGATTTTTTATGTTTATTATTCAACGTTGTTCTCCCAAAATGTGCACTTTTAGTCTATTTCTATAAGATGGATGTTTTCACCAGTTCAACGACAGCAACTAATGAATCAAAACGGCTTGATTGGAGTGTAAGGTGCGAGACTCCTGTGGGATTAGCGGGTTAGATGAGACCTAAGCAGGCGCAAGCGCCGAGGAGGCTCATCGCACGCCCCACGGAAAGCGAGCATCCTGAAACGAGAATCTTGCCCCTATTTATAAGGAATAATGTTTGCAAAAAAATACCCTAAAAGACTAATCAATCACCCTTTTCTAATTGCTCTAAACCAAGTTATGGAAATACAGGAAGAGGAATTTATAACTGCGAAGTTTGAGTTAATAATAAAACGTTCACTTAATCTTAATAAAGAATATTGATTAGTACAAAGAATGCTTACATTTGGTGTATATTTGTTGAAGATAATCCGAAAATCGGAAAAGGTGTACCAATTTAGGTATACCTTTTCCGATGTAATTAATTTGAAAAACTTTTTAAAAGAAAGGAATGATCACGCTGGATAACCCAAAAGGAGAAATGAAAAAACAATTTTTTTCTTAGCAGTTGGAATAGAGAAATGGAAGGGAAAACCGGATAAGATTCCATGGCTATGATGGCTATGGGGTCTGACCCCTGAAAAGGACTCTTGTGTTTTCAAGGTGGACAGTATTTTCTGTGATAGATGATTATTGCAGGTGAATTGAGCCACTTGTGCGGTGTTTGATGAA
>JBDNRM010000137.1:0-11608 GCA_047718615.1 Bacillus sp. (in: firmicutes) | reverse complement strand
GCCTTTAAAAACGAAGTGGAATGGAGCGGAAGACACTCGACTCCTGCGGGAAGTAGAGGAAAGGCTTTAGACCCCGCAAGTAGCAACGAGGATGATCAGCTTCCTTTCTCCCCGCGGAAAGCGAGTGTCTGTAGCGCAATGGAACAACATAGTTTTTCTACTTAACAATATTAAAAAACATAAATAACCAGTATAAGGAAGTAAGCATTTAAGTGCTAAATTAGAGCATGTTCGTCTTTACACATTATCTATTTAGTTATGTCCCAGCCTCTTTTATTTAAAGGTGGACAGTCTTCTTAGGAGATATATAGGAGGCGGACTTATATAAAAGTATTGATCTCAGTCTGAACTTTTTCGAGAAAATCGTTCAAATCTTCTTGTGATGAGAAAATGGCTTGTGCTTGGGTTTTATTTCCTCCGCCTTTTCCATTAAATGCTTGTAAAAATTGTTTAAAACAATCTCCGCAAGAGAAATTATAATTCCCACTATGCATCAGCAGTGCTTTTCGTTCAAGCGTAGAGGAAAATAATACAATGTACTTCTGTTCTTTTACTATTTCTTTCGCTGTTTGCTGCAAATCTTTTAAAGGTTTATTCGTAAAACTCTTTCTAATAAGCGGGCTGTTTTGATTAGACATAATGGAATCTAATAAAAATTTGCTGTTTTCTGCTTTTAATTTGTCCATTTCCTTCGTAAGCTGTTTTTTCTCTTCTTCTTGTTTTTGAATACGATCCATTAGCAGCTGTTTATTTGTTTGAAATAGATCACTTAATTGATCTAAGATTTGTTGAGAAAGTTGATAATCCTTCATTGCTCTGTTTCCGACTAAAAAAAACAATCTTATTTGACCACGGTGTTTTTCTGTTTTTATTAATTTTAATAGTCCGAGCTCTCCAGTGCTTTTTACATGAGTACCTGCACATGCGGAGAAATCTATCTCTTCCATTTCCACAATACGAATTGGTTCGGATACAGATGGAAGTTTCCTTAAAGGGATATTTTTCAGTTCTTTGTTCGTAACAAAATAAGTGCTGATTTTTTTGTTTTCATTTATTAAGGCATTGCATTTTTGTTCCATTTCTACTAATTGATGTTTATGTAAATCTTCTATTTTTAAATCTATGGTAGTGTGGTCTTTGCCAAGATGAAAACTGGTAGTTGGAATTGCATAAAGGTCATACAGTACAGCAGAAAGTAAATGCTGACCAGTATGTTGCTGCATATGATCAAAACGAACTTGCCAGTCTATTATGCAATCTACTTCCGTTTTAGATGGGGGTTTTTCTAGCTGATGAACAACTTTGGTTTGGATTAGCTGCACATCTATCACTTTTATTCCTTCTATGGTCCCCTTGTCACAAGGCTGGCCGCCGCCCTCAGGATAGAAGTTGGTTTTTTCTAATGTCACATAGATTTTTTCTTCATCTTCCCACAATTCTGTTATTTTTGTTGACCATTTTTTAGTATAAGGGGAATTATAATATATTTTTTCTGACATATATAAGCACCTTTCCTTCGTTAGTACGAAATGATAATAAAGTTATCATACCATAAAAAGAAACAGTGGCTGCTAATGCTACTGAATAGTGCTTTTAATTGTAAGATAAACAAGAATAAAACAAAAAAATTACTAATTTCTTAAAAATTGTTCATACTAACTAAAAAAGGGGGCGATTCCAATATTTTTCAATCGAAAAGGATCAGAAGAAAAGCCAGAAGAGGTATTAATTAATTTAGAAGTGTATGCATGCAATTCCTGTCATGGATGGATGAGAAAGGATTTTGCGACAGAGGACTTAAAATGCCCGCTATGTGGAAATGAAACCTCAATGGAAATGAGAGAACTACCGCAAATTATTAATTAATTTTCAGAAGCAAGTTAGACTTGATTGCTTCTCCGAATGGATTGTTGAATTGGAATTGGCAGCCTGAATACACTTTGCTCTTCGTGGGAGCGCCGGATACACCCTATCCTTTCTCGCATTCCCGCAGAAGTCTACGTGTATTCTGGCTGCTGCTTATTTTTCGTTTTTAGTAATATTCACTATCTTCTTGATACATTTCGTTATAAGCAATTTGTGCATCATTTTCTGTTTGGAATAATGCATCATCATCCTCAATCGTATGAAAGGTATCATTTAGAAATAATGCAAAAGCCTCTGGATTCTTTGGGTGTGGCACTATTTCTGCTGGTTTCACATTTGATACGGTTGGTGTATGTGGGTTGTGATAGATAACATAAACCTCATCACCTAATTGTATATTTTTTGGATCAATTGTAGTCATCCTTTTTTTCCTCTCTATTATAAATTTTCCCGTTGCTGTCCGATCTCTTTTTCACTAAGCATTACATTGGCTGCTTCCATATTTGCTAAATCATCGATTGAATCTCCACGAATATCGGACTGTAAATTTTTTTTATCTAATAACAATTCTTTCTTTTTCTTCATTTTGCTGTTCACTCCTTTATTAAAGTTTTCTCTTATTTATAAAAAATATAATTTGAAAAATTTGTATTATATTGTTTAGGGTGAAGGAGACAAAAGAAGTGTGATAACCAGTGGAATAAAAATGAATAGTCTTGTATATAAAGGAAAAAATATAAATGGTAAGATGACCTTTTTTAAAAAAGGAATACGCTTTTATTTATCGAGATATCCTTTTGGTGTGAAAAAAGTACTTTCCTCCCTATTGTATTTCCATTACAATCATAGTTGAAACAGTTTTTTTAAATCATAAAAATTTAATCGTATAGCGTTTAAGAAATGTTAATCAAGATAGCCTCTAAACATAGAGAGAGACTTGATTATGAACGATAACGATCTTCATTTTATGTATAGGAGGATAAATATTGTACAGCTCCATTCTTATTTTTGTAAGCATTCTATTATTATATGTGGCATGCTATACTTCCTTTGATTTATTTTATTTAGTAAGAAATGCTGAAAAAAACAGTCGATTATTATTTCTGGCAAGCACTTTTTCGATGGGGTTTGGTTTTTGGATTATGAGTTTTATTGGTATGATGGCAAACAACATCTATGCAACCGCAACTTATGAAATACCGATCACTATTTTATCCATGCTTATAGGCATTTGTTTTAGCGGAATGGCCTTTTATTCCTTATTAGATAAAGAACATAATAAACACCGCATTTTTATTGGAGCATTCTTTTTTAGTTTATCCATGCTTTCGGTGCTTATTATCGGATTGTATTCTATAGGAAGCACGATTCAATATAATCTTTTTTCATTATTTATTAGTTTTGTTTTATTATTTTTTGGTTTTTCTTATTCTATTTGGTTTTCATTTTATCGAACCAAAAAAACCCGTATTCCTTCTTCCTTTATTAGACCCTTTTGTTGTTTTGTTATGACGCTTGTAACCATTGTTAGTCAGTATTTGATGTTGAATAAGTCAACTCCGGTTAAATGGACTGAAATATCACCAGATTATTATAATAGCTTTATTGTATATGTAGTATTATTTATTACTATTTTAATCTTAGGAGGGCTAATAGGAACTAGTAGCCTTATAACGGAAAAGCTCGCTGTAAGCGATATAAATGTTCGTGATATGCAACATGCTCTTGATGAATCATCCATCGTTGTTTTTACGGATAACAACGGAATTATTACATATGTAAATGATAAATTTGTGGAAGTATCGAAATTTCAACGATCGGAGTTAATAGGACATAATCATCGAATCGTTAATTCTGGATATCATCCTCCAGAGTTTTTTAAGGATTTGTGGAAAACGATAAAAAAAGGTGATATTTGGAAAGGGGAAATACTAAACAAGGCAAAAGACGGCACCTTCTATTGGGTGGATACAGTTATTGTCCCCTTTGTAAATAAAAAGGGGATTCCCTACCAATACGTTTCCATTAGAAGAAATATTACGGAACAAAAAAATGTCTTAGGAAAATTAGAGGAAAGCATTAAGGAAGTAAGTGAAATCAAATTTGCACTGGATCAGTCAAGCATTATTGCTTTTACAGACAGTCAGGGAAAAATAATTAGTGTAAATGATAAGTTTTGTATTATTTCAGGTTTTAGCAAGAAGGAGTTAATAGGAAAAGATCATCGAATTGTTAATTCTGGATATCATTCTAAAGAATTCTTTCAATTATTATGGAAAACGATCTCGAGTGGAGAAGTGTGGAAGGGAGAAATCCGCAATAAAGCAAAGGACGGCAGCTATTATTGGGTGGATACGACGATTATTCCATTTCAAGATAAAAATAATAAGGTTTATCAATATTTAGCTATTCGAAATGATATAACAGAGAAGAAAAAAACGGAAGAAATTCTTCACCGCCAAGACAAATTGGCTGCGATTGGCCAACTAGCAGCAGGTGTTGCTCACGAAATTCGCAATCCTTTAACTTCAATTAAAGGTTATGCCGAATTTTTGAGTCTTGATGAATTGGATCAAAACAGACAGGAATTTTTTGAAATTATTCTGGATGAAATTGAACGAGTGAACTCCATAGTGGAAGAATTTATGATGTTATCTAAACCAACAGTTGCTTTATTGGAAAGAAAAAAACTAATTCCGATCATTCAAAATGTCATTTCTATCCTTGATTATCAATTAAGAAAGAGCCACAGCAACATCCATTTTGAATATGACACAGAAGAAACGATAATTGAATGCGATGAAAATAAATTAAAGCAAGTATTTTTAAATTTTATCAAAAATTCGATTGAAGCCATGCCCCATGGCGGGGATATTTTTGTTCAAGTAAAAGTGCGTGAAGAGATTGAAATTACGATAAAAGATACCGGTATCGGAATGGCGAAAGAACAATTGAAAAAAATTGGAGAGCCTTTCTTTACAACAAAAAAAGAAGGTAACGGATTAGGACTGATGGTAAGTTTTAAAATAATTGAAAATTTACATGGAAAAGTATATATAGATAGTGAAGAAAATAAAGGAACATCTTTCCAACTAGTATTCCCTATCGTTTCTTGATTAGGTGAAAAGTCTGTAGAAAATCATTTCTTTTATTTTGTGTAGGTAATAAGAGGTGTTATTTTGTATTTTTCTGATAATTAGACTTCTAACTGTCAAGTGATTGTTACATTAGTAATCGAATTAATATCTCTCTGTTCTTTTCACAGATGCTTTTCATGTTATGATTATACCCGTTAGCTTAGTTAAGCTAGTCAAGGAGGTATAATAATTTGAAAAAAATCTTATCATTTATCGCTTGTGCATCAATAGCAACTACTTTCGCTACAGAGGCACATGCAGAGAAAATTACAGTAAAAGATGGTGATACTCTTTGGAGTATTTCGAAAGACTATGGAGTATCGGTGGACGATATCAAAAGTTGGAATCAATTAGAAACGGACCATATTAAAGCTGCGGATACATTAGAAATTGAACAAGAAAAAACATATAAAGTAGTAGATGGTGATAGCTTATGGGCTATTGGGATAAAAAATAATATAACGATTGATCAGTTAAAAGAGTGGAATCATTTACAATCAGATACTATTCATGCTGGTGATATGTTGATTATTGCTAAAGGAAATAATAATAACGACGAAACAGAGAAAAAGAATACAGTACCACAAAAGGAATCGAAACAAGACATAAGTAATGCTAAAACCGAAAACGCGAAGCCAGCTGTTGCTGAACAAAGCGGTGGGCAGGAGTTAACAGTGACAGCCACTGCATATACAGCAAGCTGTGAAGGTTGTTCAGGTATTACTGCTACAGGAATTAACTTAAAGGATAATCCGAATGAGAAAGTTATTTCAGTCGACCCATCTGTTATTCCATTAGGTAAAAGAGTCTACGTTGAAGGCTATGGAACAGCTATTGCTGGAGACACAGGCGGTGCGATCAAAGGAAATAAAATTGACGTCTTTGTCCCAAGCCTTCAAGAAGCAAAAGACTGGGGAAGAAAATCCATAAAAATAAAAATCCTAGATTAATAGAAAAGCGGATGCGTCTTGCTAAGCCCCGAAGAAAAATGTTCTTTTGACTCAAAAAGTGTACTTTACTTTTAGAGACAAAAGGTTATCTTTCACAGGGGCAAGCCGCAGGCCGATTAAGTGCGCAAAGTCCTTTTGCAACATCGGCACTTGTACATCCTGTACGTCGAAGCTAGACAACAGAAAAGCGGATGCGTCTTGTTCGCATCCCTTAGGTCGGAGTTCGGCATCTCTCAAATTTAAACTACATTTTCATCTTATAAAAAACGCGCAAAGAAGATTTTCTCTTTGCGCGTTTTTTATTTAAGATGAAAAATTTATTGTTTTGGTTCCTTTTCTTTTTGCAGAAAAAAACGCTGAACCGGTTTAGAAATGGATTTGAAATTAGTTTCTAATTTATCTGTTAAAGAATGGAATCTCTCAAAAATAATACTTTTTAACATATCTAATTCTCTAGTGATTTTATTCATATTTGCTTCGTTTGCATCCATTTTTTCCACTAAGGTTTGATGGAATATTTCTTGGAGTTCCAATGTTTCTGCAACATGTTGATAATTTTTATCCGCTTTGTCTAATTTATCATTCATTTGATTGGATAGATTAGAAAAGTCTTGTATTTGTGATGTTAGAGATCTAACCGTTTGTTCTTGATAAGATACTTGATCAAGAATAGCTTGATTGATCGTTGCTTCTTTTGCTAATACTTTCGTATTTTCTGCCGCTAACACTTCTAGTGCCTCCAATTTGTTTTCGTAAGATTTAGAAGTTGATTGCTGATCAGCAATAGAAGTTAATAATTCATTCGAAATACTTTCTTGAGTAAGCAGCTTATGATTCATTTTCTCAAACTTTCCTTGCTGAACATGCTGATTTTTGTTAATCGTTTGCTGCATGGCAAGTATTAATTCTGTTAACTTATCATAAGCAATTTGCTGATTTTGCAAATGATCTTGTAAAAAGTTCTGATGATACATTTTTTGATTAGGAAAGTCTGTTTTTGATGTTTCAGGTGTATAAACAGGTGAAGCAAGTGGTGATTTCTTTTTGTCTGACATGACGCACCTCCTTTTTTCTTGTTATTCTATGTAATTAGAAGAAAAAAGGGGACTTTGTGGAAAGACAAGACGTATTAAGGAACATCATGGCCTAATGAACTTTGATATATTTCAAACCATTGATCTAGGGAAAGAGAATAATCCAAAGAATGTATGGCTCGTAGAATCCTTTCTATTTTTCCTGAGCCGATTATCGGCATAAACTTTCCTGGATGTTTTAATAGCCATGCGTAAAGTACGATATCAATCGATGGTGCTCCAATTTCTATTGCAATGTTTTCGAGTGCTGTACGTAATCGAATCGCTTTACTACTGGTGTCATTGAAAATTTTTCCTCCAGCAAGAGGGGACCAGATCATTGGATTTATGCGGTTTTTTAAGCAATTATCAATGGTTCCGTCTTCAAAGTTTTCAAGCTGATAAGCAGAAACTTCGATTTGATTGGTTATTAATGGTTCATCTAAATACGACTGCAGCATGTTAAATTGGTGTTCTTTAAAGTTAGAAACACCGAAATTACGGACTTTTCCTTGTTTCTTTACTTGATAAAATGCTTCAGCGACTTCCGCAGGGTCCATAAAAGGGTCGGGGCGATGAATTAAAAGAGCATCTATATACTCTGTTTGTAGACTAGATAAAGATTGATCAACAGATCGTATAATATGGTCTTTACTTGTATTATAGTGATGAGTTTTGTGGTTTGAACGATTCTTAGAAGGAAGGACAATGCCGCATTTTGTAACTATTTCTATTTTTTCGCGCAAGCTTGGTTTCAACTTCAAAGCATTTCCAAATAATGACTCGCAAGTATAGCCGCCATATATATCTGCATGATCAAAAGTTGTAATGCCATTTTCTATACAAAATTCGATCAATTCTAGCGTTTTCTCTTTGCTGTATTTCCAGTCAGCCAGACGCCAAAAACCATATATAAATCTTGAAAAACTTAAATCTTTTGTTAGTACTACTCTTTCCATTTCAATACCTCCATTTTTTATTAGAGGTTGATCAAAAAGTCTTTCTTGTAAAAAGGACACGTAGCAGTTCTTCGTTGGCTCATCATTTGCTTCTCCCTTGTTAACTAGAGGATCTTCAACGTTGCTTAACGTGAAGCTGCCTCGAACTTCTTTTGCCCTTTTATTCTCTTTTTGAACACACACTATTAATAGTATGACAAATATTTTCAAATTAGGGAATAGAAAATAGATAAGTAAGCAAAAGTATATATAATTTAGTAGTTTCCATTTTGTAATAGTAAATGAAGGAATGAAACCAGTACTAAAATAAAAAACATCCTTCATTTTAAAGGACGTTTACAGATAAATGATTTACTTGATGAAAAAAAGAAAAGATAAGTTCGATCCACTTGAAAGAAATTTTCCCCCGTTTTATTACATGAAAGGAGGAATCCCTTTGCTGAATTCCGAAATAATAGAAGTAATCGATTGAATATCCTGATCATCTAAATTAAAGGCAGTTTTTATTTTATTTTCTAAATTCTTACTAACATTTCTTTTTCCGACTTCTACTAATGCAATTAATGCAAAACTGCAATTAACTAGTTTTGCGAAATCTCTTTGCGTCATTTCGTAGTTTTTCCGAATATATTTAATAATGTCTTTGTCCATTTATTCACCTCTTCCATTGCATGAAAAAACAGATGATGACAGCTCTCCATCATCACCATTTAAGATAAAAATTGTAAATGGCTGCTAGTTCAAACTGATATAAGCCGAGAGAAACGGTATGTTCTTTGTGCAAATATAGGAGTAATCATCTTGCTTTTTTATAAGAATTGTATAAGTTCTATATACATCATAAGAAAAGATTAATAAATATTCAATAAAAAAATTTGTAATGAAAATAGCAAAAAAAGTGCAAATATTCATCTAATAAAGTATGGTAAAATTAAACACTTATTTACACTAAGATTAGGGAGATATATTTGTGTAAATTTATTCTTTTCGTGTATAATCAGTTTGTTGGCGAATAAGAAATAGATTATAAGGTGTGATAGTGATTATTTGGTATTATTTAATATCCTATTTTATTGGCAATATATTATTTGGATATATTGTTGGTAAAATAATGTCAGGAAAAGACATACGTTTAGTAGGAAGTAAAAATGTTGGTGCAAGGAATGCGGGAAGATTATTTGGGAAGAAAGCTTTTTTATTTACCTTTTTAGGGGATGCTGCAAAAGGAGTGATCGTTGTAGTCGTCGGAAAATATGCTGGATTTTCAAGTGAGATTTTACTAGCTGGGTTGTTTTTTGCATGTTTTGGTCATATAAAGCCGGTGCTATTCTGCTTTAAAGGAGGTAAAGGCATATCTACCTTTATTGGTGGTCTAATAGCAATACAACCTATTTTTATTATTTTCATAATAAGTGGATTTCTCCTTTTTTATCCACTATATAAAGGTTTTACTATTCCAGGTTTTATTGCATTATTTATTGTTTGTACTGCGCTTTCGTTTACGGAAGAAAATTGGCTATGCAGCGTAATTGGGATTGTCACATGGCTGATGATTTATTTTTCGCATCGTATTTCTTGGAGAAAATTTCTTTTCGAACAAAAGCCGCTTTAAGGGTTGGTACTATACATTTTTTCACAGAGTTTTATAAGAAAATAAGCTGAAATTTTTCTATTATATTAGGTGGTGAAAAGGTTGAATAAAAATCCAATATACCTATTTAAAAAAGCAACTTTACAACATGAAATTGATCAAATTCACCAATTGAATTATGAAACATTTGTTGAGGAAATCCCCCAGCATAAAAAAAACGAAGACAAATCATTGATAGATGCTTATCATAAGGAAAATACATATTTAATCGCATTAGTACATGATACGGTGGTCGGCATGGTTGCGATTAATAATAAAAGACCTTTTTCATTAGATAAAAAACTAGGGGATGTTTATCATTATTTACCAGTAAAACCAGTTAGTTTATGTGAAGTAAGGTTATTATCTGTAAAAAAAGAATACAGAAACACGAAGGTATTTGTTGGTTTAATGCAAGTTTTATTAAAATATTGTCTGGAAAACAAACATGATGTTGCCATAATAAGTGGAACATTAAGACAGTTAAAATTATATAAACATATGGGATTCACCGATTTTGCTCATTTAGTTGGCACAGAAGATGCTCCATACCAGCCAATGTATGCCATAATAGAAGAATTCAAACAAAAAAGCAGGTTGTTTACGAAGCAAGTTAATTTTCTTCCAGGACCTGTAGCGGTGAACTCGAATGTGATGGAAGCATTTGCTAGCGAAGTCATACCACATCGAGATCCAATTTTTTCTGACAAAATGAAAAGAGTGCAAGAACAGCTATGTCAACTAACATCTGCTAAATATGTTCAAGTCTTATTGGGATCTGGAACATTAGCCAATGATTGCGTAGCCGCCCAGCTCGCTTCAGCAAATGAAAAAGGACTTATTTTAAGCAACGGGGAATTTGGAGAAAGATTAATAGATAGAGCAGAACGATTTCAACTGTCTTTTAAAGCATTAAAAAAGAAATGGGGCCGAGCATTTACAGAGGAAGAGCTGCTGGATGCACTTACGGAGGATATTAAGTGGGTTTGGTTTGTACACTGTGAGACCTCCACAGGAATGATAAATTCGATTGAACAGTTAGCATACTGTTGTGAGAAAAATAAAGTTAAAATAATGGTTGATTGTATCAGTTCAATCGGAGCAATACCAGTTCATTTAAACAATGTTTACTTTGCTACAGGCGTTAGTGGAAAAGGAATTGGTGCAATAACAGGTTTGTCTTTTGTATTTCATCATCATGAGATAAAAAGCAGCAGGTGTATTCCTTCTTATCTTGATTTAGGAGAATATATGGCGAAAAACAGTGTGCCTTATTCTCATTCTTCCCATTTATTAGCTGCATTAGAAGAAAGTCTTAAAGAAGACTTTGTGAAAAGATATGAAAAAGTAAGAAGCATTTATTTAAGTGCTTATCATACATTAATGGAAGAAGGGTTTACGGTAATTACAGAAAGAGAAAAAGCGGCATTTCCTATTATTACGATTGAGATTGATGCTGATATAGAATCGGTGTTGCTTGGGGACATGATGAAAGATCAGGGGTATGGCATCCAATATGAAAGCAGCTATTTAGTAAAACGAAATTGGATTCAAATTGCTGCGATTGGATCTGCTACCGTAAATCAAACAGAACAAATGATTCACGTACTTTCTTGTATTTATAAGTATTTGAAACAGTATGCAAAAAATAAGCAAGAAGTGTTAGTGCAGAAATAAAAAGATACGTTTATTTCTTTGTAAAGGGGCAGTCACTGATGGTTGAACTGCCCCTATCTCATAAATGCAACCGCGTTTTTACTTCTGATGTTTCCGGAATTTGATGAAACTTCTTGTACCTTTGTTCTACTTCTATTCTTGTTGGACATCTTTAGAGTTGCAAACAATCGATTTTTTAGTGTATGTGTCGCTTTAAGACTGAACTTGGTACGTGCTCTTAACTATACATGGTTAAAATAATGTATAAATTAGCTAATCAATATGATATATATTAGTTAAAAAATACAATGACATTTTGTTCTATACGATATATGAT
>JBDNRM010000136.1:0-11622 GCA_047718615.1 Bacillus sp. (in: firmicutes) | reverse complement strand
TGACTGATTACTAAATATTCATTTTCTAATTGGTATAGTTGCTTTAAAGAGAAATATTGCTCCCTCGTATAATCATTTGTTATTCGCTCTAGTAGTTCTGATAATATCTTTTGATCACCTGTTTGTACAGCTAATTTTATATCAGCAGAATAAGCCATTAAACTTTTTAATTCAGGCGCACCTTTCTCCTTCTGCAAATATACTCTTATGTCTCTTTTTTCTAATATATTGCTATCTAAAAGCAATTGTTTTGCTTCATCATATGATTTTTTCAACATACTGCTGTCCATTACTGGCACTCCTAAACAAATCGGACAGGAAACTTCAAGAAGCTGAACTAAGCTTTCATAAATTTGTATTAAAGATTCTGTAATGACTTTCCTATCAGCCCAATAAATAATAACAATTTCCCCTTTATTGGATAGATAACGAAACGCTATGCCGATATTCCTTTTTATTAGGATTTCATTTATCACATTTAATATAGAAAAGTAGGTTAAATCACGATCATTCCTAAAGGCTTGTATGGATTTTCCATTTATCTGAACTAATGCAATCGTATAGTTTCTTGCTAAATGAAAACCCCATTCCTCATATAACTCTTCTTTTATTACAGTGCTATTCAAAAATTGTGTAAGCTTCCTATCACGATAAATTGGCTTCATTTGATTCATTAATTGATAGCTGCTTACACTTTTTTTTCTGTCTTGTTCTTCTTTTTTCCATTCTTGTACAACATTTTCTAGAGCATGGTTGAGTATATCTGGGTCAATTGGCTTTAATAAATAGTCTGCACTCCCAAAATGAATTGCCTTGCGCATATAATGATAATCATCATGCCCTGTTACAACAATTGTCTTGCTGCTTGATTGGTTTTTCTTAATCCACTCTAATAATTGTGCTCCATCCATTTTCGGCATCTTCATATCAGAAAAGATAATCTCTGGTTTATATTTTTTTATATAATCAATTGCCTCTTCCCCATTGCTTGCTTCGTAAATTTGCTGTATCCCATTTTGTTCCCAATCTGCAAGCAATTTTATTGCTTCACGTACATGCTTCTCATCATCAATGATTAATGCTTTCATAGATATTTCACCCCATTTGGCAAATTCCTTGGTAGAGAGAGAGTAACGGTAAAGCCTCCCCCTTTTTTGCTGACGATTTCCATTTTTGCTTTATTGTCATAATATATTTTTAAACGATCATAAATATTTTTCAACCCAATGGATTCTCTGTCTACCACATTTTTATTGTTGTCTTTCTGTGATAAGCAATCATTCATTTTCTTTAATGGCATTTCATCCATGCCAATTCCATTATCTTCAATAGAACAAATAATATAATTATCTTCCACGACTATCATGATATTGATATGGAATTTATTATCATGGTGAACAAATCCGTGCTTAAAGCAATTTTCCACAATTGGTTGCAAAATCATTTTCGGTATTTGGAGCAACTCCGCTTCTTTTGTTACGTGTACTTGAAATTCAACCTGCTCTTCGAAGCGTTGTTTTTGCAATAATAGATAGGATGTAACATGCTTTACTTCTGATAATACTGGTACAATATCTTCCTTCATATTCATGCTATACCTCATGATATTGGATAATGCCATTAACAATGAGTAAACTTTTGTTTCTTTTGCTTTTAATGCCAAGGTTCCAATGGACTGCAAAGAATTATATAAAAAATGCGGATTGATTTGTGATCGCAGCACACGCAGCTGTGAGGCCTTATTTTCAATTTCTAATTTATATTCTCTATCAATCAAAGAATTAATTGTGAAAATCATTTTTTTAAAATGATTTCCTAACATGCCAATCTCATCGTTTCCCAATGACTCAAAATCAGCCTGAAATATGCCTTTTTCAACTTTTTTCATATTATCTATCAGTACTTTAATTGGAGCAGTTATTCTTATTGAGATGATAAAGGTTGTTAATAAAACGATGGCAAGTGCAACTAATCCAATGAGGCTATTAATAATTACCGTTTCACGAGCACTTTGATAAAGAACATCGTAAGGAATTCGTTTGGCAATATACCATTTCTTTTCCTGAATAGTAAAATCCTCAAAAACGATGACACCTGAAAAACCCTTCTCCTCCCAGTCGATGTTTTTTTTAGAAGCATCTTTTGCTTTTATTTGTTGAAACCATTCTTCCTTATTCTGCTTTCCTATTTTGTCTTTATTAGAGGAATAAATGACAATATTATTTTCATCCATTATATATATATCTTCCATGTTATCTGTATATAATCGATCAGCAATATCTTTGATTTTTGATAAATTAATATCAATAGATAAAAAGCCTAGAAACTTCTCTGAAGGAATTTCCCTTATAATATTATGAAAGCTTAGAACCATCTTTTCCTCTGAATCTGGAATAACAGCTAAATTATTATAACTATAGATTACATGTGGCGGCTCTATTAAAGAATACTCTTTATTTGCTCGCTTAAATTTAGCATAATATGGATGAGAAAAGACATCCTTATATTCTCCTCTTCCACTAATGCTGGAATGATAATTGGTATAGGAGTTTTTTCCTTTTTCGATATACAAATGCATCTGTTCTATCTCTTGCCGTGAATTGAATAAATAGGCAAGTGCTCTCGTTACCTCCGCCTGATTGGAACTTAAATTATCTGATATTCCATTTTTTAAGACCATCATAAATGGTGAATAGCGATAAAGTACTGTTGATATTTGTGCCACATCTTCTAAATAAGTACGCAGCTCCTCTTCCCCTTTTTCTATTGAATCATGACTGGAAGACACAAAATTTTTATTAATAGTCTTGGTTGTTTCATAATAAGTAATAATAATTCCTGCTCCGAACGGCAGAACTGCTGCCAGCACTAAAAAGACGATCAGCTTTTTGCGTATTCCCCATTTCATTTTACTTTCTCCCCTCCCCAAAGTTATCTTTCTAACTTAGACGGTTATAATAACTGAAGCATCTTTCTATCTTTGTTCCAATATAGTATTGACTAGGAAGAAAAATTCATTATGAATCAGTTCAATATTTTCCACCCTTCACATCAATGTAAACGGTTTCAACATATTATACAATGCTTTATAGTAGAAATACAGGAGGTGGCGTTAATGAATAATCATAATAACTTAGAAAAAGTAAACCATTCAGTTCCTATAGCCAACAAAAAAAGAACTACGAAAAAGTCTCTTTCCTTTAACCAAAAAAGAAAATGGAAAAATGCCGGTTTATTCACCTTATTTGTTGGTCCCGTATTTTTAGCCTTTGTGATAGTAGTTCTTATCCCCTTTTTTTCAGGTGTTTTTTATTCGTTTACAGATTGGAATGGAATAACCGGGCAAATCAAGTGGGTAGGATTAGATAACTTCATCTATTTATTCACAGATGATAAACAATTTCAACAATCATTTCTTCTTACAACCAAGTATACAGTTATTTCCATTATATTAACAAATTTAATCGGTTTTGGTTTAGCAATATTAGTAACTCAAATGTTAAAAACAAGAAATATATTGCGTACCGTCTTTTTTATGCCTAACTTGCTCGGCGGTTTATTATTAGGATTTATCTGGCAATTTATTTTTGTTAAAGGTTTTGTTTCTATCGGAGAATTAACCGGGATTCCACTTTTTGAACTTGCATGGTTAGGTGATGCGAAGACAGCCTTTTGGGGAATAGTCATTGTAAGCGTTTGGCAGGGTGCTGGATATATTATGATTATTTATATCGCCGCATTACAAAATGTACCCCAAGAATTAATTGAAGCAGCAAAAATTGATGGCGCAAACAGATGGCAAATACTCCGTCATATTACGATGCCGCTAGTTGCACCAGCTGTAACGATCTGCTTATTCTTAACAACTGCTTCTTCCTTTAAAATATTTGATGCAAACCTTTCTCTTACAAATGGTGGTCCATTTAAATCAACAGAAATGTTAGCGCTTAATATTTATACAGAGGCATTTGTAAACAACCGCTACGGCATTGGAGAAGCGAAAGCATTAATCTTCTTTATTGTAGTTGCTGCTATTACAGTTCTTCAAGTAACTATTTCGAAAAAGAAGGAGGTTGAATCTTAATGGGTAATAGATATACTGGCAGAACATTTATTGTAGAGATATTTGCTATCTTACTAGGAATCGCCTTTTTAGTACCATTTTATTATGTTATATCAAATTCTTTAAAGCCTTTTGCCGAAATTTTAACAAATACTTCGGCATTACCAAGCGTTTTGAAATTTGAAAACTATGTCAATGCATTTGAAAAATTAGACTTTCTAAAGGTCTTTACAAATTCATTGATTATAACAATTGCAAGTAACCTTGTTCTTGTTGTCTTCTGTTCAATGGCAGCTTATATGCTTGTTCGAACAAAAAAGAAAATCAGCAATATCATCTTTATGACCTTTGTTGCTGCTATGATTATTCCGTTTCAATCTATTATGATTCCACTTATTAAAACAGCTGGAAGCTTGAACATGTTAAACAGTATTTGGGGTCTTGTTTTTATGTACTTAGGATTTGGTTCTGGCATGACGATCTTTTTATACCATGGCTTTATTAAAGGAATTCCTGTTGAGCTAGAAGAAGCGGCTATTATTGATGGCTGTTCACGATTTGGTGTGTTTTGGAGAATTGTTTTTCCACTGCTAAAACCAATTACTGTTACCATCGTTATTCTAAACAGCCTATGGATATGGAATGATTTTCTATTGCCTTCATTGGTACTGCAAAATCCGGATTTAAGAACGATTCCACTTGCAACGTTTTTCTTCTTTGGACAATATACGAAGCAATGGGATCTAGCGTTGGCAGCATTAATGATTGGAATTATCCCTTTACTGATCTTCTTCTTCACGATGCAAAAGCATATTATTAAAGGGATTACAAGCGGCTCTATTAAATAATACAAACGGGAGCATACGCAAGTCACTATCCATACATTCGATAGCGACTAGCGTTCCATATAAATTTTCCTAAAAAAACCAGGAGGGGAAACTATGAGTTTCTTAAAATTTAAAAAATATTCTCTACTAACAGGTGTGTTAACAGCTTCACTAATTTTTGCAAGCGCTTGCTCGAATGAAACATCTGGTAATAACAACAATAGCGGAAAAGATGGCAAAGTGGTAGTAGATATTTTTAACGGTAAAGTAGAAATTGCTGATCAATTAAAGGCTTTAACAGATAATTATACGAAAGAACATCCAGACGTTTCCTTTAATATTGAAACAGTCGGCGGAGGAGCAGATGGATCTGCTGCTTTAAAAGCTAAATTTGCATCTAATCAGGCTCCAGATATTTTCGGCAACGGCGGCTACCAAGAAGCACTGACATGGTTGGATAAATTAGAAGACTTATCCGATCAGCCTTGGGTAAAAGATGCGTACGAAAACGCTCTAAAACCAATGACGGTAGACGGAAAATTATATGGACAGCCTGTTAATCTAGAAGGCTATGGTTATGCCTATAATAAAGCATTATTTAAAAAAGCTGGTATTACAGAACTTCCAACTACTTTCTCTGAATTAGAAGCTGCGGCAAAAAAACTAAAAGCAGCTGGCATTACACCATTCTCTAACGGCTATGCAGAATGGTGGGTATTAGCAAACCATGGACTAAACGTTCCATTTGCTTACCAAGAAGATACAGATCCTTCCTTTATTAAAAACTTAAATGAAGGTACAGCTAAAATTGCAGGAAATCAATACTTTAATGATTACTTTAAATTATTAGATTTAACTATGAAATATGGTAATAAAAATCCATTAACAACCGATTACAATACACAAGTTACACTTTTTGCAAGCGGTGAAGCAGCAATGATTCAGCAAGGCAACTGGATTCAGCCAATGATAGATAAAATCTCTCCTAATATGGAGGTCGGCTACATTCCAATGCTGCTGAATGATGATAAAGAAAAAGCGGATAAATTAATGGTTGATGTACCAACAAACTGGGTTGTTTACAAAGGAGCGCCAGATGCAGACAAAAAGGCAGCATTGGACTTCTTAAACTGGGTGGTTACTTCTGATACTGGTAAAACAGCATTAGTGAAAGACTTCAAATATATCCCAGCGTTTAAAACCATTGAAGCAAGTGCAGAAGATATTGGTCCTTTAGGTGCTGCTCTTCAAGAGTACTCCAAAAATGGAAAAACATACTCATGGCAATTTATGAAATATCCTGATGGTGCAGGACAGGAATTTGGTGCAAGCGTGCAAGCATATGTTGGCGGACAAAAATCAAAAGAAGAAGTAATGAAGGCTCTTGATGATACTTGGGCTAAATTAAAAAAATAACACAAAATAACTAAAAATGGGTGATCAATGAGTCGCTTTGTCGACTACTGGATCACCCATTATTGTCCTTCTGTTTGGTTTTCAAGTATTCAAACAATCTCTTAATTCCTTTTTTTCATGAGCTTCATAAAACATAAACAATTTTTTAAAGGAATTGTGTTTATTTTGTCATAGTTTAGTCATAATTATTGGGTATGATATGAATATGGTAAGCAAGTAACTTTTTCAAGTTCCCCCTTGAAAATATAGCATTCCCTTATCCAGCTTTAAGCTGGATTTTTTTTGTGTTAAAGAACTTCTATTTATTGAAATGCTGGCAATGCTGTATCTTTATAGTCTTCTTCCAAAAACTTTTTCACTTCAGGACCAGTCATTTTATCCGCAAGTACTTTAATTGCTTTAGAATCTGCATTATCTTTACGGGCAATTAGTGTAATCGCATATTTTGATTCCACCCCTTCTGTTAAAAGAGCATCCTTTTTTGGTGTCAAACCAAGGGGAGCTGCATAAGCAGGTGTCATAATGCCAAGATCCGTATCCTCTAACACTCGAGCCAGCATCAATAAGTCTACCTTCTGAAACTTATAATGATGTTTATTTTCTATAATATCCGCTTCCGTAGCATTAATTCCTAATCCATCCTTTAGCTTAATTAATCCATATTTATCAAGTAAATGAAGAGAACGGGCAATATTTGTTGGATCATTTGCCATTGTAATGGATGCACCATCAGGCAATTCATCGATATTTTTATAACGCTTAGAGTATGCTCCATATACTGCGTGATAAATTGCTTTAACTGGTACTAGATTTGCATCTGAATTTTCATTGTATTGCTCCATATAAGGAACATGCTGAAAGAAGTTTGCATCTACTTCTTTATTGGCAAGTGCATTATTCGGCTGCACATTATCACTCAGTTTAACAATCTCTAGGTTAATGCCTTCTTCCTTCATTAATGGTTTTACAATATCTAATATATCCGTCATTGGCGGAATTAACGTAGCAACTTTTAACGTTACTTCCTTCTTCTCATCTGATTTTGGTCTAGCTTTATCCGAACATCCTGCTAAAGCAATAACGCTTAATAACAGGAGCATGATAATCTTTTTCATCTCTGACTACCTCGCCTACTATGTTTTTTGATCATCTTATTTTTTCACAGATAACCTCGAGTTATTATAGCTTTTGTGGAAAAAGAAGTCACGTATTCGAAACCATTGATTTCCCCTTATTAACTTTTTTAGTAGCTGTATTATTTCATTGTATCTTTCGCTTATCTTTTTACATCCCCTTTGGTCCAAACATATAACTATATATAGTTTTACTATCCATGTATACAGATGATAAAAATTTATGGCTATGTAGGAGGAAAAACATTGTGAAGTCTGGCTTTGTTTCTGACAATTCAAATATAAAAAAAACAAGCGGAACCCCAAATCTTTTTTTCGACTCTAAAGATAGTGTTTTTTTTGAAAGAGATCCTGAAAATATTGCATATGAAGTTACTTCTACGCAGCTGCCTGCAATGGTCGGAGGCGCCTTTGTAGACCTCTACCTTACAAAGGGACATATTAGGAAACCGCATTGGCATCCGAATGCATGGGAATTAGATGTTGTTGTCTCAGGTGAAGCCATCGTTTCTATTATCGATCCAGATACGAAGAAGCTCCATCATTATAAAGCAAAACCTGGCCAACTTGTGTTTATACCCATGGCTTGGTGGCATTGGATCACACCTGCATCAGACAAATTGCATCTTCATCTCTTTTTTAACAATGATCAATTTGAAACAGCAAGCGGTTCTGATACATTGCGTTTGACTCCTCCAGAAGTTTTCGAACTTTCCTGTGGAGTGAGCGCACAAAAAATAGCCGATGCCTTATCTCCAATTAAAGAATCTGTCGTAATAGGATCACCCTTAACAAGACATCAAATAAGTGATACTATTTCCAAAACCCTTGAGGAAAACAATGAAAGTACAAGACCAGCTAAAGATGCTATATTTATTAACATTAATGGTAAACAAATGAAATTTTAATAAAAGGATGTTGCTATTAGCCGACATTTTATTCGCTAGAAAAACATAAAGTTTCCGTAAATATGTCGGAAACTTTTTTTAACGGTCTACAATTAAACCGTTCCTCTTTCCATTAATTTAGCTAATACTTCTTTATGTGAAATGGTATTAGTTTTAATTGCCTGCCGGAAAAGATTTCTGCCGATTTCCACTAGCGGGATGTCGATTGTGGTTATATTCATTACTTTAGCTATGGGCTGATTATCAAAACCTATTAGTGCCAATTCCTCTGGTATCGATATATGCTCATTATGACAACAAGTAACAATTCCAGCAGCAACTTGATCACTAGTGACCAATAATGCTGTTGGCGGTGTATCCATATCTTTTATTCTTTTTATTACCTTTTCCCCATCCTCAAAATGAAGACAATTCTCCACAACATAATCATATCGATAAGGTAAATTATATTTCCTTAAAAAATCCTTATAAGCAATTTCCCGCTGTTTGCTATTTACTCCAGATTTTCTTCCAATACAATAGCCAATTTTTTTATGACCTTTCTGATACAAATACTCTAACGCGTCAGTAAATATTTTGTAATGGTTTACAAAAGTGGAGGACACATTTTCTCTCCTCCTATTTTCACACAAAACAATCGGTCCGTATGGTAAATGTTCTTCAATAGTAGACCATTCGCAAGTTCTCGAACATATAATTAATGAATCTATTTGTTTCTGTTTTAACATTTCGAAAGCTTCCATTTCCCTATTTTCTATATAGTCGGTTTGAAACAATACTAGCTTATAATTATGTTCCAAAGCTAAGTTTGCTATTCCTTTTAAAAGGAGACCAAAATAAGGATGATCTGAAAACGGAAGCACTACTCCCATTAACAGCGTTTTTCCTTTACTCAAATGAACAGCATTTATATTTATATGATAATTACTTATCTTAATAGCTTCTAAAACAGCCTTTCTTTTCTCCTCGCTAACATATGGTTGATTATTTAATACACGAGAAACGGTGGTAACGGAAACTCCAGCCATTTTCGCTAAATCTCTAATATTTGTCATATGATCACCTTTTCAAAAAAAGAAATAACTCTAAATAAATGCGGGTTCAAAAAGGACCTAGAAGTTCGAGGAGGCTTTATTTTGAGCCTCGGCCTTCCACAGGATATGGTGACTTCAACGTTGCTCACAGGACGCGAGCGTTTTTAGTTGAAGAGATTCGACGTATCCTATTTACCGGATCTTTTGAACCATCTCTATAAACTATACTGTCTATATTCTAAAATTACCAATTCAAGAGAAATAATCCTCAAAAGATTGCATCGGTGTCACTTCCATTGATTGTCCCGATGTTTTTAAACAAAAATAAGCAGCTGAATAAATAATGGAGCAAAGTATTATTAAACTAAACATGATATCCACTCCCTGCGTTCTAATTATGCTTTGATTGTAAAGTATGGAACGCGTTTCATGTCAAACACAAATGATAATTAGCTATAGTACAAATATTTCCTTCTCGATTGCAAGAGAATACAAAAAGAGCCCATCCTTATGAATAGGGCCCTTTCAGTGTATAAACAATATTACTTTTTAATTGCCGTTCGTATAATCATTGAACCTAAGCAATCTTTTCAATAGAAGTATTGGGCTGCTTTTTCTTTAGGGTAAGCATCACAAGAAAAGATAAGCAGTATAAAACAGCCAGATAAGTCATTGCTACTGTCATATGATAGTTCTGCAAAATATACCCAACAAGAATCGGAGACAGTCCACCGATTGCTCTACCAAAATTAAAAATGGTATTTGTAGCAGTACTGCGAATTTGAACGGGGTAATAACTGCTTATTAATGCTCCATAACCGGCAAACATTCCATTTGAAAAGAAACCGACGATAGCGCCGCCAATAAGTACACCTGCACTGCCCTCCGCATAAGCATATAAAAATACCGCAACAGCTGAGGCAAGAAGGAAAATACCATATGAACGCTTCGCACCGAATTTATCCATGAATTGACCAAATGTCAACATTCCAACAATCATCCCAACTGCTGTACTTATTGTCCAAATGGCCGATCCGGAAACAGACAATCCTTGTGATTGCTGAAGCATGGATGGCAGCCAAATCATTAATCCATTGTAACCAGCAATTTGAACGGTTGCCATAATCGCTAACGAAATCGTTGTAAGGGCTATTCTTGGAGAACTAAACAATTGTATCAGCTTGCTTTTTTCTTTTTCTTGTTTCATATCAGTATTTTTTTGCTTTTGGCTAGCTATCCATTCTGGAGATTCCGCCAAGTTCTTTCGGACAATAAAGGCAAAAATAACGGGAAGCACTCCTACAAAAAACAATGCTCTCCATCCTAATGTCGGCAAAATAATAGCACTAAGAAGAGCTGCAATAATAACACCAAATTGTGCCCCAATACTTACATAAGAAGAAGCTCTCCCTTGTTTATTTTTTGGCCATGCCTCTGCAACAAGAGCCATTCCAATGCCATACTCTCCTCCGGCACCGAGCCCCGCTATAAACCGGAATAAGTATACTTGTTCAATATTTGTTGCCAATCCCGTTAATGCAGTACCTATTGCAAATAAAATAATGGTATAAGTAAAAACTCGCACCCTGCCAAATTTATCTGCTAAAATACCGAAAATCACCCCACCTACAAGCATTCCGATATTCGTAATTGATGAGATAAGTCCGCCTGTTGTTAAATCAATATGAAAGTCTGCAATAATCATCGACATAGCAAAAGAGATAAACATTATGTCCATACCCTCTAATGTTAAGCCTGCTACTGATGCCGTAACCGTTTTATTTTGATAATTCATGTTTTCCACCCTCCAATATTTTTTGACAAAAATTACATCTCTTTAAGTTGTGAAGGAATGGATATTTGGTAACTTACTCCATTCTCTTTTTAAGCCTCACAGGACTTCATTTAAAAGAGCTTTTTATGAATATTTTGCAGAACAGTGAATTGAGCTTATGCCACATAAAAGCTAATCTGAAAAGAGGTGATACAGACTCTCAACGAATCCGCAGCCGGAATACACTTCGCTTTCCATGGGGCGGGCACCGAGCCTCCACGGAGCTTTGCTCCTGCGTGTCCTCGCCTGTCCGCAGATCCCATAGGAGTCTTCGGGTATTCCTGCTTCCCCTTCTTATAACCATAAGATAAGATACCTGCTTCTTTCCATAACCATGACAGAGCTTTAATAAAAAATCGAGTAGGAGGCACATTTCCGTGCCGACCTCTCACACCACCGTACGTACC
>JBDNRM010000135.1:0-11653 GCA_047718615.1 Bacillus sp. (in: firmicutes) | reverse complement strand
TCATAAATACTATATGATTTCATTTTTCTCGCTCCTTATTGGGGTATTTTAGAAAATAAATAGGTTATAAAATAATCGTATGTATATATATTTTATATGCTGCGCTGCTTTTCCTGCGACATGACAAAAGGTATCAAAACTTCTAATAAGTAGACATTTTTCATCATTTTCTTTATTAGCCTGTTTTTAAATGGAAAGAATATCACGGTGTAGTTTTTTAAAGAGTGTGGACAATAAAGGATATTGGCACTATCATCTCACTTTGTCCTTTTTTCGAATGCAACTATTCCGATTAGATGAGTGTTTAGTTTTAAAGTACATGATGTGCAAAAGGATATTTGTACTTTTCTTATAATGGAGTTGATGAAAAATATGAAAAAAAATCTTTTCTTTCTTTTTATTTTGTTCTTTTTATTACCTATAAACAATGCGAACGGGGAGGAGTTGAATAAGCATTCCCGCGTGTCGCTGCGTATTTTAGAAACGACTGATATTCATTCCCATATTCTTGACTATGATTACGAAAAAAATAAAAGAACGATTGAATTTGGCTTAAATAGAACAGTAAGCCTTATTCAGCAGGCAAAAAAGGATCAAGATAATACATTATTATTTGACGTTGGAGATGTAATAAAGGGGAATGCATTAGCGGATTATGTAGCTTCCAGCAATGTTCTTTATTATTCCGATATTCATCCAGCATACAAAAGTATGAATCTGCTGAAGTATGATGCGGCTACTGTAGGGAATCATGAATTTAATTATGGCTTAGATTTTTTGTTAAAAAGTATTCAAGGAGCAGATTTCCCTTTTGTTAATGCGAATATTTATGTGGATGATCAAAATGATTATGAACAGGATGATATCCACTTTTTCTCTCCATATATTATCTTAAATAAGGAAGTTACGACCATTGATGGAAAAAAGAAAATGCTTAAAGTAGGGGTACTTGGCTTAATCACACCGATAACAGCTGAATGGGATAAAGAGCATTTAGCAAATAAAGTAAAAATAAAAAATATGCAAGAAACTGCAAAAGAGGTAGTCCCTAAAATGAAGGAAGATGGAGCAGATATAATTATTGCTCTTGTTCACGCAGGGCTTCATACGGATAATGACTTAAAAGATAAAAAGGGAAATAACGTAAAAGATGTTAGCAAAGTAGCTGGTATTGATGTTATTTTATATGGTCATTCACATAGTTTGTTTCCAAAAAAAGGAGAAAAAAGCACATCTCAAGTACAGCATCATAGTGGAAAAATAAATGGAAAACCAGCAGTACAAGCAGGTTATTGGGGAAATCATTTAGGAATTATTGATTTAACATTAGAGCAAAAAGGAGGGAATTGGACATTAATTGATAGCAAATCTTTAGCGAAACCAATTATTCGCATTATTAAAGGAAAAAAAGTTCCGATTGTATCTCCGTATCAGCCAATTGAATATATGATGCGCCAATATCATCAAGACACAATCGATTTTACAGAAAAAAATAAGAAGCAAAAAGAGCATCGATAATAGAAGGCAGTTCAATATATTTGAAAAATGAAGAGATTCGGTTATATAGTTAAAGAGAGGTTGAATTGAAGGAGGAACAGAAATGGAAAGAGATTTACAAAAAGTTAAATTTTCTGTTCTTGATTTATCACCAATTACAGAAGGAAGTACAGCAGCTGTTGCTTTTAAAAATAGTTTGGATTTAGCACAAAATGCTGAAAAATGGGGATATAATCGTTATTGGGTAGCAGAACACCATAATATGCCGGGAATAGCCAGTAGTGCTACTTCTGTTCTAATCGGTTATATAGCTGGAGGAACAAAACGCATTCGTGTAGGATCCGGTGGAATTATGCTTCCAAATCATGCACCGTTGGTTATTGCGGAACAATTTGGTACATTAGAGTCCTTGTATCCAAACAGAATTGATTTAGGGTTAGGGCGAGCTCCTGGAAGTGATCAGATTACTGCACATGCCCTTAGAAGAAGCACACGAAGAGATGGGGATGATTTTCCAGACCAATTAAATGAATTAAGAAATTATTTTCTGCCATATGAATTGGCTGAACTGCCTGTTAGAGCTATTCCTGGAGAAGGATTAAATATACCAATTTGGTTGCTAGGGTCAAGTGGATTTAGTGCAAAATTAGCTGGTGAATTGGGGCTTCCATTTGCTTTCGCCAGCCACTTTTCCCCGGATTATACATTGCCAGCATTAGAAATTTACCGAAAGAATTTTTGTCCCTCAACTAGCTTAGAGCGACCTTATGTGATGGTCGGGGCAAATGTAATAGTTGCGGAAACAGAGAAAAAAGCAACGTTTTTAGCTAGTTCATCTCAACAGCAATTTTTAAGTTTAATAAGGGGCAAACCATCCCAATTAAAGGCGCCGATTGAAAGGATGGATGATATATGGAGCTTTAACGAACAAGCGATTGTGAAACAGCAATTAAAAACCTCCATTGTAGGGACGCCAAAAACGGTCGAAAATAAATTGAGGCATTTTCTTCATGAAACGGGTGCAGACGAAATAATCGTGAACTCCCAAATATTTAATCATTCAGATCGACTAGAATCTTATCGAATGCTAAGTGAAATTGTAAATTAAGAGCGGGAAAAACGGCGAGGAAACGCGGGAAAACTGGTGAGGAACGCGGGAAAACCCCGAGAAACAGTGAAAAAATTTCGTGGATTCTTCTTTACATCAAAAGCAGTAGGTTTTGTTGAAACTCTACTATAAAAACAAGTGGTTTTTGAAAGAGATGGAG
The DNA here is from genome assembly GCA_047718615.1 of Bacillus sp. (in: firmicutes). Lineage (GTDB taxonomy): Bacteria > Bacillota > Bacilli > Bacillales > Cytobacillaceae > Niallia. The sequence continues at coordinate 8,888 of JBDNRM010000135.1, read as the reverse complement.
GTTTTCGTTGTGCAAACAACAAAAAAGTTACTTAACGAGGAAGAAGTAAAAGAGATATTGAAAAATATGGTGAATGTTGCGTATGAACAAATTAAAGAGGAGGCGATTCTTTTATGCATGGAATGCTGTGATGTAGATTTATTTGTCGCAGCGGATTCTCATCCTGAATTAGAAGAAGCGCTCAAAGTGAATTTTCAATTAGATGAATATGGGGATATTGCAGATCAAGAAGGCTACATAGAATTAATTAGGGATTTAGATGAATATTATGTGAAATTGCATATCCAATCCGGCTATTTTGATTATTTTCCAGCGGGAAATTATATCGTAAATGGCAAAGAAATTGAATCAGAAACCGATATGTTAGCACCAAAAGGTATCTTTTATGCGCCTTTTGAAGAAGCTGTAAAAAGATAAAATGAGTAGGAAAAAGGAGAATAGTTTCCTTTTTCCTATTTTTAAAAAGAGCGCTGTTTTCCATTAAACAAACGTTTGATTTACTTTTCACGTCCAAACTTAGCTGCTTCTGTCCAATTTAAGACACCATCATCTTTATCAAATTCGATAATAACGTCTGAAACTCCATTTTCCTTTAAAATTTGATTTTCAATGCGATGACGGATTTTATCTGCTTGTTCCACTGTTAATTTACTGTCAATTTCGATGCTAATTTCAACATGGAAATCTTCCCCTTCTTTATATACGATTAAATCTTGAATATCACGCACATCTGGATCTTTCATCGTGATGACACCGATTTTTCCTTGCATTTCTGCATCCGCTTCGCCAATAGCTCCAGCCGCATTGTCTAAAAAAACTCTGCCAACAACGATAAACATAAAGATACCAATAATGATAGAGGCAATACCTTCTGCTTGATAAAAAGGAGTGAATTCAGCGATGATAACAGCAATCATTGCTAACAATCCACCGCCTGTAGCAACAATATCTTCTAAAAAAACTAATTTAGTTGCAGGTTTAGCTCTTTTTAAATAAAGAAAGCTATGGGTAAATAACTTCCATCCTTTTACTTCTAATTCTAGGCCATTGACTATTTCTTTCATCGCTTTAATCAGCACAAAGAATTCAAGACAAACAGCGGCAGCTAAAACAATAAGATTTAAATAAAAACCAGTGCTCTTCGTTGGATGAAAAAGATGCTGAAAACCTTCTCGAATAGTCTCGTAAGACATAATACCAACAATTAGAACGGCACCTAAAAGCACTAAATTAACGAGTCTTCCAAATCCTCCTGGAAATCTTTTCGTTGGCTGTTTTTTGCTAAGTGCTGAACCAATAAACACAAAAAACTGATTGGCTGCATCTCCTAATGAATGCATCGTTTCAGCAAACATTGCCACATTGCCTGTTAGTATATAAGCAGCGCCCTTAATAATGGCAATGACGGTATTAACAGTAGCCGCTAATAGAGCAGACTTGTTTCCATTGCGCAAAAGTAAAAAGAAATCTTTCATATCGAACCCTCATTCCTAAATCATTCTTTCTATTATAAGCAAACTACAAATAAACATACTAGGCTGTCCGAAAAACGTTCATTCACTTCGCCACTCCCTATTTTCTGCGGTACTCCTAACTTAATAAGAAGGAGGAGCTATTAAAACTAAATACGCTATCCTTTTGTTTTCGTCGATAGATTCGCATCCTTGCAGTTTGAAATTTGCCCGCATACTTTCTCCATACGATGATACTTTAGATTGGAAATAATACAAAATATGGAAAGGTAAAAACCCATAGACGGAAATAATTCTAAGGGTTTTTATCTTCCTTGCTAATTTTTTATCTGGTAATTAAGACAGGATTTTCACTTCGATAAATGTAATTTTATGTATAGTAAGTCTTGGAAGTAAGTAAAAAAAGAAATTGGCGCTAAGCAATGGATTATGCTAAATCACTTTTGGCAACAGCGCTATTCCAATCAGGAAAATAATGAAGAGCATGTCTCATCAAATCAGGATGGCTTTGCTTCACCTTTTTCTTTGTTAAATTTTCTCCATGTGAGTGTAGTTGCTGAATAGCATTCATTACTTCCGTTGCAGTCATATTTACTTCCATTTCTTTACCTCCTTGCGTATTTGTATTCATTTTTGCCGGGAATAAAAAACAATATACCAATTTCCCTTCTTTTTTTACAATCGGTTAAGTAGGAAAGTAGGCAATTATTGCTTGGGAAAGCGCATGAAATGACAATTTAATACAAGTTGAAAAATCTGTTTGTTTTACGGGTAGCAAACAATGCATTATAATAATGCTTGATTGTTTAAAGATTTATTACAGATTACATAGACGATATTAAGATATACAGGTGGTGTGACAAGGAAATGAAAAGAAAAAGTTTTGGATATACAATGGTTTTGTTTATGATTGCATTCTTCCTATTTCAAGGGACTGTATCAGCACATGCATACATAACGAAAGCGAGTCCAGCAGAAGGGGAAAGTGTGGAATCTCCACCAAAAGAGGTGACAATTGAATTTAATGAAAAGATTCAATCAGGTTTTACGAATATAACTGTCCTTAATTCTTCTGGAAAAAGGGTAGACAAAAAGAATGTGGCAATTGATAAACAAACAGGGAAGATTGTTTCGGTGGAATTGGAAAATGATTTGCCTAATGATGTGTATAGCATCGAATGGAGAGTATTGTCAGCAGATGGTCATTCGGTATCAGGAATAATACCTTTTAGCATTGGTGATCCTCCAAAAGGTGTGACTCTTTCTTCCAAACAATATACGGTTGATAAAAGTACAACCATTTCTGTAGCAATCAATAAAGTTCTTCTTTATACTGGTTTTTGTTTATATATGGGGATTTTATTATTTTATACGGTCTGGTTCCGAGGGAGAATATCGGAAAAATTACGCGCTAAAACGCAAAAAACAACTCTTTTTGCATTAGGTTGTATGATTATTAGCATTGGCTCTTTTCTTATTATTCAAACGGAAACGAATGCAGGAATTAGTTTTTTTCAAAGCATGCGTCCAGTTTATTGGATGGAAACATTAAAAAATACAAAAGAAGGTTTCATTTGGATTATTCAAGTTGTCCTTCTAATTATCGTCTTAGGTGCACAGCATATACTGCATACTAAAAATCTTTATACGAAAAAGGTTGCCTGGATTCTCCCCGCAGCTGCTTTTTTAGGCTTAATGGCTGGAAAAGCATTTATTGGTCATCCATCAAGCTCACCATATAATACGGCTGCTATTCTATTGGACTTTTTGCATCTAGTTGGTGCATCAGTTTGGCTAGGTGGAATAATGGTCATTGTTCTCCTGCTGCCCAGCGGGGTGTTCGCAAAGCAAGGGGAAAAACATGATATATATTGGCGTACTGTTCAAAATTATTCCCATTGGGCACTGTTTTCAGTTGCGCTATTAGCATTGTCAGGAGCTATTAATGCATCGTTATTAATACCTGACTTCCATTCATTGGTTTCAACAAGCTATGGAATCATTTTATTAGTTAAACTAGCTCTTGTTTTGTTTATGCTATTATTTGGTTGTTATCATCTTATTAGCAGAACGTTATTGTCCAGGAAAAAATTCTATAAAAAATCGGTCATAATAGAAATGAGCTTGGGCCTTCTTATTTTATTATTAACAGGTTTTTTTACACAAATTCAAACACCCGTTTTACCAATAGATAAACCATTTTATGGAGAAGAAGAGGCCTTTTATAATGTTCATGTAAGTCTTGCTGTTACACCTAAAAAAACGGGAGTACAAAACGAGTTTGAAGTTCTTGTTTTTAATGATGATCATAACCCTGTTGATCAAGTAGAGCAGCTGTCCATCAACTTAACGCAATCTGGTCAAGTTCATATATTTACATTAAATAAAACAGAAGAAGGCAAATATACAGCAGAAAATCTTTTGCTAAACCAGCCAGGAAAATGGGAGGCAGTTGTTCATCTTTTAACGAAAGATCTAGATAGTTATGATATTCCGTTTTCGTTCCAAGTCAGGTAATAATCTAATGAATAAAATGAATAATAAATAGTTTTTAATCCTTTCATAGGGCGTTTGAATCACCTTATGAAAGGAGAATTTTTAAAGATTACGTGAAATTATTCCGTTTTTATGGTAAAGTAACAAAAGAAATAGTGGAGAAAGAAAATAAATATTTCTCGGGAAAGCGCAGGATTAGACATTTTTATTTCCTTAACAGTCGTTAATTGTCTGAATTTATAAAAAATAATCGAAAAATGTTGAATAAACGATATAGCACTTGCTAATAAAGGGTGGAATGAACAGTATTTGCTGTGATTTCCCCCTTTTTTAATGAAAAAGAAGAGGCCAGAACTTATTGTTTAATGTGTGTAGTATGGGAAATGCAAAGAAATATGCTATACATAATTTTTTTGAAGCTGCTTATACTACAAAGGAAGAAAGGAGATGAGCGGATTGAACAAACAAAAAAAGTCTTTTATCAGTATCGTTCTTTTAAGTTTTTTCCTCCTATCGAGCGCAATACCTGCCTCAGCAACGAATAATGGTTTTCCTTCTTATGTAAAATGGGGAAAAATCGCAATGACTAAAACAAAAGAAAAATATCCTGGCAGTGAAATAATTGATTATTTGCATGTCGGCAAAGAACAAAAAAATAATACTTCTATTGAAAAATTTAAATTAATTGTTAAAAATGAAAACAAAGAAATAGGGGTACTGGTTAATTTAACATTTGATACTAGAACAGAACGATTATTGTCTGTGAATATGACTGAAGCAAAACCGTAAAATGGCGCTATTGCCATCATATATGGAAGGAAAGACTGAAAAATTTCGGGTCTTTCCTTTTTTATTTCCTATTATAAAGTGAATAGATTGGTATTTAATGTTAAAATAAAGACGTTGTTAGCTAATAGCCTGGCTCCACGTAGACTCCTACGGAAATGCGAGAAAGTCGAGGAGAAAGCAGGAGCTATGCCAAAAACGGCAAAACAAATTATCGAGGTGAACAAATTGAAAATTGGAGAGATTAAAAAATTGGTACGTCATCCCGTTAAATCTTTTACAGGAGAAAGTGTATCTTCTGCACAAATAATGAGATATGGATTGTATGGAGATAGAAGTCATGGTTTTAAAGATAAAAGCAACAAAAATAAATATTTGACGATTACCCAATATCCAAAGATGGTGACATATAGTGCCAAATTTTTGGGAGAGGATAATTTGCAGAAGTATCCACCCATGAAATTACGAATGCAAAAGGGGAGAAATTTCAATGGGGAGATGCAAGGCTGCTGGAAGAATTGGAATTTCATACAAAAAGGAAATTAGAAATAAATCAACATACCCCGGAGTTTGTGCCTATTCCAGCAATAGAAATAGATCATGTTTTACTGATAACAGAGAATTCATTGCAGGAATTGGAAGAAATTTGGGGAGAAACGATTGATGAAAGAAGATTTAGAGGAAATATCGTTTTTACAATCGCTGATGATGTCCCTTTTACAGAAGAAATGCTGATTGGCCAAAAATTAAAGATAGGAAATAACGTTGTTTTACAAGTGAATGAGTATTGCAAAAGATGCATGATCATTACTGTTAATCCAAAAACAGGAGAAAAACAGCCTTCTTTATTAAAAAAAATAGCAAAAGAACGGAATAATCATTTTGGAATATATGCATCAGTTGTAAAAACGGGAAAAATCAATGTGGGAGATTCAATTGAAATAGAAAGTAATAAAGAATGAATAGTGACTGAACGCAAAGAGGAGGAAAGATTGCATGTTTCCTAGTATAGAGACAGAAAGATTAGTATTAAGGAAACTAACAAAAGCAGATGCAGAAGGGATTTTTGCTTGTTTTTCCAATGAAGAAGTTATTCGTTATTATGGGCAACAACCATTGGAAATGCTAGAACAAGCGGAAGGGTTTGTCGATTTTTTCACAAAAAACTATCACGAAAAAAGAGGCATACGTTGGGGAATAGAACAAAAAGGGAAAAAAGGTATCATTGGCACAATTGGTTTTCATTCGTGGCTGCCCAAACATCAACGAGCAGAAATTGGCTATGAACTGCATCCAGACTATTGGAGAAAAGGGTATGCGGTAGAAGCGATAACAAGAATAATTTCCTATGGTTTTAAGGAAATGGATTTAACTCGCATCGGTGCGGTTGTATTCTTAGAAAACAAAGCTTCAAATCAACTACTAGCAAAGCTTGGCTTTCAGCAAGAAGGTATTTTAAGAGAATATATGTACCAAAACGGTGTAGCATATGATACAAATATTTATTCTCTTCTCAAAGATGACAAAAAAGCAAATGATTTAAGCGTTCATTTATAGGAAGATACTAAAAAAATTTATAGATTAATAGCTGAAAATTATTTCCAGGAGGAAAGATGGAAACACAATATTTTAAAAATATAAAAATAAGGTGGCTAGTAGTTTGGTTGCTTTTTTCGTTTTTTGCATTATGCAGCTTTGCGATTGTAAATGGGGAAAGAATAAATGAACATATTCTTGATAGCATTATTGCAATCGGATTATATGTAACCATCTTCGTTTGGCTTTTTGTGTCCTTTCGAAATAAAGGAATCAATTTAAAAAGATTATTAATAGGTAAAGCGAAAAATAATATTACGTGGGCATACTTTATATTTTTATAGTTCTTGTTATTGACCGTGTCAATTGGGATTTTATTATTATTAATTTCAAGTGTATTTCTATTAAACAGCCAGTTGTTGGATGAATTTTTGAAATTTTCCGAAGGTCCTGAAGTAAAACTAACATTCATTCCGATTACATTATTTGTCTCTATTATAGTAGCACCGATTGTAGAAGAGTTATTATTTCGAGGCTACTTATTGAATAAATGGGGAGAAAGATTAGGTGCCAAAAAATCTATATTCCTTACATCCTTCCTATTTGCGGTTCTACATATAGGCAGTACATTTATCGTTCAATTTGTATTTGGAATCTTATGTTGTTTAGTTTATATGAAAACAAAAAATCTCCTTGTTCCTATTGTATTACATATGTTAAATAATTGTATTAGTAGAGTAGGCGCCTATATAATCGAATCGAAAAATAAAGGAAGCTTAGCTAACATAGATGTTCAAACGGTGATGGAACAAACGAAAATAATGGGATTTATAGGACTAGCAGTGTCAATTATTTTGTTACCTCTTCTTATTATGCTGCTTTGCAGGCTTTATCAAAAAACAGATAAACAAGTTCCATATCTTTCAAATACTTGATCGTAATTACATAACAGTGGTGATTTAAGTGAAAGAAACTCCAAATAAAATTCATATAATTGGTTCAGTCGGCAGCGGAAAGACAACATTAGCTAAATTATTATCTATTAAGTTGAACATTCCTTATTATGAATTGGATAATATTGTTTGGAAACGACATCCAGCGGGTGATACCAGAAGAACGGAAGAAGAGAGAGAACAATGTCTTTATCCGATACTACAAAATGAAAAATGGATTATAGAAGGCGCACATTATCAAGAATGGATAACGAGCAGTTTACATCAGGCAGAATGCATCATTTTCTTAGATCCAAATTATGCAGTGAGAACCTACCGAATAATCAAACGATTTATTTGGCAAAAGATAGGCTGGGAAAAATCCCACTATAAACCTACCGTACCTATCTTTCTAAAAATGTTTGTATGGAATAGAAACTTTGAAGAAGCAGGGAAACCAATGCTTTTTGATACATATGGAAAGCTGTATGAAAACAAATTAGTAGTTATAAAAAATAAACGGGAAATGAAAAAACTACTGCAATAACTTAAAGGAAACAAACTATCTAAAGGGGAAATTATATGGCGATAGCAGTGATTTTTGATATGGACGGTACAATATTTCAAACGGACAAAATTTTAGAATTATCTCTACAACTACGTGTTTAAAAAGGAGGATAAAAAGGACCGAGAAGTTCGAGGCGGCTTCACTTTGAGCATCGGAACGTATGGTAGTAATACGTGAGAAGCGGAAAAGTAAGTCAACGAAGAAATTCGATGTGTCATTTTTACCGGACTTTTTGAACAACCTTTACAAGAAACATTTCATTATTTAAGAACGATCAATTTATGGAAAAAGAAACACCGATTGAACAATATCGTGAAATTATGGGTGTTCCCTTATCAGTAGTATGGGAAACATTATTGCCAAATCATTCAGAAGCTATTAGACATGAAGCGAATCAAAGATTTCACGAACATTTGATTGGTAATATTCAAGCAGGCAATGGAGCATTATATCCATATGTGAAAGAATTATTTCATTACTTAAAAGAGAATAATGTTCCCATCTTTATTGCAAGTAATGGCCAAATAGAATATCTACAAGCGATTGTAAATTATTATCATTTGGAACGCTGGGTGACAGAGACATTCAGTATTCAACAAATTCAAACGCAAAATAAAGCAGATCTAGTACATAAAATCTCAACAAAATACAGGATAAAGAAAGGAGCTGTTATTGGCGACAGACTATCAGATATTAACGCAGCTAAAAATAATGGTTTAATGGCTATCGGCTGCAATTTTGATTTTGCACAAGAAGAAGAACTTTCACAAGCAGATATCGTCATAAATAGCTTTAGGGAATTGCAAAATATTCTAGTTGAAATGAAAAATAGCAATGGTGAAGTTAACTCTTTTCTGTAAAGATAAACGGCTGGGAATGAGCAAAGGGGAGAGAAATGTTAACGATTTATTTAATTAGACATGGGGAAACAACTAAAGCTTAGTTTTAAAAATAGGAAAAACAACAGAAAAATGAAGAGTATTCTCCTTTGATGAGGAATTGCTTTCCGTTCCGGGTTGCTTCGCTTTCCGCGGGGCGGGCGGTGAGCCTCCTGATATGAACGAAACTGTCAAGTCTCCCACTCTCCACTACTAGATA
>JBDNRM010000134.1:0-11814 GCA_047718615.1 Bacillus sp. (in: firmicutes) | reverse complement strand
CTAATACTAGTTCATTAAATAGCGATATCTATTTTATTATTAAATTTTTCAAGAGGGGAACTAATACTAATGATAAAAGCAAAAAAATTTTTCTCAGTTAATTGCATTAATGAATATAATAAACTGAAGGATGTAATTGTGTGTCCACCAAAATTCATGCAAATTAAAGAAGCTATCAATGAGACTCAAAAACAATATTTATTACAAAATATTAACCAAGAACTTGCTATGAAACAACATGATCAATTTGTGCAGACACTTCAGAAAAATGGGATAGCAGTTCATATGCTTACCCCTGATCAAAAATACAATGAACAGGTCTTCACTAGAGATATAGGCTTTAGTATAGGTAATACATTATGTATTGGAAAGATGCAAAGTAGTATACGTGAAGGGGAAGAATCTGTATTAAAAACCTGGTTGGATTCTCAACATATTTCGTATTATGAAATTACATCAGGTTCGATCGAAGGCGGTGATGTTATTGTCGCAGAAAAAAACATCTGGATTGGTTTAAGTGGTCGAACTTCTCAAGAGGCAATAGATGAATTAAAAATAAAATTTCCTGCTTATAATATACTCCCGTTAGTATTAAAAAAAGAAATACTTCATTTAGATTGTGTGTTTAATATAATCGCTCCTCATACAGCAATTATTTATAAACCGGCTTTCTCAGAAGATGCACTCGCATCAATAAGCAAACACTATCATATAATAGAAGTAGATGAGGAAGAGCAATTTTCAATGGGTCCAAATGTACTATCGATTGAACCTGGAAAAATACTAAGCCTTCCGCAAAATGTGCGCATAAATGAGCAGCTACGTCAGGCAGGGTTTCATATTATAGAGATCGATTTTTCTGAGCTCATTAAATCAGGCGGCTCTTTTCGATGCTGCTCCTTGCCAATTGTTCGTATGTAACATTTTTCCATACTCAACTTCCTCCCCTAAATTGAGCTGTTGCATTGCTTCTTCATTTAGGGGCTATTTCTACTTCTAGATTGGCATACTAAATTTTTAAAATGAAGATTTTTGATACTATCAATTAATCTTCTTTGGTTTATATGCATAATAATACATGCTTAACGGCCACCACAACACTGCGAAAATTGGATAAACTGCCCAAATGGTATCGGGGGAAGAGATACTATTGACAAGAATAAAAAAAATAATAATCAATATACTTCCATGCACTGAGAATCTAAAATAGGTTTGTTTTTTTGCATGATAAACCGATAATGGCCACCACATTACCAAAAATGCCGGATAAATAAACCATAGATACGAAGGAGAAAAAATCATATTTAAAATAAAATAATAAAGAATAGCACCTATACTTCCTATCAGAGCAGTAGATAATGATTTTGCTTTTTCTTCTAGATAAATAAGTATTGGCCAGCATAAAATGGGATAGATTGCATATAAAAACCATGGATAATCTGGGGTGTTTATCCTATTTATAATCATTAAAAACACGAATAAAATAACACTATCAAGAAGAGAAAGCATTTTGTACCCATTTGTTTTCATGCACATGTAGCTTACTGACCATAATAGCATGAAAAAAAACGGATAAATAAACCATGGATAATGAGAACCTGTTATAAAATGAACGATTACTAAAAAGATTAATGTCATGATACTCCCTGCTGCAACGAATCCAATGTCCGCTTTTTTCATGATACCTCCTCCCTTTTACTTTGTGCGCTGCCAGCTAAAATACATGCTTAATGGCCACCAAAGTACGCCAAATGTAGGATAAACAAACCAAATAGTATCCGGTGTATAATAAAAGTTAATAAAAACAAATAACGCAATAAGTAAGATTGACCCCCATATGGAATATTCTAAATTTAATTTCATTCTATTATTTTTATTTCTGATTGGCTCTTGTATATTTAGCTCTTGTTTCAAATCTTCAATATCTCCAAAATCAACTATCGCTTTATTAATTGCATCCTCCTCATCTTTTCCTTGTTCCATTAAGTCCCAGACTTTCTCTTCAAGATTTTGCAACACTTCCTGCATAATAGCATCTTTTTGCTCACTATCTGGTATGTTTGCAAACAATTTCTCTACATGCTGTTTTAATTCCTTCACTTTAATCCCTCCATAAATAGGTCAATAATTCCTTTTAGTTCCTGCCATTCTTCAGAAGTTTCTCTTAGAAAAGCCTTTCCAAGCGTTGTAATTTTGTAATATTTTCTTCTCCCCCCCATTGAAACACTGCCAATGTAGGACTCTATTAACTCCTTTTTCTCCAGCCTTTGAAAAACAGCATATAATGTTGCTTCTTTTATTTGAAATCGATTCTTTGTGCGCAGACTGATTTCTTTTGAAATGTCATATCCATATCGATCTTCCTCTAAGAGCAAGCACAATATAATCGAATCCAAGTGCCCTCGAATAATATCACTTCTAATCATCTTGTATTTCACTTCCTTATTCATCAACTGCTCTATCTGATAGAGTAATCATACTGTAAATTACTCTACCTGTCAAAGTAATTTTCAAAACCATTATTACCCACTATGCAAAAAAAGAGACATGTCATTTTGCGTGTAATCCAGTTTTATTATCACCACGTTCTTTTTAACATGATTATGTAAACACTTAGTCAAATAGAGGGGAGGTATCTATCGCCTTTATTTAACAGGTGGAAATTTATACGTAAATTTGACAATTATAGGTATCATTAGTACAATATTTTTGTTAACCAGTTAACAAAAATATTGATATATTTAATTAAGGTGGGATCATTATGATGAAACAAGTTAAATCTAGTTCTGTTTTGGTTTTATACTTGATTTGTATTAGTGCTTTTTTTGCTTCTTTAAACCAAAATATTTATGCACCCATCATTCCTTTATTAAGGGATTCTTTTCATGTTTCTATTAACATAGTAAACTTATCTGTTTCTATGTTTATTTTCATCACAGCTATTATGCAAATCATTCTTGGGGCATTAGTTGATTTTAAAGGTAATCGATTTGTTTTAATTCCTGGAATTATACTCACCGTACTCGCTAGTATAGGATGTGCTATGACAAACAATTTCACAGTATTTTTTATTTGCAGGGCCTTACAAGCAATAGGAACTGCTGCGATACCACTTATTGCAGCAACAACCATCGGCAGTATGTTTGAAGGAGATAAACGTGGTAGTGCAATGGGAACTTATCAAACCTTATTATCTATAGCACCTACAGTTGCCCCTTTAATTGGAGGGTTGGTAGGCGGAAAATATAATTATCAGGGTATCTTTTGGTTCATTACAGGAATATCTGTTGTTTTATTTTTAACAAACTTTGTTTATTTTCCAAAAGATACTCAAAGCGAAAAAAAATCAATGAGCATAGATAAAATTTTCGGACATTACATGGTAGTTTTTAAAAATAAAATAGGAAACTCTATTTTTATACTAAGTTTCTTTATCTTTTTTATTTATTTCGCAATTATTGTCTACCTTCCTGTTTTATTAACCGACTACTATCAGCTAAATTTACAATTAGTAGGTTTTTTGTATTTACCTATCGCATTAAGTTTGGTAATTGGAAGCTTCACTTTTAAAAAGATGCAATCGAAAATTCCACTAATTAAGTTATCTATATTTGTAAATATTCTATTAGTATTTAGTCTTATATTGTTTGCAATAACTAGTCATTGGCATTTAATTGCTTTATCTTTATCTTTAATTTTGTATGGATTATCTACAGGATTCATTACACCATTATATGGAACAATCATAACAAACGAATTTAAAAATAATAGAGCTAGTGCAATGGGGATGTTTAATTTTATTAGATACGTAGGAATGTCAGTTGGTCCCATTGTATCAGGGTTTCTCCTGAATAAATTTCCTTCTATAATAGTATTTGGGATGTTTGGAGTAGTCTTTGCATTACTAGCTCTTATTATATGGACTGGGGGCAATCTAAAAAAAGTACAAACCTTGATAAAAAAATAGTACAAAATAAATATATACTCTAATAAGAGGAGAATTAAAATGGATAATCAGCTATATGATGAAGTATTGGATTCTTTACAAACATTTGTAGTAAAAAAAGAAAGAAAACAACAGCTACGTCAAAAAATTAGTGATACTTTTGAACAAAAAGGAATACTAAATAGACAATGGACAATTACGCAATTACACATTGCTTCTCTTCTAAAAGAGAATGGAGAAAGTAATAATCGCTTTTTAGCAGATAAACTAAATTTAACAAAAGCAGCTGTTACTAAAGCCACAAAAGAATTACTTGATGAAAACGTTATTGCCGCAGTTCAAAAGGCTGAAAACAAAAAAGAAATTTATTACACTTTATCTAAAGAGGGAGAGATGTTAGCGTTAGTACATGATGAACTACACGAAAAATTAAGAATGCGTTATATAGAAATTTTCAAACAATTTGATGAACATGAATTGAAGGCTATACGTAGATTCTTTAAAGAAGTAACAGAAATTATTTAAGTGCTCAAAAAATATAGCAAGTTTGAGAACTGTATTGGTTAGAACTCATACTTGCTATATACTTTAATTTCATACGCTAAGGGTCTCGGAAAGAATTAGTTAGCCGTAAAACAATATGATAATGACCATAACTTTACTTCTTGTTGATTTATCCTCCTATTAAAACTTCAGTTATTCCTACTGTATAATCTAGAAAGGACTAAATCGCGTAAAAGAGATGCAAATTATTCCCCTAATAAATATAGACTTCGTCTGTAAACCAGTTGTATCTATGTAATGGTTTTCGATAACAAAATCAATGATGGAATAAAAAATATAGACAACTTGCATAGTATTACTAGCATTTGGTTAATAACCTTTGTATTTTTTATTAACAAAGTTCTGTTAGTAATTTCCCTAATCTTGTCATGCCAACCACAATTTTTTCTTCCGGCATATAAGAATAATTAAGGCGGCAATGATTATGTTCTTGTTTTCCTGGAAAGAAGCTGCTGCCTGGAACATATGCCACTTTTGCTTCTGGCAATAATCGATCTTTCATAAGGGAAGCAGTATCGATATTTTTCGGCAAGGTTAACCATGTAAATAGCCCGCCTTCTGGATTGGTATATTGAATACTCTCTGGAAATGTATTCTTCATCATTTTAAACATAATGTCCTTTTTATGCTTATATATCTTTTTTAGATCATTAATATGCTCGTCCAAATTATAAAGCTCCATAAATCGATTGACTGCATGCATATTTAATGTGGAGCTTTGTGTATCTGCAGCCATCTTCAATAGACAAAGTTTTTCTGCGAGTTCCCGTTCTGCTACCAACCAACCGAGACGCATGCCAGGACAAAGTATTTTCGAAAAGCTTCCTAAATGAATTACACGACCTTCAGTATCAAAGCTCTTAATGGAAGGCAGATCTTCCCCTTCAAATCGGATTTCCCGATAAGGACTGTCTTCAATAATAATTACATTAAATTCATTTGCAAGCTCCACTAAACGTTTTCTGCGTTCGAGGCTCATTGTAACACCTGTAGGATTTTGAAAATCTGGTACCGTATAAATAATTTTCGCAGCAGGATTCGCTTTTAATAATTGTTCAAGGTGATCCATATTCATTCCTTCTTTATCCATTGATACTCCTGCATATGTTGGTTCATATGGATGAAAGGCCACCAATGCTCCTAAAAAGGTAGGATCTTCTGTAAGAATAACATCTCCTCTATCTATAAACATTTTCGCTACAAGATCTAATCCCTGTTGTCCGCCATTAATAATAAACAGATTTTCCAGGTCGCATCTTACCCCGATTTTTTCCATTCGTTTCACTAGCTTCAAGCGAAGTCCTAAATGCCCTTCAGAAGTTGTATATTGCAATGCCTGCTGCCCTTCCTCCAGAAGCACACGATCAAAAACTTGCTGCAATTTATCAATTGGAAACATTGTCGGGTCAGGATACCCTCCTCCAAATGAAATAACCTCTGGATCTGCCCCTAACTTTAAGAGTTCACGAATTGCTGAAGGTTTTACTTTTTCCATTCTTTTTGCGTATTGATATTTCATCTGCACTTCCTCCTTGTCGATTTCAATTTACACTTCGTTTCTTCTATTTATAATGAAATTCCTCATATGCTTAATCTTCTTATACATTGAGCTCCTACATTAGAACATACGAATAATTGGATCTTCATTCTATTTACTCTTCTGTTTCATATCGTAGCTGTTTTTTCTAGTTTGGCTCCACATGAACATGAACATCGTATACTCCATAATCTTTTATCATAATGTTTTCAACATACGTAGCTATTTCATGGGCTTCTTTAATACCTAAAGTTGATGTTACTAGAATAACACAATCAATTACTTCATTATTCCCGTAGTTTCTCCCTTTAATTTCTTTTATCCCTTTAACACCATTTACTTTTTTTATAACTTCTTGATAAAGCTGAATTTTATCTTCATCAAATCCATCGGAAAGTTCATGAGATGATTGTCTAAAGATTTCCCAAGCTGTTTTACTTATTAATAATCCTACAATGATAGCAGTTACTGTATCAAGCCAAGGCATATTTAGCTGAGATCCAAATATGCCAACTGCAGTTCCTATACTTACCCAAGCATCAGATATATTATCTTTCGCTGCAGCCATAACAGATTTGCTCTTAATTTTAATCGCTAACTTTCTGTTGTATCGATAAACAAAATACATAGCAAGAGCTGAAAAAATCCCCACATATCCAGCTAAAATATCAGGTGATTCTTTTCCTCCATGAAAGATCGAAGTGATAGCGCCCATTAACACTTCTAAACCAACTACTGCCATAATAAAAGAGGCCACCATAGAAGCGATAGTTTCGCTTTTCCAATGTCCATATCTATGATCTTTATCAGGTGGTCTTTGTGAAAGTTTAAGTCCAATAAGTACAGCAATCGATGCAATGATGTCGGTTGTATTATTTAGTCCATCAGCTTTCAGAGCAGCAGAGTCACTCATATATCCAATTAATAACTTTAAAACAGAGAGACATATGTAAGCAATAATACTTATAATTGCTCCACGTTCACCTAGTTTAAGATCGTTATACTTTTGTTTTTCCATACTACCTACCCCCTATTAAGCACCTGAATATAGTATCAAATAAAACTGGTGTGGGTCTACAGAAACCTTTTTGCATGGATTTAGATATGTAAGCAATATACAAGTAAGTTGCATAAGGTGAAAAATTGACTAATCTTTCCCTTTTGTTAAAATAAAAACCAACCCGGCAATAGGTTGGCTAGTTTGGCTTCTGTTCTATTTACTCCCTGGAGCGGGCTGATATACACCTCTTATATAGTGTCGATGTCCATCATTTTCAGTCGTATAAAAATCATAATAATGAACATGCCAAGCTTCAACTAAAGTATAATCAACAGAGCCATGATTATGAAGCGGGACAAATCCGTCTACGAAATCATCTTTTCCTGTCTTTGCTTTACTTTAAGATGAAAATTGCATTGCTCCATATCCATAGTAAAGCAAGCACCTGTTAATTGAATAGATTGTTTATTATTCGTTTAGTTCATTTATATAGCCGATAACATTACCTAAGCAGCAACTACCTTGAGGGTTGTTTACCTCACACCCGCATCGATTCTCTTTAATGTTTTCACGAATATGTTCTACTGGATTAGGAGTCAGCTCTTTTTCAACATATTGTTTAATTTTTTCTTTTGTCCAACCGAAACAATAACAGACAGGAACAACTGAGGAATTATCTTTTTGGTGAATTGACACCTTAATTTCTGATGTTAAATACGTTTTTTTACTCGTATCAAAATACACAACATTACAATCTTTTGACGAACAAAAATAATGAGTAGAATTCACACTTAAAATATCTAAAATCGTAGGTTTTAACATCGATTTTAACGTGATTATTTTTACTTTTTTCCCTTTTACATGACAAGACGGGCACAACTCAGAACCAATACTTTCAGAAACTTGTTCTTTTGTAGTACAACAATCAGACATATTTACTCCCTCCCTTTCAATAATACTAATATGAAAATATAAAATTTCTACTCCAAGTACACTGCCTTATTAGAACAATAAAAAAACTTACAATAATAAGAAGAAATAAGGCTTGGGTGAAAAAATTAAAACGAAAAATATTAATTCTTTACTTTGCTTATTAAGATGAAAGCGTTCCTTGGTAAGTCAAAGCATTTACTCCTTGCAGTTGTGACACAATAATCAATTAGATCACTCAAAAAATTCACAAGGTTAAAATAAGCTATATCAACTCTTTGATAACATTTTTCTTTTTGCGATACCATACAAAAAGTCCTGCTCGTAGTGCATTATCTGCTGCAATTGATACCCATACTGCGGGTAAACCAAAACCGAGTTTCCAAGCAAATACATATACACCTAACGTACGAATTACCCATATCCCTACAATAGTAACGATCATAGGAAAAGAACTGTTTCCTCCTGCTTGTACCACAGATGTATCAACTAAAACGGAAGCTAAGAACGGTTGTGAGACTGTATCAATAAATAAAATGATCATCAATAAATGAATCATCGTTTCATCCTGTGTAAACAATTTACCTACCCATGGGCTTGAAAAGGCTAATATTGCAGTTATTAAAGTCATAGAAATAGATGATTGAATATAACTCCATCTCCTATATTCCTTAACATCTGACAAATTATTTTCCCCAATCGCCTGACCGATAAGAGTGCTGGCTGCAACTGCAAATCCTCCACCAATGGTATAAGCAAATGTAGTTAAAGTTCCAGCAATATTATGCGTGGCATACACGTCTGTTCCCATTCGTACAATTAATCCAAAATAGATGACTTGGCCTAATCTCATAGACAATCTTTCTAACGTTGCAGGTACTGCAAATTTCATCATGCTTCCTGCCAAGGTTACTATTAGTTTAAAATCACTAATTTTTAATGCTATGGAAGGTATGCGTTGGGATTTTATTAAGAGACGTAGAAAACCATATATTCTTGCTAAAATCATTGCTATAGCTGCACCCGTCAATCCTAACCCACCAAATGAACCTATTCCGAAAATTAAGATATAATCAAGGATGACATGCACGACATTCATTTCTATCCCAACTCGAAAAGGTGTTCTCGTATCGCCTATTGCACGAAATGAAGCAGATTGAGCAGTAAATAATGCAATGAATGGAGTTAAGCCTAAAACAACTTTAAAGTAAATGGAAGCTGTGTTTTTTAGTGCATCATTTGCACCTACCAAATTTAACAAAGGCTCAGAAAATATGATTGACACTAATGAAAAAAGGAGCCCAATTAAAATAGATATTAAAAGACCATGAAAAATAACAGATTTACTTCTCTCAATATCCTTTGCACCAAATGCCCTTGATAAATAGACGGAAAGAGTCGCAGATATAGCCGTAAAAACCCCAATATAAGTCATGCTATATATATTTGTTACGCCTACTGCATTGATAGCGACTAATCCAAGTTTTGCAATAAAAAGGGAATCTATGACCCCAAGCAAACTTTGTAAATAGGATTCCCCAATTGCTGGTATTGCGATATTAAATACTTTTTTTGCTTTACTAGGAACTTGCATAAATTTTTCCTTCTTCCTTTACTTTTATTAGTAACCTAGCAATCAAGTATTACTTCAATTAATAACCAAAAACCTCTTTTTTATTTTCATTAAGATTTTATATATACTTCAATTTATTTAATAAAGGTTTTTCACAATGTTGCTACTCTACCTTTTCGCATTGGGCTTCTTCTGATCCTTTAATTATACCAAGTATTATGTATATTTATTGTTAACATTTTTAATTCATTAGCAATTTTAGATAATGATTTCGATAGCATGTGGGTTTCTTCAAAAGATTCCAATTGTTCCTGCGTTGCTCTAGTGACAAGAATTGAGTTTTCATAATTATATCTTGCAATAGAAGATAAATGTTCAATAGATTCTGAAACTTCTTCTGCATTATCTGCTATTTTTTTTTAAGCCGACATTACCTCATTCATTTCGATATTATTATCTTTTGTTGATTGTGAGATTACTGAGAATTTCTCTTTGTATCACGTGTTATATTAATCCCTTCTTTCACTTCCTCCATAACTGTACTCATAGTCCATACAGATTCTTCAGTTGCCTGTTGAATCTGACTAACTAATAAGGCGATTTGATCTGCAGATTGATTTGATTGTTCAGCTAACTTTTTTACCTCGTCAGCTACCACAGCAAATCTCTTTCCAGCTTTTGCCCTGCCCTGGCTGCCTCAATAGCCGCGTTTAAAGCAAGTAAGTTAGTCTGATTGGCTATATCTGATATCACATTCAAAATTTGTTCAATTTCACGAGAGCGTACTTGAAGTAGTTGAATGGACTTATTAGATCCAC
This sequence comes from Bacillus sp. (in: firmicutes), assembly GCA_047718615.1. Classification (GTDB taxonomy): domain Bacteria; phylum Bacillota; class Bacilli; order Bacillales; family Cytobacillaceae; genus Niallia. Next base: position 1,446 of record JBDNRM010000134.1, on the reverse strand, counting down.
TTACTGATTCTTGTATTAATTTCATTTGGTGAACCGTTTTCTCTACTGCCTCTTCACCTGCTGCAGCATATCCTATTGTTTCTTTGGAATGCCAGGAAACTTTTTCTGTGTTAACCGCTATTTCGTTAATTTCCTTCTTCATATTTATAATTGAATGAGCTAACTTCTCCAAGCTAACAGTTTGATCCTCCGTTCCAATAGAAACTTCATGAATTGAATTGGAGATTTGTTCGGTTACCTTGGTAGTTTCGTTTACACTGTCTACAAGTTGATCTGCTGACAATGCGACTTCAGCCGAAGTTTCATTCATTTTTCCTACTAAGTTTCCTAAATTTCCAAGCATTTTTTCAAAGGAACTAATTAATTGACCAATTTCATCGTTAGTCTTATTTGGTATAACAATATTTAAATCTCCATTAGCAACTTTTCTTGTAACTGATAATAATGATTTAAGTGGTAAAATGACAATCAAACGAATAAATATTGTCGAAATGACAGTAGTAATGATGAGGCTGATGGAAGTATAAATATAAACTCCATAAAAAATGCATACTTCTATCATTGGTATTGATTTCAATTAAATTTCAAATGATACTAATTTAATTTATATGAGAATGCTTGACTACCCATTTGCTGCCAAGCTTTTATAAAGTCATCCTTAGGTACTTTCTTGTTTTTATCTCCACTTATTGGATCATTAAAATAAATAAAGGACTGATCATAACCTGTTATTAATACCGAATGCTCTTTATACGTAATATTTACTTCGCCACTTGGAGTCTTCCATTTTTCAAAAGCAGTATCAGCAAGTTTTTTATACGTTGTATTTGTTATTATCCATATTGGTCTTTTATTTGATAGATATAATTTTAAATTCTCAAAATTACTTCCAGTTAAATTCACTATTTTTCCATGGAGATACTTTTCAGCCAACTCTATAACTGGTTTATGATAAACACCATAACCAGGATTATTATAAGAATACATATCTCCTATATAACCTTCATTAGGATTTCCCCAAAAGATTTCCTCATTTTTTATAGACCTTGGTGTTTTATCTTTTTTAACTTTATTGGCTAATTCCATTTTATCTACCTTAACATCATAATATTGCAGAAACATACCAAGACTAGTTACTTCACATCCTCTCGGCAGCTCAGGGAATTGCTGAATTACTGGAGCATCTATGAGTATTTTCTCTTTAGGGTTTAAAATTTCATTCTTTTTCTCTCTTTTATCTTTCTTTAAAGATACTGGAGCAATTTGAGTTTCAGTTTCTCTACGAAGGAAATCTTTTATTTCCTTTGGATCAGAAAATATCAGTACCCCAATAATCAAAATATAGAAAGATAAAAGTAGGAGTATTACTATATTAATTTTTTTGAATATTATAGGGATTAATAAAGTTATGCTCAATAAAAAAAAGATAATTAAAATGATATTCTG
>JBDNRM010000133.1:0-11881 GCA_047718615.1 Bacillus sp. (in: firmicutes) | reverse complement strand
AAGACTCCTATGGGAATTGCGGGACAGGCGAGACCCCGCAGCGCAGCGAGGAGGCTCGGCGCCCGCCCCATGGAAAGCGAAGTGTATTCCGACTGCGGACTTATCGAGAGCGTTTTTTTCTGGGTAGCTAAAAGGGAGAGTGAGCTTATCTCCCTTTTTACTTATAAAGGGAGGATTTTCTATGAAAGATTTTAAAAAAAGTGTTGTATATCAAATTTATCCTAAGTCATTTAAAGATTCAAACGGTGATGGATTTGGCGATTTAAATGGGATTATGGAAAAGCTCGATTATCTAAAAAATCTAGGAGTCGATTATCTATGGATAACACCCTTTTATGTTTCACCGCTAAAGGACAACGGATATGATGTTGCCGATTATATTTCCATTGACCCCCGTTTTGGAACAATGGCAGATTTTGAACGGTTAGTATCCGAGGCAAAAGCACGGAATATGGAAATCATGATGGATATGGTGTTTAACCATACATCAACAGAGCATGAATGGTTTCAAAAAGCGATAAAAGGTGATCAAGCATATAAAGATTACTATATCTTTAAGGAGCCGCAAGAGGATAAAGGTCTTCCAACTAATTGGATTTCTAAATTTGGCGGTTCAGCTTGGGAATATTCCGAGAAATATGGAGAATATTATCTTCATTTATTTGACGTAACACAAGCAGATTTAAACTGGGAAAATCCTAAGGTCAGACGAGAGATTTTTGATATAGTAGAATTTTGGCTAGAAAAAGGGGTAAAGGGTTTTCGTCTTGATGTGATCAATCTTATTTCGAAACCGGAAGTATTCGAAAACGATATGGAGGGAGATGGACGCAGGTTTTATACAGATGGTCCTAAAATCCATGATTATTTAAAAGAATTGAATAAAGAAACCTTCGGGAAATATGAAAATATTATCACTGTTGGAGAAATGTCCTCTACCTCGATTGACCATTGTGTCAGATATTCTCATCCTAATGAAAAGGAATTGTCCATGGTATTCAGTTTTCATCATCTAAAAGTAGATTATGAAAATGGAGAAAAATGGACAACAGTAGAATTTGATTTCAAAAAATTAAAAGAAATTCTCAGTTCCTGGCAATATGGCATGCAAGAGGGGCATGGATGGAATGCTCTTTTTTGGTGTAATCATGATCAGCCGCGTATTGTATCCCGTTTTGGCAATGATCAAAAGTATCATAAGGAATCAGCAAAGATGCTTGCTACAGCGATTCATATGCTTAGAGGGACGCCGTATATTTATCAAGGAGAAGAGCTTGGAATGACCAATCCTTATTTTTCGAGTATTGATCAATATAAAGATGTCGAGTCTATTAATTATTACAATATCCTGAAATCGGAAGGCAAAGAGGATAAGGAAATTATTTCTATTCTCCAGTCGAAATCCCGAGATAATTCAAGAACCCCAATGCAATGGGACAGTACTCAGCATTCTGGATTTACATCTGGAACTCCATGGATTCAATCGGCGAAAAATTACCTGAATATAAATGCAGAGAAAGCACTTGAAGAGCAGGATTCTGTTTTTTATCATTATCAAAACTTAATTGCTTTAAGAAAAGAATATGATGTGATTGCTTATGGGGTATACCAAGAAATTTTACCGGAGAATGAGCGCATTTTTGCCTATACACGAAGCTATAAGGATGAAATATTGTTAGTAATTAATAACTTCTATGGACAGGAATGTATTGTTGAATTGCCAGAACAAAAGCTTGTCGGTTATGAAAGCGAGCTGTTATTATCGAATTATAAAGATTCTGGCGATTCCTTTACAAATAAAATGGTTCTCCGTCCATATGAATCTGTTATTTATCTATTAAAATAGTTTAACAAATACTTCCCTATGGTGATGGAAATGAGCAGTAAATATGTAACACTTTATAGTGAGATTGTTTCTAAAATTGAAAATGGATCCTATTGTATCAATTCTAAGCTCCCATCTGAAAGCAGTTTAATGGAGCAATATGCAGTGTCTAGGGATACTGTTCGTAAAGCCTTGCATGTACTAGAGCAAAATGGATATATTCATAAAATTAAAGGAAAAGGATCCTTTGTTATGGATTTCAGCAAGTTTAATTTTCCGGTATCAGGCTTAATTAGCTTCAAAGAGCTTTCTGGAAAATTAAAGATACGGACTAATACTTTGGTACAGAAACTGGAGCTTATATCAGCGAATTCTGCCTTGCAAAAGCAGTTAGATATAAATGGTAGGGAAAAGGTTTGGCAAATATATAGAGCCAGGGAAATAGACGGAAAAAAAATTATCCTAGATAAGGATTATTTTAATAGTAGCTATATTCCAATTTTGACAGAAGAAATTTGCCAAGGTTCAATCTATAAGTATATTGAAGAGGAACTAGGACTGCAAATAGGATTTGCCAACAAAGAAATTACAGTAGAGCCATGCAATAAAGAAGATCAAGCTATTCTTGACTTGGAAAATTATCCGATGGTAGCCGTAGTCAAGAGCACGGTTCACTTGCAGGATGGAAGTTTATTTCAGTACAGCGAATCGAGACATCGTCCAGATAAATTTAAATTTACTGATTTTGCAAGACGAATAGAATTAAATTAGACGCTTTTGCCCGTTTATAAAATCCCTTTCAAAACAAAATGGAAGGGATTTTTTTTGTAAACAGAGGTGGAAAACGAAACGTATAATGAACTATTTTGGTTTTTCAAAAAAGGCAGATGAAATAGCAACCATCTGCCTTTAGATGTGCTAATTCCCATTAACAACCAGAAATCCAAGCTTGCTCCAGTGCTTTCTGATTGTCGACAATTAGCTTATTCAGATCTGTATTATAAAGGGAGTCTGGTACATTCTGGGAGAAAATCTCAAGCACACATGGACCTCGATAGCCGGCATCGTAGACGGAGTGCAACAGCTGTCCAGTAGGAATTTCGCCAGTGCCTATACTGCGGCGATCGAATCCGGATTTTGGTGTGCGCCAGTCGCTGACCTGAAGCAAGAAGATAAGCTCAGGTGCAGCATTTATCCCCTCGATAAGATGATTGTCCTGCCAAAGATTCCATAAATCAAGACAAATACCGATATTTTCTAGGTTAACTTCTTGAACGATTTCAAGTGCCTGTTTATAAGTCCAGATGGCAGTTTCCATATTTAGTGACACAGGGTTTAAGGGTTCAAGAGCAATTTTTACTCCATGATAGTCTGCAATACTGGCAAGTTCTTGATGTTCCACTATCGTCTGACGAATTGTATCTGCCATGTTGCCTTTTGGTGCCGGTCCTGTATTCGTAACAAATACGGCATCCGGTGCGTAAGGAGAGATGCGCTCAATGGATTGGCGAATGCATCCCAATCGGTCCTCAACAGCAGAAGGTTTAGGTTGACTTGCGCTTGGCATAATGGTTCTCACCTGTGGTTGAACAGAGCTAACCGTTAAGCCTGTTTCAGAAAGAAGCTCTAGTTGGGCACTAGCACGGTTAGGGTCAAGCTTGGCTTCACATATCTCAATAGTCTCTACACCAAGTTGAGCATAATTCTTCACATCCTCTTCGAAAGACCAAGGCTGGGTGGTGAATTCATTTACTCCATATGAAAAAGGAAGCTTGATTGGCTTCATGATACACCTCCATGGTTAGACATGAAATGAATAACGGATTCATTAAACTTTTCAGGTTCGTCGAGAAAAAGAGCGTGACTGCTCTCTTCGAAAAAGACGGTTTGCGCATTTGGAATATGCTCACCAACCCAAGCTGGTCCCTGCCATGGAAAGACTTTGTCTTTGCGCGCAGCCAGCACTAAACTAGGTAGATCAATCTCTGGCAGCAAATCACGCCAGTCATAACGGGTATGGTCTGCCATAATGGCAATGCGAGCGGAAGCAGGTGCTTTGGCCATTTCGGAAAGCATCAGTTCTTGTTCCTCTTGTGTCGGTTCTGTAGCCATAATGGTTTTAATTTGGTTTTGGTCAAAGTTAGCGGTGTCCATTTCAACCTGTGCTTTCGTGTAAGCAAATGAAGCATCATCATAGCAAGTGGCATGAGCATATTTCCAGTCGAGAGCATAGTACTGTCTAGGAGACTGCTCCACAAATATAGCCTGTGCGAGTCTTTCTTTTCCAAAAAGCTCGAGATAACTCCAGATTACGGGGCAGCCCAGCGACCAGCCAAGAACTGTGACGTTATGCAAATCAAGTGCGGTGAGCACATCATATAAGTCTTTTGCTAGCCGGGGAACCCGATATCCAAATGTAGGTTTGTCGGAGTTGCCATGTCCACGCAAATCAATAGTAATCACGCGCGCATGTTCAGCTAAAGCATCCACATTACGGTGGAAAAACCTCCCGGAAAATCCCCAGCCGTGAATCATAACAAGGGGATGTCCACTCCCTTTCTCTTCATAAAATATGTTCGTGCCGTCATTAACTTGTATGGTCGGCATAACAAACACCTTCTTTCATTCAATTTAGGAATACATAGTAGAAAAGTCTGCACTTCATTCTGGTTTATACAATTGTATATAAATGTTTTCTACCCTGACATAGGACGGTCAAACATACAAAAGTAATGGTATCTAAAAAAGGCAAAAACATGATACTGGTTTGATGTAATGAATAAGGTTCCCCTTGTTGCTGAAATCTTCCTTATATGGATTTTGGCATTTGTGCTTATTGTTTATCGTATGCTTAGAAGATAAGGAGAGGCTCTAGAGGTGCGGCTCAGCTTAAGATTAACTTCTTTTTGTCTGGTACCGATATTTCGAGAAAGCAATGAAATAATAGAATAAACATTTTATGTTAGAATAGGTATCAGAAAATGTTTATAATAATCAGTAAATAATAATTGAAGGTGGGGAAGGAAATGACTAGTATTTTTGATAAAGTAATTGACCGAAGCAACTCTGCTTCCTTTAAATGGGGATACAATAAATTTGTTTTCGGAACAGATGATGTGCTTCCAATGTGGGTAGCGGATATGGATTTTCAGCCGCCTAAAGAGGTAACTGCTGAATTGCAGAAACGCCTGGAACATGGCATTTATGGTTATACATATATTCCGAATGCTGCTTCGGATGCAATGATTAATTGGCTTATGAATCGACATAATTGGAAAATAGAAGAATCATCCATTGTTTATCATTCCGGTGTTGTTCCTGCCATCAGTACAGCTATTCAAGCTTTCACGGAGCCAGGGGACTATGTGATGCTGCAATCTCCGGTATATGCACCATTTTTTGAAATGATCGAAAAAAATGAACGAGTGGTGTTGAACTCTCCATTAAAGCTTGTGAATAATCGATACGAAATGGATTTTGAAGATTTGAAACAGAAACTGCAATTGGGCGTGAAATTATTTATTTTGTGCAGTCCACATAATCCAGGGGGAAGAGTTTGGTCAAAAGAGGAACTGCAAAGGGTAGCAGATTTATGCTTACAATATAATTGCTTGCTTCTTTCGGATGAAATTCATGCAGATCATGTGTACAAGCCGCATGTACACTATCCAATTGCAGCGTTGGATAAAAAATATGAAGAAATTGTACTAACATGTATTGCGCCAAGTAAAACATTTAATATTGCAGGACTTCAAGCATCTGCATGCATTATTCCGAACGAAGCATTAAAAAGCAGATATGAAAACTTCCAGCGAAGAACAGGATTCCATACATTGAATACTTTTGGCATTATAGCTATGGAAGCAGCCTATCGTTACGGAGAGAGCTGGCTGGATGAGCTGTTAAGCTACTTACAGCAGAATGTTGCCATTGCGAAAGAGTTTATTGAAGAAAATATCCCGTCTATACGATTAATGGAACCAGATGGAACCTATCTTCTGTGGCTAGATTGCCATGACTTGAATTTAAGTGATGAAGAATTAAAGAAAGCATTAGTTGAAAAAGGCAAGCTTGGGCTAGAACCTGGAGCAAAATATGGTCCTGGTGGAGAAGGATTTGTCCGAATGAATATTGGCTGTTCACAAGAAGTATTACGAGATGGCTTGGAGCGATTAAAGATTGCTTTGGCTTAAAAAAACACGTTTTCCTTAAAAAAGGGAAACGTGTTTTTTTCTTAAAAGATAAGAAAGCATAAAACTTTTTAACTTAGATTAATGTCTAGCTCCAGCGCCTAGTCCCTGTGAAAGATAACCTCCTGCCTCTAAAAGTAAAAAGCACTTTTTGAGTCAGGAGAACATTTTTCTTCGGGGCTGAGTTTGGGCGCCCTGCGCTTTTTTAATCCAAAGGAAGCGAACAGGAAGGCTCGGTTCTTATTTCCACTCTATCGAATTGGAAACCCTGGATTTATTTCCATATTTTTAATTATAAAGGACAAAACAGCGAAAAATACGAAAAAAAAGTGCTTCATACGGCATATGAAGGACAAAAAAGCGGAAAATTACAAAGAAAAAGTGCCTCATACGATTTATGAAGGACAAAAACAGCGAAAAATACAAAGAAAAAGTGCCTCATACGGCATATGAAGGACAAAACAGCGAACTACGAAGAAAAAGTGCCTCATACGACTTATAAAGGACAAAACAGCAAGAAAATACGAAGAAAAAGTGCCACATACGGCATATGAAGGACAAAACAGCGAAAACTACGAAGAAAAAGTGCTTCATACGGCATATGAAGGACAAAAAAGCGGAAAAATACAAAGAAATAGTGCCTCATACGACTTATGAAGGACAAAAACAGCAGAGAAAGAGGGATGTTTGTCCGATAAAAGGGCAATCAAATTGGTTAATCAACTCTCCTGTAAACGTTTATAGAGATCCTTTTTCAAAGTATTTCTTTAAGATATTGGATTTTAACTCCTCTTTGCAATCACTAATTATTAACAAACTATGACAAATATAACTCTATTACATTTGTTAAAAAATACCATGTACAAGCAATGAAAGCACATACGAGAATTTATCTTTAAGTTTTTATTTCTTTAAAAGTGATATGCATTTATTATTAGCTGAAATTGATGAAAATTTGTAAAATTTTGGGTTGTGAATCTTTGTTATACTTGGGTTGTGGAAGAATATTGGTTTTTCTTCCTTTTATGAAAAAAAATGGATTCGTTTTAAAAAGGAAAAGACAATCCAGTTACTGTACAAAGAAAGCACTTGAAATTGCTTGATACAACTAAAGGAGGTGAATCTTGATACTAAACTATTCTTATTTATCGTACTATTTTTAGCTTTTCTATAATTATGGTATGGGAATTTTAGTAATCAAGAGTCAAAATGACAAAAACTGCAATAGTTACAGGATCAGCACAAGGAATCGGAAAAGGCATCGCGTTAAGACTTGCACAGGATGGATTTAATGTCGTGATAAGTGATTTAAATATGGAAGCGGCAGAAGAAACAGCACAAGAAATTCGTGCGCTTGGCAAAGGGAGCATTGCTGTTAAAGCAGATGTCAGCAAAAGAGACGAAGTATTTAATCTAGTAGAAGAAGGCGTAAAAGAGTTTGGACAGCTTGATGTATTTATTGCCAATGCAGGAATTGCACAAATTAAGCCACTATTAGAGGTTACGGAAGCAGACCTTGAATTAATATATAAAATCAATGTGTTTGGAGTGTTTTATGGCATCCAAGCAGCTGCAGAGCAAATGAAGAAACAAGGCGGCGGAAAAATTATTAATGCAGCTAGCATGGCGGGACATAAAGGTCTTCCATTGCTTGGTGCTTATTCTACTACAAAATTTGCCGTTCGTGGATTGACACAAGCAGCAGCACAAGAGCTTGGACAATTTGGCATTACTGTAAACAGCTATTGTCCAGGAATTGTGGCAACACCAATGTGGGATTTGATTGATGAAAAAATGACCGACTATATGAACCTTAAACGTGGGGAAGCTACACAAAAATTCTTAGATGGCATTGCATTAGGCCGCACAGAAACGCCAGATGATGTAGCAAAATTTGTTTCCTTCCTAGCATCCAATGATTCTGACTACTTAACAGGACAATCCATTCTTATTGATGGTGGTATTCAGTTCGTATAATGTTATGGAGAAGCAATTTTCTTAAATTTTCCGTAGATGCATGCTATGATGGATTTAAGGAGTGATATTTATGATTATTATCCATGCTATATTTAAAGTGAATCCAGATAAAAGAGAAGCATTTCTTTCTGCCATGAAGCCGTTAATAGCGGGGTCTCAAAGCGAAGTTGGGAATATAAGCTATCAGCTGTATGAAGAAGCAGGTCAGCAGAATACGTTTATTATGGTAGAGAAATGGAAGGATGAACAGGCTGTAGAAGTACATAATCAGCAGTCTCATTTTACTCGTTTTGTAGCACAAGCAGAAGAGTTTTTGTCCGAACCGCTGGAAGTGACGAATTTTTCTGCTGAAAAGCTGTAAGCAGTTATATTATATGTAAAAACGGTGTTGCTAGAAGTCGATCATAGACTTTTAGCAACACCGTTTTTTAATACTTCCATAAAACAAACTTAATCTCCTACAGCTTGAGAAAACATATAAGAAGTTACCTTATTATTTGAAATAAATGGGGATTCATAATAGGATGAAGAAATAAGAGATTGTGATACATAAAAACAGTATAAATAGTATAGGAATAGCATCCGGTTATACTAGAATAAAAGTTCACGAGAATAAAAAAACGGGGGTTCTAATGAATAAAATAACACAAGCAGAAGCGGTAAAACTTAGAAGTGTGTTGTCTAAAAGAATCCATGAGCTAGAAGAAGAAATGGATCGTGTGGCGTTCATACAAATAGAAGATGGCAAGAAAATTCCGAAACAAAAAAGAACGATTACAGATGTAGAAAAGGAAATAGAAGAAGTTCGAGCTGATTATCGTTTATTAGATACGCTTATGTATCGAGCAAATATTGATTATGAAATTACCTTTGGCAATCAAAATATAAGCATTGTTGAGGCGATTGAATTAGCAACGCAATTAAGAGCCAAAGCGAGAAAGTTTAAACAGTATGCAGCCGCAGAAAAAGAAGAACATTTGTATACGATTGGCGATAATGTAGTATTAATGAAGCTTGCTACATTCGAACCAGAAGATTACCGCATAAAAAGCATTGATTGTGAGCGACAAGCAAATCGTTTATCTAATTTAATTAATAGTAAAAACTATCAAATCCAATTAGATTTTGATGCAGATAAATATTTTTAATCCTTGAATAGGTGAGACTCCTATTCAAGGCATAGAAGGAAACCCAATTGTACAATAGTGTATGTAAAAATGGCGAAGGAACAACCAATTATCCATCACCCATTCCATCCTTACTCGTTATATGTGACCAATTACAGCAATGGTGGTTGCGGACCAAATTCGTTTAAGACCAGATACCTTCTATGATAAGCCGACCGGAGATAGCTTTGTTCTATTATCGGTCGGTTTTTTGAAAGATAAGAAAGTATAAAATTTTTCAACTTAGATTAGTGTCTAGCTCCAGCGCCTAGCTCTTGTGAAAAATAACCCCATGCCTCTAAAAGTAAAAAACACTTTTTGAGTCATGTGAACATTTTTCTTCAGAGCTGTTCGAGGGCGCTTGCGCTTTTCTTATTTGAAAAAATAGGGTTTTTAATGCTTGAGTGAGTACAACCGCATAAGTTCCCATTGTTTAATTTTGGTATTAGCAAGGGGTTTGTTTCATAATAAGGGCGCCCTCAGTCTTGAAGGCGCCAAATCGTTTAAATTTTAATTTCAACTTTTCCTTGTTTTTTCAATTCCTCTACTTTTGTTACAAGCTTTTCTTGTATCTTTTGCTGCTCCAGCTGTTCTTTAATTTTCGGTTTTAAATCCTTTAGTTCAGGAAGTTTTTGTCCTGTACTGCTTCCTTGCTTGGAGACTTGATCGTAGTATGCTTGAATTTCTTTATCTGTCGTTTCCGCTACTTTTGCTTCTTTATCAACATACGTATTAAACTTAATACTTTCAGCAATTCGTAGTTTCAGCGTATTTGTATCTAAACCAGCATTTTTTAATGCCTCGTTAAATTCTTTTTCATTTTTGTATTGTTTTTTGCTTTCGTCTAATTGTTTGCTAACTTCTTCATTGGATGCTTTATATCCCTTTTTATCAGCATCTTGAAGAAGAAGGGTTTGCCCTACTAAGCTGTCAAGGGTTTGCTCTTTCATTTGCTTTGCTACTTCTTCCGTTGTAGGATCCTGTCCCATTTGTTGAACCTGCGTTTGTGTAGAAGCTAACAAGTTATTATAGTCGCTTCCTAACAGCTTCTTGCCGTTTACGATAGCAACGGTTTTATTTTCGTCGATTTTTTGTTTATCTAGCTTCTTTTGCATTTCCTCCATTTGTTTTGCTTGATCCTGTGTATCCTTTTCAGAAGTGTTTGTTTCTGCATTTTCTTTTGCTTTATCGCCCTCATCATTCGATGAACATGCAGTAACCACAATAGCCAGCAGTCCTATAAATAATAAGTTAATCCATTTTTTCATAAATTTCTCCTTTCGAAACATAAAAGTATTATTACCTATAATTAGAAAAGCATCTAGTGGGCATTGTAAAGGAAATAAGCAGAAAAAGAAACTATTTCTGTTTATTTTCCCGAATTTGTAAAAGAATTGAAAGGTTTTTGTCATAGTGAATCTCAAGGGTTGTTTAAAAAATGAAAGGGGAGAAATAAAATTTGCTATTTGCCACAAGAGTAGCGGCTTTCCCTAACTCGTTCGGACTTTCTCATGTAAAAGCGGAACATGTTTAAGGTTAACTGGTAAAATGCATTTTAAACCTGTTGATGTGCTTAATAAAGACTCTATTTTTGGAAATTAAACCAATTTGTGCGGAAGTTTGATGTTCGAAATGCAGCAGTTAATACCGGGTGGATGAATAAGTATCTGAGATAGCTACACATAAAAGAGCTAATGAGGGTTTATAGGGTGAAATCGTTTCTTGAAATGTATTTCGGAAAACCGCAATTGTGTTTTCAGTTTTTTTAGTGATATAGTTAAACAACTCGAGGAATAAAATTCGTAATATTACGAAAATATATTTTGCAGTTGGACATTAATTAGAAAAAAGGTTATTTATTTGCTTATTTTATGTGGAAGTTTGCTTGGATTATCAGGATTATCAACCGGAATAACAGCAAAAGCTGCTGTTACATCAGCAACAAGTAGTTTCACAAACGCATGGACAGCTACTAAAAAAACAGGTGATGGTGCAGGGAAATTAACTTATGGATTCAATACAGCTTGGATTAACGAAGATTTTGCATATGCTATTCATGATTACAAATACCACTTTGCTAACGTTTCTAACGGAATCGGGTCACATGTAAGTAAAAGTGTGGGTGCTGGTGTGAGTACGGGTATCGAAGTAAGACATTATGGATCTTCGGTAAATTATGCTATAAATTATTAATAGATTACTAGTTAACCTTGAGGAACATCTATATTTTTTTATGTATAGGTGTTTTTCAAAGTAGTAAAACAGTTAGGGGTAAAAAGATGAAGAAAAAAGTGTTAATCATTCTAGCTTCTATAGTTGGAGTAATCATAGCGTATAGTTTAATGTGGTTTTTAAATAACCAAATTGTATTTAATAAATATGAAAAGGGATTTGAAGATATAGGAATTAACAAAACTAAAAGTATAAAAGAGTATACTTTATCAGTAAAAAAGTCTGATTACGGTTCATTTACTGGCAATTTAGCTATCACCAATGAAGATGGCAGTTTAACGATTATTATTTGGCCTTCACTGTTCGGAATGGAAAATGGAATTATGATTAATGAAGATAATAATACTTATCAGATTATGGTTAAAAAGAATTTTGATGTGTTGGATGAAACAGATGAATATGGAAAGCAATTGATTGAAAAATATAGAGAAGATTTATCAAAAATGAAAGAGATAGCAAATGATGAATGGAATATTTATTAAGGATATAGA
>JBDNRM010000132.1:0-11982 GCA_047718615.1 Bacillus sp. (in: firmicutes) | reverse complement strand
CTAAACCAAGTTAAGTCAATACATGAAGAAGGATTTATAACTGCGAAGTTTGAGTAAAAACGAATAAAAAAAATTTGAAATTTTTTCTAAAAAATATAAAAACCAAGTTGACAACGTGGAAAACTTTGTATTAAAATCTATTCAAGATATCTTAATAGCTGACCGGAAAACCGAAGGCATATTTTCTCCATTTTTATGGTGGGAAATATGCCTTTTTTTATTAAGCTACAAAGAAGGAGGGAAAGTAGGAATTTAAAACCGATTAAACTTATCGAAATTATATGTTTTGTGAATATACATAATGCAGTTTTTTAATTCTTAGAAAGGGAGTGAAGGGAATGACCATTTCAGTGGTTGTAAATAATAAATCGTTTACGCAAGGAAGTAAAAAAATAAAGGCATTAGATACTATTAATCTATCAATGGAGGAGCAGGATTTTCTTACAATAATTGGTCCGAGTGGATGCGGAAAAAGCACCTTGCTGAAAATTATTGCTGGACTTGATACAGAATATGAAGGAGAAATTACGATTAATGGTCGTTCAGTAAAAAATGCTGGTATTCAACAAGGATTTATTTTTCAAGAGCACCGATTATTTCCATGGTTAACAGTAGAAGAAAATATTGCAGCAGACCTTTCTTTGAAAAAGAAGGAGGTGCGCAGGAAAGTGGATGAATTAATTGAGATTGTCCGCTTAAAGGGATCAGAAAAATTATATCCAAAAGAATTATCTGGCGGAATGTCCCAGCGGGTTGCTATAGCAAGAGCATTATTGCGTGATCCGGAAGTATTGCTGCTGGATGAACCTTTTGGTGCCCTTGATGCATTTACAAGGAAGCATTTGCAAGATGTTCTTTTGGATATTTGGCAAAAGAAAAAAATGTCGATGGTTTTAGTGACACATGATATAGAGGAATCAATCTATCTTGGCAATTCTTTGGCGATTATGAAGGCGAAACCAGGAAAAGTACATAAGGAGATGAAAATTCCTTTAGCATATCCTCGCAATCGTACATCAACTGATTTTCAAGCATTCAGACAAAGCGTTCTAAAAGAATTTGAACATACAGAAAATGAGACATATGCAGAAGGGCTAGGCATCTAATTAATGGGGGAATCACGATGAAAAAGTTAACAATTATTTTTACTGTATTGCTGCTTTTGCTTTTAACAGGCTGTGGTGCAAAACAAAGCACTGGAGAGAAGGAGAAACTAAAGGTCATTAATATCGCCATTCAACAAAGTTTAACACCACTTTTGTTAGCAAAGGAAAAAGGCTGGTTTGAAGAAGAGTTTAAAAAAGCTGGCATTCAAGTGAAGTGGACGGAGTTTCAAAGTGGTCCACCGCAGTTTGAAGGAGTTTCAGCTGGGAAGATTGATTTTGCAGGTGTTGGGAACTCCCCTGTTATTGCGGCACAGTCAGCAGGAATTGGATTTAAAGAATTATCTGTTTATCAAGATGGATTAAAAGGAAATGCTATTTTAGTAAATAAAGATAGCAAGATTAAGAGTATCAGTGACTTGAAAGGCAAAAAAGTAGCAGTTGCCAAAGGGAGCAGCGGATTTGATTTTCTTTATAAAGCGATGGATCAAGCTGGTCTGAAGCCGGATGATGTGCAAGTGATTCAATTGCAGCCAGATGAAGCAAAACCGGCTTTTGATAGTGGTTCAGTGGATGCTTGGTCTATCTGGGAACCATTTATCTCTATAGAAACAATTAATAATGAGGCAAAGGTGCTTGCAAATGGAGAATCTCTAGATAATATTTATTCTCCTGCATTTTTCCTTGTGAGAAGTGACTTTTCTGATCAACACCCAAAAGAAACGGTTCAATTCTTAAAAGTAATTCAAAAAGCAGTAGCCTTTCAAAAAGAACATAGGGACGAAGTGGTCGATATTTATGCGAAGGCCAAGAAGCTGGATAAAAAAGTAGTGGAAAGTGTTCTTGATAACACAGGAGCAACCAATGATCCTGTGACCGATGAAATTATAAAAGCACAGCAAGAAACAGCTGATTTCCAATATAAAATTGGGGCAATTAAAAAGAAAATTGATGTAAAAGAAGTGGTAGATAATACGTTTATTGACGAAGCATTAAAATCTTCCAAGTAGAAAGGAGTGTAATAATGAGTGACATAAAGGCAATCACTGGTCAAACGCATCAAGTTAAGTTTAAGGCAGGCAGTCAAACGAAAAAGAAAAAGGTGGTTGGCTTATCGGTGTTAAAAGGGTTAGTGCTGCCTATTCTGATTCTTGTTGTTTGGCAATTGGCTGGAAACATGCAATTCGTTTCTTCTATTGTATTGCCGACGCCAAAGGATATTGCGTTATCTTTTAAAGATTTGATTATTTCAGGTGAATTAGGAGCTAATTTAAGGATAAGCATTTGGCGTGCTGCCGTTGGTTTCTTACTAGGTGGAAGCATTGGCATTATTTTAGGAGCTATTATAGGGTTTTCGAGAAGATCAGAGGATTATTTAGATCCTTCTTTGCAAATGCTGCGAACTGTACCCCATTTGGCTGTAACGCCTTTATTTATATTATGGTTTGGGTTTGGTGAGCTTTCGAAGATTTTATTAATTAGCATGGGAGCTTTTTTCCCTATTTATATTAATACATTTCAAGGAATAAGAGGGGTGGATAAAAAATTGTTTGAAGTGGCAAAAGTGTTGGAGTTTAGTCCGCTCAAACAGATGACAAAACTGATCTTGCCAGCAGCTCTTCCTAATATCTTATTAGGTGTTCGCTTGTCACTTGGCATTGCTTGGCTTGGATTAGTTGTTGCTGAGCTGATGGGCTCAACTGCTGGAATTGGCTATATGATCATGGATGCTAGGCAGTTTTCACAAACAAGTATTGTTTTTGTAGGGATTATTATTTTCGCAGTAGTAGGGAAGCTGACAGATTCTTTAGTGAGATTATTGGAAAGAAGATTATTAAAGTGGAGAGATAGCTTTCAAGGGGAAAATTAATGAATGAAATGATGGGAGAGATAAAAATGGAAATACTTTGGTTTGTACCTACTCATGGTGATGGGCATTATCTAGGATCAACGATAGGCGGAAGATCTTTTAAATATTCGTATCTAAAACAAATCGCACAGGCTGCAGATCAGTTAGGCTATACGGGAGTATTATTACCAACAGGAAGATCCTGCCAAGATCCCTGGATTACGGCTTCGGCTTTAGCTGCGGAAACAAGATATCTAAAATTTTTAGTAGCGGTACGTCCAGGATTAATGCAGCCACCTGTTGCAGCAAGGATGGCCTCCGCATTGGATCACATTTCGGAAGGGAGATTGTTGATTAATGTCGTAGCTGGAGGAGATCCGGTGGAACTAGCAGGAGATGGGGTTTTCTTGTCTCATGATGAGCGCTATAAAGAAACAGATGAATTTATGACAGTATGGAAATCTCTTTTAGAAGGAGAAAAGGTGAACTTTGAGGGTGACCATATAAAAGTGGAAAATAGCAGTCTATTGTTTCCTGCGTATCAATCACCACGACCTCCAATTTATTTTGGAGGATCGTCAGAGGCAGGACAAGAAGTGGCAGCTGAGCATACTGATGTTTATTTAACTTGGGGGGAACCACTTGATCAAGTGAAAGAAAAGATAGAATCGGTAAAAGCGAAAGCAGAGAAAAAAGGAAGAACGCTGCGTTTTGGCATCCGACTTCATGTGATTGTCAGAGAAACAGAAGAAGAAGCTTGGAGTGCTGCTGAACGATTAATTAAATATGTTGATGATGATGTGATTGCAAAAGCACAGGCAACACTTAGTCGCCAGGATTCCACGGGGCAAAGAAGAATGTTTGATTTGCATAAAGGCGATCGCAGCAAATTGGAAATCAGTCCTAACTTATGGGCGGGAGTGGGATTAACAAGGGGAGGAGCAGGAACTGCATTGGTTGGAAGTCCTCAATCAGTCGCAGCACGAATAAAAGAATATCAGGAAATTGGCATTGAATCTTTTATCTTCTCAGGGTATCCACATTTGGAAGAAGCTTATCATTTTGCCGAACTCGTTTTTCCATTGCTAGACTTTAAAGGAAACAGGGAAAATAATGATTCACTGGCATTCTTGTCAGGAGAAACTGTAGGAAATGACTATTTTCCACAGAAAGTAAAAGTGGAATAAGTAAAAGGAAGGCACTCAGAAATGGGTGCCTTTTTGTCTGGGTGTGGGAAGCTATAGGTGGAATGGTGGAAAACATGGCTGAGCATGGGGAAGGAATTAGAGGAACGCGGGAAAAATTGGAGGAACGCGAGAAAAAAGTGAGGAGCGCAAGAAAAAATCGACAAATGAAGAAAAATTTTTTGAAAGGAGATAATAATAGGAAGGAAATGCTTATTTTGAGAGCGAAATAATAGGAGTAAGCAAAATATTGCTTAATCAAAATGGAAGGATGATTTTTATTGTTACTAAAGAGGAAAAACTAAACCAGTTGATTAAAGATTATTGGGAAATGTATGAAACACACAAGGATTATTCGTATGTTATTAAACCTTCTATGCCAATTATCTATTTTGGCGACAGTAAAGAATATTTTGATTCCCCCATCCGTATCATAACTGTTGGATTAAATCCTTCTAAGCGGGATTTTCCTAAAGATGACCCTTTCCAAAGATTTCAATCAATGATACAGGACCATTATTATCATTTCAATCAACAATACACTGCTGCATTAAATCATTATTTTAAAGAAAATCCGTATAAAGCATGGTACGACCCTTCTTTTGAACCGCTATTGGAGGGATTAGGTGCCAGTTTCTATGGAGGGAAAGAGAATACAGCCCTTCATACAGATATATGCTCGCCCTTAGCCACCAATCCGATATGGGAGGATTTGAGTAAAGAGGAACAACAAAAACTTCAGACAAAAGGTGTGCAGCTATGGCATCAATTAGTGGAGTATCTGGAGCCGGATATTATTTTAATTTCTGTTGCTGGAGAGCATCTTACCAAAATTCAATTTGAAACAGTAAGTGATTGGCAAACCATTTATACAGTCCAATCAGATCGCCCGTACTTAATGAATAGCAAAAAGGTGAAATTATCAAAAGATAAAGAAACGGCTGTTTATTTCGGCAGAGCAGCTGAATTGCCTTTTGGAATGGTTTCAGCCGACATAAAA
This sequence comes from Bacillus sp. (in: firmicutes), assembly GCA_047718615.1. Classification (GTDB taxonomy): domain Bacteria; phylum Bacillota; class Bacilli; order Bacillales; family Cytobacillaceae; genus Niallia. Next base: position 6,846 of record JBDNRM010000132.1, on the reverse strand, counting down.
TATACCATTGGAAGCTGCATTAAGACTTTAATCGAAAAGGAAAAAAATAAGCCTTCCTTTATTCCATTTTTGCATCCAGAGTTGGAGGCAGAACAAAATAATGTGGATCCTTTTAACTGGACGGAAGAGGTGCAGTAAATTTTTATAAAGCAGACTAGAGACAGTTTGTTAATTAAGCTGTCTCTTTTTTTTTTTTGATTCAGAAAGTTTTACTTGAAATGTAAAAAGCATTATGTTAAATTACAACTATATTGTAATGCAAAGTAGTTGATTTTTTTTACGCAACTATATTGTATAACAAGTTAGATGAGGGATAGAAGGAAAGAAGGGAAATTAGTGTCATCAAGCCAAATTTTAAAAGGTATTTTAGAAGGTTGTCTTTTATCTATTATCGCCAAAGGGGAAATCTATGGATATGAAATGATGGAAAAACTAAATGGTTTTGGATTTACAATGGTTAGTGAGGGAAGTATTTATCCATTATTGCTGAGAATGAGAAAAGAGGGACTAGTGACAACTAGTCAAAAAGAACTTCCTTCCGGTGGCCCTAAGCGAAAATATTACTCATTAACTGGAAAAGGAACAGAGGAATTGGAAGAGTTTAAAAAGAAGTGGAGTACTATCTCCAGCAGTGTGAACAATTTATTGGGAGAGGATGATTAACTTGTTGAATATTTCACAAGAAAGCCGCAGTTTTTTAGAAGATTTACGACTTTATTTATTTTCAAGTGGAAAAAATGAAAAAGAGGCAGAAGAAATCATTAGCGAATTAGAAGATCATTTGTATGTGGCTGAAAAAGATGGAAAGAAAGTAGATGATATAATTGGGAATACACCAAAAGCGTATATGGAACAATTAGCAAATGAAATGTCTTTTGATTTTAAAGCAGTTCTAAAATATATCCCAATTATTATACTTGGTGCCTTTTCTTATATTGTAATGGGGGATGCTTTGCAAGGAGGAATAAAGTACTCCCTCCTTAGAATAACTGGATATTTGTTTATATTTTTATTTGTGTTATTGCTTATTTCCGTTGTATTTAAGTATGTTGCAAGTAATAAAATTTCCAAAACTAAGGAACGGTTACTTTTTGCTTTGCTTGGAATTATGCCAACAATTTTATTTATTGGGCTAATTTATTTGGATAGATACTATGACACAACAATGATCTCTTTTGGAAAGGCTGGAAATATAGCTGCAATCCTGTTTTCCATTCTTGTTTTTGTTGGAATATCCATTTGGAGCAAAACTTGGGTTTCTATTATTCTTCCTATTCTATTGTTTTTACCAGAGTTTCTTCTTAATAAAACGAGCTTTCAAGAGAGTACTCAATTAATAGTAACCAGTTTAGTAACTTTTGTTGGTATTGGCATTTACTTTCTTATCGTAAAAAATAAAGAAAAAAGATAATATAGAATTATATCAAAAAGTTTAATGACGGCTTTTTTAGAAAGTACTGTAAGCACTGAATCTGTACATCTAGCTATCACACTTAAAATGGAATGGTAGATTTGGAAATGGGTGAAATGAATAAAATAGTCCAATTCATTCTATGAATTGGACTAAAAATGGGAGCTAATATAGTGTATCTGTTTTCACCTTTTATTAGATTAATGAATTATAACTGCCCATTCTTAATAACCTTGCTCATCATCTCTGCATTCGGATAATCTCTATCTTTATATTGCTGGATTACTTTTTCTGTATCATAGTTAACGCGGACAATGGAGGTTTGAATGCTGCCTTCATGGATTTCGGCTAATCCATAGGAGGATTTTGCTTGTCCATCAAAAGGCAATCCAACACTTCCGATATTCATCACAATTTTACCTTTTATATAACGGATATATGGTTTATGAATATGAGCGTAAACATAGATTTCAGAATTTGTTGCAGACATTAATGTTTTTTCTATGACGTCATCTTCAGCGTGTGGAAGCACGATGTCAAATAGACTTGTTGGCGTGGCATGAAAGCCGTGGATGGATACACCTTCTACCTCTGTATGAATTTCAGTAGGAAGGCTGCTTAAGAAGTCTTTGTCACTTTCTTCTAATTGCGACACAATCCAATCTCTTTCCTTATTCATTAAATCCAATGCTTCATCCGGAACCTCTCCTTGATTAACACCTCTTACTACCCATTCATCGGCATTTCCTTTAATCACATCTGTATTTAAACTGCGAATTAAATCAAGTGAACGTCTAGGTTCTGGTCCTCGATAACAAATATCGCCAAGAACATAAATTTTATCCACCTTTTTACTTTTCATATCTTCTAGGACAGACGCCAGTGCAACCGCATTTCCATGTATGTCGGAAATAAATGCAATCTTCATCGGTAATAATCACTCCTTGTAAAATAATAGAGGTTGTTCAAAAACCATCACTGGGAGATGAGAAGAATCTCTCACTGCTGGAAGTTTTCTTTATCGTATCATTTATTTTGGAAGAAGTTAACTAAGAGCTTTGTAAATGAAGTATGGTTTAAACACAAGCGGATAAATTGTAATAGTTATCTTAATGGATATCCCTTTGAAGATACAACAAGTAAACTAGAAGCAAAGAACTAACATCCTATTAAATGTGACAGAGATTGCGGAACGATCTTCGAGTGTTACCGAATTAGTTCGCATAACTTCAGATAAATCTAAATATATCATTAACTTGTTCTTCATTATCCTCCTCCTACAAACTGATAAACTCAATCTACAGAAATGCAATTATTATACGAAAAAGTGTTCATTTGAAGGGAGCAAAAACTGTTCACATTATTTTAGCGATTACAATAGAAATTAACGCTTACAAAATAAGGTGACAATAAAGCCTTATTTATCTTATTTTTCGCCAACGAGCTGAGCATTTTTTCAGGCTTTATAAATAGATATTTTTCTACCTAAAAAACCTTCCATATTATATACAAACGGAAGGTTTTTAACTATATCTTATAGTACAAATCTGCGTATAATTTACATTTATTAACGACTTCTATCTTTGTTTTTACTCTTTAAATCATCATGTAAACTTTTACCCCACAATTCTACACCTGAATTGTATGCTGCTCTGCCTATAATATGACCAGCAACTGGTGTAGTTAGAAAGAAAAAAACAATTCCTAGTAATATCCTTGAATTAAAATGGCCAGTTATAAAATAAAAATATAGAAAAGTAGCCAGCAGAATGACCATAATACCAAGGGTTGATGCTTTAGATGCTGCGTGGTTTCTCGTATATACATCTGGAAATCTTATTATTCCTAAAGCAGCAACCAGATTAAGAAGAACCCCAATTGATATTAACAAGACAATGAATACTTTAACTATCTCGGTCATTTTCAATTACCACTCCCTTCTCTAAAAATTTAGAAAAGGCTATAGTACCAATAAATGCCAGGATTCCAATTACTAAAATAACTTCAAGCAAAGCATTTGTGTTTAGAACAATGGATATTAGTGCGGTTAAGCCCGCTAAACTAATTCCAATGGCATCTAGAGCAATTATTCTATCAGGGATTGTTGGGCCTTTAATAGCTCTGTAGGTAAAGCCTAACATAGCAATTACGATAAACAGTATCGCAATATAAATAAATGTCTCAAACATTATCGCCCCACCTCCAAGATCGCTTTCTCAAATGTATTTTTGATGGAGTCAATTGATACTTGTACATCATTAATATCTAATGCATGAACATATAATGTTTTGTTATCAGGAGATATCTCTATGACTAAAGTTCCAGGTGTCAATGTAATCAGGTTTGCTAGAATTGTTATCTCCCAATTGCTCTCTAAAATTGTTGGGTATGCGAATATACCTGGCTTCATATCAAGTTTTGGTTTTAGTACCGATTTTAAAACTGCAATATTTGAAAGTATTAATTCTCTAATAAAAATATATGTGAGTTTTAATACAGCGGCTATTCTTAAAAGGTAAAAACGAGACTGAAAAAAACCTCTGAAGATAAAGATTATGATCAAACCAAAAAGATATCCTTTAAAAAAGACTACTGGTTCAAACGATACAGTCATTACCATCCACATACAACCAAGAAAAACATTTAATAATATTTGAAATGCCATACTAATCACTCCTTTAAGACTGCATCAATATAAATTTCTGGTTTAGCCAAGGTCTCAGCTGCTTGTGAGATATAAGAGAAAACTACTTCGGCACCCACACCATAGAAAATAGAAACAATAAGCAGGATTATTGGTGCAATCATTAAAGTTTTTACTGGCACCTTCTCTTCCCCTTCATAAGATCGGTATGAACCCCAAAATCCATTTATAAAAATTTTCATTACTGAATATAAAATTAGAAGGCTAGACATTAATACAATAGCAGATCCTAGGTAGTTTTCTCCTTCAACCCCACCCTTAATAATTAAAATCTTACCGATAAACCCACTAAGTGGAGGAATCCCTGCCAGTGATAAGGCACTTAAGAAAAACGTCCATGCTAATCCAGGATAACTTTTAATCAATCCACTTATTTCTTTTAAATTACAAGTACCAGTAATACTCGCTATAATACCTACTAATAGAAATAGAGTCGCTTTAATAAGCATATCATGGATTAAATAAAACACAGAACCTACCAGCGCATCAGTTGTCATGGTCGAAACACCGAAAAGTATTACTCCGACAGCAATTATGATATTGTAGATGATAATTTTTTTTATATCTGAATAGGCAAGTGCACCAATTAAACCAAGGATAATACTTAAAATAGAGAGAATAGCTAAGATCTTACTAGTATAGCCTGTATCATGATAGAAAAATAAAGTGTACGTTCTTATAATAGAGTATACTCCTACCTTTGTCAGTAGTGCTCCGAAAAGAGCCATTACAGGAATAGGAGGGGCATAATAGGAACCCGGAAGCCAGAAGTATAAAGGGAAAATCGCTCCTTTTAACCCAAATACCACTAAAAATAAAATACCTATCACGGTTACAATTCCCGGTTGTCCTATTTCACTAATTCTCTGAGATATATGTGCCATATTGAGCGTTCCAACGACTGAATATAAATAAGCAACTGTTATAACAAATAAAGCGGAAGATATAATATTTACTAGAAGATATTTTATAGATTCACGTAGTTGTATTTTTGTTCCCCCAAGTACTATAAGTGCATAGGATGCCATCAACATTACTTCAAAAAAGACAAAGAGGTTGAAAATGTCGCCTGTTGTAAAAGCACCATTTACGCCTACAATTAGGAAGCTAAAACATGGATAATAATAAAATCTCTCTCGTGCTTCTCCGATGCTTCGGAAAGAGTAAATTAGACAGGCAAATGCCACAATGCTAGTTGTTAGAACGAGTAAAGCAGATAACATGTCAGATACAAGTGTAATCCCAAACGGTGCTTCCCAGCTAGAAACATCCAATGTTTGTATACCATCCTGTCTAATCTTTTGTACCAATATGACAGATAGAAGTACATTAACAAACGAGGATATTCCAGAAATCCACCTTTGACCAACAATGTTATTCGAAAAGAAAAGAAGAATAACTCCAGTAATTAAAGGGATTAGTATTGGTAAAAGTAATAGATTAATCATGGTCTTCATTTCCTCTCAATTTTTCCATATTATCTGTTCCAATTTCTTGATAGGTGCGATAGGCTAACACTAAGAAAAAGGCAGTCACTCCAAAACTAATCACAATAGCTGTTAATATTAACGCTTGAGGGATCGGATCTGTATAGGATTCTGCCTTCTCTCCAAGCAATGGTGCCGCTCCTTTTTTTAATCCACCCATTGTTAGAAGAAGCAAGTGTACTCCATGACTTAGTAACCCAGTCCCTACAATTATTCGAAGCAAACTTTTCGAAAGCATTAAATAGGTTGCACAAGTAAATAAAATTCCAATAACAAAAATCATGATAATTTCCATTATTCATCTCCCCCAATCGTTTGAATAATAGTCATTGTTACTCCTACAACTACTAAGAACACACCTAAATCAAATATCGTGGCTGTATGCAGCGAAAGATCTCCAATTATAGGAATTTCAATATGAGTATAAGCATGAGTAAGGAAGGGGACGTTGAAAAGTAAAGACCATGCTCCCGTTCCAATAGAAAATAGAAGGCCAATTGCAATCATATAAATATAATTAAAGGGTAGTATTTCTTTAACCGTCTTTAAGTCAAAAGCTAATAGTAATAATACGATGGCTCCAGAAGTTAACAAGCCACCTATGAATCCTCCTCCCGGTGTGTAATGACCTGTAAAAAAAATAAATACAGAGAAAATAAGAATGATAAATAATACTATTTTTGTAGTAGTCTGTAAAATTATGTCATTTGTTTTCAGTTTTCTTACCTCCCTTTAGGCGGAGCTTAATTAATCCCAAGATTCCAACTGCCGCAATAGCAAGGACGGTAATTTCAAACATAGTGTCAAGTCCACGAAAATCAACTAGGATGACGTTCACCATATTTTTCCCTGCTGCCTCTTTATATGTGTTTTCTACATAATACTGTGAAATTGATTCGAATCGCTTATTACTATGTGCTGATAAGGCAATAAGTGTTACAATTACTCCTACCCCAATAGAAATAAGGGCATTTGTTATTTTAAATGAGACTCGTACTTCCCGCTTTTTTAACTTAGGCAAATGGTAAAAACATAGCAAAAATAACGCAACGGAAATTGTTTCAATAACAAGTTGAGTTAATGCTAAATCTGGGGCGCGGTATATAACAAAAAACAACGAAACTGAATAACCAACCGCGCCTAATAAGATAATAGAAGTTAATCGTGATTTAACAAAAAGAATACTAATAGCTACAATACATATACCTACAGCTAGGAAGACCTCAGAGATATGAATGTTAGAT
>JBDNRM010000131.1:0-12068 GCA_047718615.1 Bacillus sp. (in: firmicutes) | reverse complement strand
AGTTACTTTAACATCTTTCACATTTTTTTATCAAAGTTTACTCCTCGGAGCTGAAAAGAAGGTTTCCTGTCTTGACAGGAACCTTTTTTTATTGTTTATTTTCATTAGGGATATTAATATTCATACCATGAAAAATTCCTTAAGTTTGGAACATACTAAGATCTACAACAATGTAGGCTATTATAGGGGGCAAATAAGTTGAAAACAGGTACTGACCGAGTAAAACGTGGAATGGCTGAAATGCAAAAAGGCGGCGTCATTATGGACGTTATCAATGCAGAGCAAGCCAAGATTGCAGAAGAAGCAGGAGCAGTTGCTGTTATGGCTCTAGAAAGAGTACCATCAGATATTCGTGCAGCTGGTGGAGTTGCTAGAATGGCAGATCCTACTATCGTTGAAGAAGTAATGAATGCTGTTACGATTCCTGTTATGGCAAAAGCGCGTATTGGCCACATTGTAGAAGCGAAAGTTTTAGAAGCAATGGGTGTTGATTATATTGATGAAAGTGAAGTATTAACTCCTGCTGATGAAGAATATCATTTGAACAAAAATGATTATACTGTTCCTTTTGTATGTGGATGCCGTGACTTGGGAGAAGCTGCAAGACGTATTGGTGAAGGAGCATCTATGCTTCGCACGAAAGGTGAACCTGGAACTGGAAATATCGTGGAAGCGGTTCGTCATATTCGTAAAGTAAACGCACAAGTGCGTAAAGTTGCTTATATGAATGAAGATGAATTAATGACAGAAGCAAAACTTCTTGGTGCGCCGTATGAATTATTGCTAGAAATTAAAAAATTAGGTCGTCTTCCTGTGGTAAACTTTGCAGCTGGTGGAGTAGCAACTCCTGCTGATGCAGCGCTTATGATGCAATTAGGAGCAGATGGTGTATTTGTAGGCTCTGGTATTTTTAAATCGGACAACCCAGCAAAATTTGCAAAAGCAATTGTAGAAGCAACAACTCATTACCAAGACTATAAATTAATTGCAGAGATTTCGAAAAACTTAGGAACTGCTATGAAAGGTATTGAAATAGCAAGTCTTGCCCCTGAATCTCGTATGCAAGAACGTGGATGGTAAGTTAATATGTCAGAAGTGACAATAGGTGTTCTAGGATTGCAGGGAGCCGTAAGAGAGCATGTTCAAGCAATTGAAGCAAATGGCGTAAACGCAGTAGTAGTGAAACATAAGGAACAATTAGCGGACTTGGATGGTTTAATTATTCCTGGTGGAGAGAGCACGACAATGCGTCGCTTAATTGATAAATATGATTTTATGGATTCATTAAAGGGATTTGCGAAATCTGGAAAACCAATGTTTGGAACTTGTGCTGGTCTTATATTATTAGCGAAGTCTATTGATGGGTCGGATGAACCGCATATAGGAGTTATGGATGTAAAAGTGGCGCGTAATTCATTTGGAAGACAAAAAGATAGCTTTGAAGCTGATTTAGACATAGCTGGTGTAGCAGAGGATTTTACAGCAGTATTTATTCGAGCTCCCCATATTATTTCCGCTGGAGAGAATGTCGAGATTCTTGCAAAGCATGAGGAAAGAATCGTAGCAGCAAGAGAAGGACAGTTTCTTGGATGCTCCTTCCACCCAGAGTTAACCGATGATCATCGATTAACTGGTTATTTTATTAACATGGCGAAGGAAGCAAAAAGTTAACTTGCATATTATGGTTGATGTATGTTAATAATTATAGTACGATGAAAAAAATATATAATATATCTACATTGATAGGAAATAGTAATAGATCCATTATTCTAAAGAGAGCCGATGATTGGTGTGAATCGGTGGGTAATGCCTGTGAATCCATCCTAGAGTAAAAGCAAGGAATACCATTTGTTGGTTAGTAATTGCTTTCGGCTAAAAACCGTTATTTTCTTTAAGGTGAAAAGTATAATAATACTTTTAACTAGGGTGGCAACGCGGGTAGCTCTCGTCCCTTTTAGGGATGGGAGCTTTTTGCATTTTTTTCTAAAAATACTATTTCCGATGTAGATAAAATTTGAATGTTTATTAGATTAAAGGTAAATAGGAGGCTAAAAGATGTTAGATATTAAATTTGTCCGAGCAAATTTTGAAATGGTAAAGCAACAATTACAACACAGGGGCGAAGATTTATCTGAGTTGGATAACTTTGAAGAATTAGATAAGAGAAGAAGAGAATTAATTGTTGAAACGGAACAACTGAAAAGTAGAAGAAATGAAGTTTCTCAACAAGTTGCAGTTTTAAAAAGAGAAAAGAAAGATGCAGAGGCTCTTATTGTAGAGATGAGAGAAGTAGGCGAAAAAATTAAGGGTTTTGATGATGAACTGCGTGTGGTAGAAGAGAAATTGCAAGCGATTATGTTAGGAATTCCAAATCTTCCGCATGAAAGTGTGCCTGTTGGAGATACAGAAGATGATAATGTTGAAATTAGAAAATGGGGAGAAATCCGTTCTTTTGCATTTGAACCTAAACCACACTGGGATGTTGCTACAACTTTAGATTTGCTCGATTTCGAGCGTGCTGCTAAAGTTACTGGCAGTAGATTTGTGTTCTATAAAGGCTTGGGAGCAAGATTGGAAAGAGCTCTTTTCAATTTTATGCTCGATCTTCATACAGAGGAACATGGATACCAAGAAATTATTCCTCCATTTTTGGTGAATAGAGCAAGTTTGACTGGGACAGGACAGCTTCCTAAATTTGAAGAAGATGCCTTTTTAATTGAAAAAGAAGATTACTTTTTAATCCCTACATCTGAGGTGCCTGTTACAAACTTATATCGTGATGAAATTTTAGATGGAGAGCAGCTTCCGCTTAAATATGCGGCATTCAGTGCCAATTTCCGTTCTGAAGCAGGTTCGGCAGGGAGAGATACAAGGGGATTAATAAGACAGCATCAATTTAATAAAGTTGAATTAGTTAAATTTGTAAAACCGGAAGACTCCTATGCAGAGCTGGAAACATTGACTGGAAATGCTGAAAAGGTGTTGCAGCTGTTAAAATTGCCATATCGTGTATTAAGTATGTGTACAGGAGATCTAGGTTTTACAGCTGCAAAAAAATATGATGTAGAGGTTTGGATCCCTAGCTATAATATGTACCGGGAGATTTCTTCTTGCAGTAACTTTGAGGCATTCCAAGCGAGACGTGCTAATATTCGCTTTCGTAGAGATCCAAAAGGGAAACCAGAACATGTTCATACATTAAACGGATCTGGTCTTGCGATTGGTCGTACAGTTGCAGCAATTTTAGAAAATTATCAGCAAGAAGATGGTAGTGTTATTATCCCAGAAGTTCTCCGTCCATATATGGGCAATAAAGAGGTTATTTCTTCCAAATAAGCAAAGTAGCATATTTTCCGATAAAAAGGGATTTTCTTTCCCTTTTTATCGTGAAAAAAATAAAATAAAATATTGACTTCTATTTTTGAAAATGATATATTATATCTTGTCTGATGGAGGAATACCCAAGTCCGGCTGAAGGGATCGGTCTTGAAAACCGACAGGCGGGTCAAACCGCGCGGGGGTTCGAATCCCCCTTCCTCCTCCATAATTTTTAAAATTAATATCGCGCATAAATATTGGAGATATAAGCTTGCTGCATTTGCAGTAAGCTTTTTTGTTGTTTACAGAATGATAAACGAAATAGACTGGTGGGGAACTTGGGGGTTTGTCTGCATCCAGGCTTCATCGGAGGACGTACTAGTGCTGTTGAAGGCATAAATAAGGTAAGGGCGCTGCCTTTAATCGGCCAGTGCCTAGAAGATCTTACGCTTGTGTTCGTATAGGAAAAAGATTCACTAAAAAAGGAAGGTGGTTGTCCGCCTTCCTTTTTATAAGGTAAGAAAGTATAAGTTTTCTTAGTTAGTTGATGTTTATGCCTTCTTTATATAATTTTTTTGATTGATAATATGTCCGACCTTTTTCAGAATTGGTTCAATAGCATTGCTGCCCGCCATCGCGTCATAATCGTTTATATTAAGGCGGAGGACCGGGCAGGAGGAAAAGGAATTAATCCATTTTTCATAACGGGTATGCATTTCTTGCCAATACTCAATTGGCGTATCTTTTTCCATTGTTCTTCCACGTTTCTCAATACGCTGCAGTATGTCCTCTAAAGAGCCTTCTAAATAAATTAATAAGTCAGGATGAGGGAAGTAAGGGGTCATTACCATAGCATCAAATAGGCTTGTATAGGTTTCATAATCGATTGCTGACATGGTGCCCTTTTCATAATGCATTTTTGCGAATATCCCTGTATCTTCATAAATGGAACGATCTTGAATAAATCCCCCTCCATACTCAAAAATCCTTTTTTGTTCTTTAAAACGTTCAGCGAGAAAATATATTTGAAGATGAAAGCTCCATCTGCTAAAATCATGATAAAATTTATCTAAATATGGATTTGTATCAACTTTTTCAAAAGATGTACGAAATTGAAGGGCTTCAGAGAGTGCATTTGTTAAGGTAGATTTACCAACACCTACAGTTCCGGCAATGGTGATGACAGCGTTGCTTGGAATATTATATTTACTGAGTAGATTCATGTTAATATGCTCCTAAATGTAAAGTTTGTAAGATAGTTTGAATGATTATTTTGAAATCTTGTTTGTTTTGAACAAAATCAAGGGTATCTCCGTTGAATGTTAGCACTGGAATGTTTGGGTTTTGTTTTCGGAAATTCTCTATAACAAGATCATAATCGGAGGAAAGTTGTTCTAAATATAGTGGGCTGATATTTTTTTCCATATCTCGATCCCTTCTTTTTATGCGTTCCATTATTGTATCCAGGCTGGCGTGTAAGTAAATAATAATATTTGGTTTTGGGAGATCTTCTGTTAAAATTTCATAAATGCGTATATACTTTGTAAGCTCTCTTTCTTGTAGAGATCGTTTCGCGAATATTAAATTTTTGAAAATATGATAATCTGCCACAACTGGTTTTTGTGCACTGAGGTAGTTTGTATTTATATCATTTAATTGTTTATAGCGATTGCATAAAAAAAACATTTCTGTTTGGAAGCTCCACTCATCAATGTTCTCATAAAACTTCCCTAAAAATGGATTCTCTTCGACTATTTCTTTTAGTAAATAGTAGTGGAAGTGTTCGGAAAGTAATTTTGCTAAAGATGTTTTGCCCACACCGATAGGTCCTTCTACTGTAATAAAAGGGATAGTTTTCATTGCTTGTCCCTCCTTCTTTTTAAAAAAATGCACAAGAGACATTTTACCATATGGATGTTTTTTAGGATATAATCTGTTTTTTTTTGATTGGTAATAAGTGAAGGCTACCCTGAGGTTGTGGTTCTCTCAAAAAGTTCGCAGCCGGAATACACTTCGCTTTCCTGCGGGCGAGCGACGAGCCTCCTCGCATACGCTGCGGGGTCTCGTCTTTCTCGCATTCCCGCGGGAGTCTTCGTGTGTTCCGGCTGCTTTCTGCTTATAAACTTAGAAAGCTGCTTCTTTTGTTTACTTTAAATTTATATGTAAGATAGTTGTTGGAATGAGTGTTTCTTTGAATAGGGGATTGGTGTGAAATCGTGTGACTTTAGGGCCTTTTTGTTACTTGGAAGTTATCAACAATTAATAGCCAGTTTTGTGGGAATGATAATCCTAATTTCCAATAGCTCATTCCTCGAATATTTAATTCTTTTATTAAATTAAATTTTGCTTGAATAGACCTTGCATCTTCAAACCATACTTCATGTAATTTGTTGTTGTTATCTGTGTACTTAAAGAAGGGTGCCTGTGCTTTTTGATCATAAAAAATCTGTACTTTGTTTTCGCTGGCCAATTGAATGGCAGCCTGTGGACTTAGTGCTTTAGCAGTGCTTCCTTCAACAAAGGGGAGTGTCCAATCATATCCATATAAATTTTGTCCCATTAATATTTTGGAAGAGGGAATTTCGGTTCGTGCATATTCCAAAACATCTCTAACGGGTCCAATTGGTGAAACAGCCATTGCTGGTCCTCCGCTATATCCCCATTCATAGGTCATAATGACAACAAAATCGACAATTTCCCCATGTGCTTTATAATCATGTGCTTCATACCAACGGCCTTTTTGCCCTGCACTTGTTTTTGGTGCAAGAGCAGTAGATAGCAACCACCCTTCTTTGGAGAAACGGGATTTTGCTTTTCTAAGGAAAGTGTTATAGTTTTCCTTATCTGCTGGTCTTAAATATTCAAAATCGAAATGAATATCTGTAAATCCATATTTTTTTGCTGTAGTAACAATATTATTTAAAAAGGTATTTTGAACGGCTTGATCATTTAATAGAATTCTACCTAATTCATCACTAAATTGATCATTTTCTTGGTTTGTAATCACCATCATTAGTATATTATTATTATTTTGTGCGATAGCGGGAAAATTATTTAATAAAGGTTCTTTCAGTGAGCCATTTCTAAGTGCTTGAAAACTAAATGGTGCTAAATAGGTTAAGTACGGCGCAGCCTCCCGTGCACTAGTTTCTAGAGCTGGAGCAACAGAATTCCCTCGAGGCTCTACATATGCGTTGAATTCTGCTGCTCTTTTTGGTCTCTGGGGTATATATAATCGCAGACCAATCTGTAAAGGCTGATTAATGGCTATTTTATTAATAGAGGCTAATTCTTGATAAGATAATTGAAACCTTTGAGAAATAGACCAAAGGTTATCACCAGGTTGCACCCAATAGAAGCTTCCAACTATTGGGATGACTAATGCTTGACCAACGACTAATTGATTGGTATTTGGAAGTTCATTTGCTTCCACAATATCGGCAGCTGTTGTGCCAAAGGCTTGAGCAATACCTGTTAATGTTTGATTACTTTGTACAACATGTATTTGCATTCTATTCCCTCCTGCTTTTAAAAGCGCTTAATACACTTTATGAAGGGAAAAGGGGAGACATGATAGTATTTTCCTGATAGGTGAATATTTTTGCATCCATCACGTTCTGCATCATTCTTATTGCATACGTATTATCTTGGTTATCTACTGAAGCAATACAGTTATCTGCGATAATCAAGGAATATTCTCGCATATATGCATCATTAGCTGTAAAAAGAACACAAATATTCCCGGCGATTCCAGTAAGTAAAAGTGTATCAACTTGAAGCTGCTGTAATAGGGTATGAAGTGCTGTTCCATAAAACGCAGAATGTTTTGGCTTAATTAAAAAATAATCTTGATCTGATGGTTTTATTTTATCGAGAATTTCATCATTTTTATCATTAAGGCAAAAGGAGATTATTTTATCTAAATCTGCTTTCCATAAGTTATAATGATCATTAATATAAATAACGGGCATGTTTTCTTTTATGCATAATTGTTTCAAAGAGTAGATATTTGCTGCGATTTCTTTTGTTTTCATCGCTAAAGTATCTCCGTTAGAAAAGTTAAAATCATTAATTATATCTATAATAAGTAGCGCTGTATGGTTAGATTTTTTCATAGGTACCCCGCATTTGTTATTTATAGGTGTTTTTATTAATCCCTTTATAGTTTGGTTAATATTCTGTAAAAAATAAGTAAAATATTATACATAAATTTAATTACTTAAGGTGTGTTGTATATGAATAAGGAAGAAGAACATTCTTTTTACATGACGCTGGCAATTAAGGAAGCGAAGAAGGCGGCAGCTATTAATGAGGTGCCTATTGGAGCAGTGATTGTACAAGGTGGAAAAATTCTAGCTGCTGCGCATAATTTAAGGGAAACAGAGCAGTCGGCAGTTGCGCATGCAGAATTAATAGCAATTGAGAAAGCTTGCAAAAAGGCAGGGACTTGGAGATTAGAAGATGCTGTATTATATGTAACCCTTGAACCATGTGCGATGTGCTCTGGAGCAATTATTCTTTCTAGAATTGCTAAAGTAGTTTATGGTGCGGTAGATCCTAAAGGAGGATGTGCAGGCACGTTTATGAATTTATTGCAGGATAATCGGTTTAATCACCAGAGTGAAGTTATTTCAGGGATACTTGCAGATGAATGCGGACAATTGCTTTCTGATTTTTTTAGAGAATTGCGATCTCGTAAGAAGGAAGAGAAGAAGAGGAAAAGTTTATTACAATAATTAACAAGTGATAAATATTGCAATTTTGTCCTATTATCAGTATACTTATAAATGTGTCTTACAAGACACCTTACTATTGGTATCAATTTTGTCGTGCTAAGCGGGGAGGTAGCGGTGCCCTGTACTCGCAATCCGCTCTAGCGAGGCTGAATTCCTTTCTGAGGCTCGTATCCTGTAGGGTCTGCCTTAAGCAAGTAGTGTTGACGTCCGGGTCCTGCGCAATGGGAATCCATGAACCATGTCAGGTCCGGAAGGAAGCAGCATTAAGTGGACACCCCCATGTGCCGCAGGGTTACCTGGACCGAGCTAACTACTTAAGTAACGCTTATGGGTGCTAGTCGATGAAAGGTGCACGGCAGTTATAATTTACATATTTAACTCATCCTAATTTAAGGGATGAGTTTTTTGTATATGGTTGCAGTATATATGTAAAAACAACTGTAGATAAGCTATAATAATCATGGGAATAATGAATGGGGGCGAATCAATGAATTATCAAGCATTATATAGAGTTTGGCGACCACAGCAGTTCATAGATGTGGTAGGTCAGGAACATATAACCAAAACATTGCAAAATGCCCTTCTTCAACAAAAAATATCACACGCCTATCTTTTTTCTGGACCAAGAGGGACAGGAAAGACAAGTGCTGCAAAAATATTAGCAAAAGCAGTGAACTGTGAGAATGCTCCAATTGGAGAACCTTGCAATGAATGTGCAGCTTGTAAAGGTATTACAGATGGTTCAATTCCAGATGTAATCGAGATAGATGCAGCATCCAATAATGGTGTTGAAGAAATAAGGGACATTAGAGACAAAGTAAAATATGCTCCAAGTTCTGTTCCTTATAAAGTTTATATAATAGATGAAGTGCATATGCTTTCAATAGGGGCCTTTAATGCACTGCTAAAAACTTTAGAAGAACCCCCTAAACATGTTATCTTTATATTAGCCACTACGGAACCTCATAAAATCCCTTTAACGATTATATCAAGATGTCAGCGATTTGATTTCAGAAGAATTACTGCTCAATCTATAGTGAATAGAATGAGCATCATTGTTCAAGAGTCAGGTATTTCTTGTGAAGAAAAAGCATTGCAAATGATTGCGAGGGCTGCTGATGGGGGAATGCGTGATGCGCTTAGCTTGTTAGACCAGGCGATTTCTTACAGCGAGGATTCTGTAACAGTTGATGATGCATTGACGGTAACAGGAGCAGTTTCTCAAGGATTTTTGAATACATTAGCAAAAGCAATCTTTGAAAAAAATACAATAAGTGGGTTACAATCTTTAGAAGAGCTGTTGCTTGCTGGTAAAGATCCTAGTCGATTCATTGAAGACTTCATTTTCTTTTATCGGGATATGCTATTGTATAAAACGGCGCCAAATTTGGAAGAGTCATTAGAAAGGGTCCTTCTTGATGATGAATTTAAAGGTTTAACAGAAGAATATGTTCAAGAGCATATATACGAGATAATAAATCTTTTAAATAAAACACAACAAGATATGCGCTGGACCAATCATCCAAGAATCTTTCTAGAAGTAGCGATCGTAAAACTATGCCAATTAGAAGGACCTCGAAATTCTAAAGTAACTGCTTCATTACCTGAGCTTCAAAGCTTGATAGCAAAAATAGATTCTCTTGAAGGAGAACTTGCCAGTTTAAAGCAGAATGGTGTGAGTGCTAGGACAGAAGATCCGGCTCCTCAAAAGAAAATAAGAACGAATCGAAAAGGATTTCAAGCACCAACTGGAAAAATTAACGAAATACTAAAAACGGCGACAAAACCTGAGTTGCAGAAGATTAAAAGCAACTGGGGAGATATGCTTAATAAACTTGTGCAGAATCAAATGCGCTCACAAGCAGCATTATTAAATGAAGCAGAACCAGTAGCTGCATCAGACGATTCTATCATCATTAAATTTAAATATGAAATTCACTGTCAAATGGCATTGGATAATGGTAAATTTATAGAGACAATTACAACTTCACTTTATCAGTTAGTAGGAAAACGATATAAGCTAGTAGGGGTTCCGGAAGATCAATGGCTAAAGATAAGGGAAGATTTCTTAAGCAGTCCTCATCACCTTCATTCATCTGAAGGAGAAAACACAGAAATGCAAAAAGAGGATCCGCTTGTAGAAGAAGCGATAAAATTATTTGGTGAAGAATTATTAGAAGTAAAAGACTAAGCAGGGCAGAACACTTTGCTACCATGTGATAGGGATAATAGCATCTAATAATTGAATATAAAATGTATTAATGGAGGGTATAAATATGCGTGGAATGGGTAATATGCAAAACATGATGAAACAAATGCAAAAAATGCAGAAAAAAATGGCTGAGGCTCAAGAAGAGCTAGGTGAGAAAAAAATTGAAGGTACTGCTGGCGGTGGAATGGTTACAGTTGTAGTTACTGGACATAAAGAAATTGTTGAAGTGAAAATTAAGGAAGAAGTTGTAGATCCAGAAGATGTGGAAATGCTCCAAGATCTTGTACTTGCTGCTACAAATGATGCGTTGAAAAAAGCAGAAGAGCTTACAAATTCAACTATGGGACAATTCACTAAAGGGATGAATCTTCCAGGAATGTTCTAGGAGGGAGACTATGCATTATCCTGAACCAATATCGAAGCTGATTGACAGCTTTATGAAATTGCCAGGCATCGGCCCTAAAACGGCTGCAAGACTGGCTTTTTTTGTACTAAATATGAAAGAGGATACTGTTCTAGACTTTGCGAAAGCATTAGTAAATGCTAAAAGGAATTTGAGCTATTGTTCTGTCTGTGGTCATATAACAGATCAAGATCCTTGTTATATTTGTGAAGATAAAAGAAGAGATAGAAAAATTATTTGTGTTGTGCAAGATCCTAAAGATGTAATTGCGATGGAGAAGATGAAGGAGTATGACGGTCTATATCATGTTTTACACGGTGCGATTTCACCAATGGATGGAATAGGTCCTGAAGACATAAATGTGCCGACATTGATTAAAAGGCTGCAAGAAGATGAAGTAGAAGAAGTAATCATGGCAACTAACCCTAATATAGAAGGAGAAGCTACCGCGATGTATATTTCAAGGCTTTTAAAACCTTCAGGCATTAAAATAACAAGAATTGCACACGGATTGCCAGTTGGCGGAGATTTAGAATACGCGGATGAAGTAACTCTCTCAAAGGCGTTAGAAGGAAGAAGAGAAGTATAATGTTGGGGGATTATCAGAGATGTTTTTTCGCCGAAAAGGAAAATTAAGAAAAGAATTCGATGAAAAATTAATAATTCAATTTAAACATTTAAAACAGGAGTATTTAAATGAAAAAGCTTTGTTAGATAAAAGTTTTGATCCTTCTGATGAGGTACTCTGTGCGGCAAGATTAACAGAAGCAAAATATTTTTTTCTATTTAAAGAAGCAAAAGAAAGAAATGTCACCTTGAGATAATTAGTTGATCCTCCTTAGTTCTACTATATGATTTTTCCACATATCTATTAGTACAAGTAGTTTTAGGGAGGATGAGTTGATTTTGAGCCCTGTTATTATTGTCTCCGTTGTTACTGGACTTATAATTCTTCTACTGGTTGTTGGAACACCTATTAAACCGTTGCGTATTATAGGACAAGGGATTATAAAAATTATCATCGGTGCATTATTTTTATTTTTTCTAAACGCATTCGGGAATAAGTATGGTATTCATATCCCTATTAATTTCGCAACATCATCAGTATCTGGATTATTGGGGATTCCAGGTGTACTTGCTCTTGTAGCTGTGCAGAAGTATATATTATGAATCAACTAATTATTTTAGTTGATTTTTTTTATTTAATATTGTTGACTTTATAAATATAAGCTGATAGTATATTAGGAGTCGCAACAAGGTTGTGAAAAAATAAATTAAAAATAACATTTGACATATGAAGTATCAAATGTTATTATATAAAAGTTGCTTCTGACAGAAGTAATGAAATTGCTCTTTGAAAACTGAACAAACAAAACGTCAACAATAAACGTTTATAACT
>JBDNRM010000130.1:0-12069 GCA_047718615.1 Bacillus sp. (in: firmicutes) | reverse complement strand
CTGATACTATTTTTATTAATCAAAAATTAACAATTGGGAAAAACTCTAACAAAACAATTAAACAATCTTCTATAGCAGCTAATAATTCTAGTAGCACCTCTTCGTCAACAAAAACATATAAAATTGTGTCTGGAGATACACTGCTTAAGATTGCCAATAAATTTTCTATCTCATTAGCAGAATTAAAACAGTGGAATAACTTACATTCTGATCTTATTTTTCCTGGAAAAGAGTTAATAGTTTCTCATTCTGCTGCAAACTCTTCTAGTGAAAATACGGAGTCTTCTCATCAAACAAGTGCAAGCGAAACTACACATCCTTCTATTTCACAAGCGAGTGTATCCACTTATAAAATTAAAAGCGGCGATACTTTAGGGAAAATTGCAGCAGCCTTTCAGACTACCGTAACTCAATTAAAACAATTAAATAATCTTAAATCGGATTTGATTTTTCCTGGTCAACAATTGAAAGTAACAGCGTCAGGCAGTACCCCAACAGAAAACGTAGAGAGTAAAGAACCGGAAAAAGAAAATGAACCTACCTTTATTTCCAATCCAGCAAACAATGCTCCTGCGGTCTCTTCTGAAGTAGCAGTTGTTACAGAAGCACAAAAATTGATTGGGACACCATATAGCTGGTCCGGCACAACTCCTGATGGGTTTGATTGCAGTGGCTTTATTTATTATGTGTTTAATAAAGCTGGGCACCCTCTTAATCGTTTATCTGCTTCAGGTTTTTATGATCGCAGCTATTATGTTGATTTCCCTCAAGTTGGCGACCTTGTATTTTTTAGCAATACTTATAAGGAAGGCATTTCCCATTTGGGCATCTATGTTGGAAACAACTCCTTCATTCATGCCGATTCATCGGGCGTCCGTATTACAAGTTTAGATAATACATATTATAAAAATCATTTCGAAAGCTTTAAAAGATTATATTAATAACCAAATAGATACTCCCTTACTATAAGGAAAAAACAAACAATTCCAGAGCGTCGAAAAAGTAAGACTGCAAACTCTCAGGATTAAAGGATGCAAAGCCAAATTGACGTTGCCATAGGAAAGTGGAGTATATACCGGCTGCGGACTAATTAAGAGAACCAAAGCCATTTTTTATGGTAGGCCACCATACAACAAATTTACACCATAAAAGATGAAAATAGGCAGCAGTTTGATTAAGTTTGTTGTTATGTTAAAGCAGGGAGCAGACGGCATACACGAAGACTCCTGTGGGATTTGCGGGACAGGTGAGATCCCGCAGGAGCATGCTCCGTGGAGGCTCGTAGATGAGCCCCACGGAAAGCGAAGTGTATTTCGGCTGCGGACCTACACCCTGAGTGAAGAAATATCCATTTCCATTTTCAGATAATATCTCCCCACTGATAGAATTTTCACCTAATATATTTTTGCTCACCATTTCCTTATTCCTTCTGACCCTACCATCCCAATAAAAAAAACGTTATAATTAAAGAATGGTTTTTTTTACACGTTATAATATAATGTCTATTCATTAGTTATTAGGTAATAACTGATACTCTAGACTTTATTTTCTGTACTATTTAAATCGATCTTTCGAAGCTGCTCTGTACTTTAATTTGGATCAGTAGTACCTCTGTAAAAGGTTCTGGTGATTTTCAGGAGGGATAAGAACGATGTTTCTAGAAAAATATTTAGAGCCATTAAATACTTGTGCAGAAAACTTCAAAATACTACTTGATGCAGAAAATCCTACTATTCAAAAAATAGTAGAAAAAGGCCTGCTTCTTTATAGACAAGGATTTGTATCACAAGTAAAAATAGATAATAACGCAATAACTGGTATTGTTCAAGATGTTACACCTGCAAAGGTTTCCCTTGATCTCACCTTTATCCAAATGAGCTCATGCACTTGTTTCGCCAATGGATTCTGCCGTCATCAGCTGGCTCTTTTTTTCTTTTTACTTGGCCAGACCGGAAAAGTATCAACCTGGATGACAGAATGGCGTGAACCCATTAAAAAACCAATGGATTTGAAGAATCTTCAACTAATGAAGGCAAGTGATTTATTGCAAGATTCTGACGCAAAAGAACCTGAGTATAAAGATTGGGTGAAAGGTTTCAATGAAAGCTTTGATGTACTGATTGGTGAAAACAGTCATAAAACCTATACAATTACAGAAATGTACTATATCTATATCCGCAAGCTAAAAAGTGGGACTCCCTTCCAAAATGAATGGAAACTGTTGTACTTATTGATTGGCCATGTTTATACATTTAAAAAAATGCTGTTATTAAGCAGAACATTAGAGCATTCGTCCGAAACGATAAACCGCTACTATCGTCATATTTATCATGATTTATTAAACCATGTCGAAGAAAATATAAATAAATTGGCTAACTTTACCTTGCCGTTTGCTTTTGATGCTTTTTTAGAAAGCTTAAAAGATGAAGTGGTAGATATCCTTACCATCAATGCAAACATTAAATTTGAATCCATTCATCTATTCCGGATGCTGTGGACAAACATTTTTACTAAAAAGCAATGGCACCAAGAAGAACTAGCTAGGTTAATGACTAAAAAAACGACATTCTTTACCGAAAAGGTTGCATCCATCCATTTGCAGATTATATTGCGGGAAGATAAACAAGCACTTGAAACGATTCGATTATTACAAATAGAAATTGTCCCCTATATGATCTATTGGATTGATTACTTTAACAGCCGTAAAGCATGGAATCGTTTGGAACCATATATTCATGCATATATTCAGCTATTAAAACCATATTTATCATCTGAGAATGACGATTTTGATTATTGTCATGAATTTAGCATTATGGCAATTAAGTCTATCACACCATTTTGCGAAACGAAAAATCGAAATGATTTATTAGAAAGAATATTTATGCAGACACTTCCATTTAGTTTTCAACACTACGAAAGTTATTTATATGAAAACGGCTATTTAGACAAATGGATTGACCTTTTTACGTATATGGGAATTGGCATTGATATGCTTGATAAATTTCAAATTAAAACGATTCAGCAATACGATCAAAGCCTGCTTTTATCCCTTTATCACCGCTCTATTCAAGAACATATTAATTTAAAATCAAGGGAACATTACCGCATCGCAGTTCGCCAAATAAAAAAACTGCGCACTTTATATAAAAAAAGAAAAATGCAAAAAGAATTTGATCGTTTCTTAACACTTACACTTGAACGGACAAAACGATTAAGAGCCTTTCATGAAGAATGTAGGAAAGGTAAGTTGATACATGCTGAAAACTAATTATTTAAAAATAAATGTCCATTATTATGAAGAAAAAGGGTTTTTTCTAACTGCTATGGTGGATAATGTTTATTTATATCCGAATTATTGGAAAAACATATTATTTCAATATCATCAAGAAAGTTATTACGGAACGATTTTACAAGAGACTTCTATTAATGAAATAGAAGGGATTCTTTTAAACGGTTGGCAGCTTGCTACATTATTTGCAAATGAACGATTTAATCGTTATATAGAATGGGATTGGAATGAAACGGCACAAGTTTGTTTGGCGGCTGCTCCTACCCTTTATGAAGCAATCGTAAAAAAAGAATGGATTCCAGATTTTAAAGAATGGGAAAAAGACCGATTCCGTTGGGCTTTGCCCAAAAGAGTAACAGAGGAATTTAATTCATCTTTTTGGAAAGAAATGCTACAGGATGAACTAGAAAATACAAGTAATCAAGACTTTATTGAAGAATGGTTTCATCAATCATTAGATTATTATCTAGACGAGAATGAAGAGGCCAAACAACAGTTTCAGAAAAAAATCACTGATTTGCGCAATACAAATATTCCTTCATCTAAACTAACTGCCTATTTTACAGAATCAACATGGCAAGAATGGATGGGCTTAACAGAAAATCCTTGCCCTTTTACACTTGGCATCAAGCTGGAAGAGCCTATAGAAATGGATACAACATGGAATCTTGATCTTTTTCTAAAAGGAAAGGATAATCCTGATTTTGTGATAGATACACATGATCCTGGCAACCTTCCAAAAAAATGGCAAGCATTTGAGCCATCCATCGCAGAAGAGCAAGCTCGTTGGATAGAACTTTTCCCTTGGCTGCAAGGAAAAAACGGGATAACAAATCAGCTGACAGAAGAAGAGGCATGGATGTTTTTAACGGACGCAAGTGAAATATTACTAGCACTTGGTGTCGATATCCTGCTTCCTTCTTGGTGGCAGGCAATGAAAACGGCAAGCATGAAAGTAAAAGCGAAAGTTTCCAATACGAACCACCGCCCTTCCTTCGTCGGCCTCCAGGCTATGTTGGATTATAATTGGCGGTTTTCTATGAATGGAATAAATTTATCAGAAGATGAATTTAATAAAATGGTCGAGGAAAAACGACGTCTTGTATATATTAGGGGACGCTGGATTAAATTAGATCCTTCCTTTATCCGCCAGATTCAAGATTTAATGAAAAAAGCGGAAAAAGAAGGACTTCATGTCCGAGATTTAATTGAGCAAGAACTTTTGCAAACAAAGGAACAGCAGGAAGATGATTTAGAAAATCCAAAAACATTTGCGAAAATTCAAATAGAACTAAACAGACAGTGGCGAACGATGATTCACCAATTAAAAGAAATAAAAAATCTGCCATTAGAAGAAGTACCAAAAAGCTTTTTAGGGGAACTAAGACCTTATCAAGCGCTTGGCATGAGCTGGCTGTTATTTTTGAGAAAGTACGGTTTTGGTGCAGTGCTTGCTGATGATATGGGACTTGGCAAAACCGTTCAGCTGATTTCTTATTTGCTAAAGGTAAAAGAAGGAGAAAAAAACAAGCAAACTCCAGCTCTTATTATTTGTCCAACATCTGTTTTAGGCAACTGGCAAAAAGAAATAGAACGATTTGCTCCTAACTTGTCTCTTTATCTACATTACGGCTCCAGTAGGTTAAAAAATGAAGAGTTTGTGCAAAAGACAATGAATAGTGATATCGTTCTGACTTCCTATGGTTTAACCCATATTGATTTAGAGCAATTTTCACAAATCAATTGGAGTTCTGTTTCTATCGATGAAGCTCAAAATATTAAAAATTCGCAAACAAAACAATCCCGTGCCGTTCGTAAGCTGAAGGGAAACCATTATATTGCATTATCTGGGACACCTATGGAGAATCGTTTAAATGAACTTTGGTCTATTTTTGACTTTACGAATCACGGTTACTTAGGGAGTCTTGGCCAGTTTCAAAAACGTTTTGTTATTCCTATCGAAAAAGATGATAAAGTGGAACAAATCCAGCATCTGCAAAATATGATTCGTCCATTTTTATTAAGAAGAACAAAAAAAGATGAAGAGGTAGCTTTAAATCTGCCGGACAAATTGGAACAAAAGGAGTACTGTCCTTTAACTGCTGAGCAAGCGGCTTTGTATGAACAATTAATTCATGACACCTTCGCCAAGATTGAGCAATTAAGCGGCTTTGAAAGAAAAGGGCTTGTCTTGCAAATGCTGACTCGATTAAAGCAATTATGCAACCATCCGGCTCTCTATCTAAAAGAGGAAAAGCCAACCAATCTGTTAGAACGCTCTGTTAAAATGGAAAAACTAGCTGAATTAATGGAAGCCATTATGGAGCGAAAAGAAAGCTGCCTAATCTTCACCCAATATATTGATATGGGTGCCATGATACAGCAAATGATGAAGAAAAAATTCCACATTGATGTCCCGTTTTTAAATGGCAGTGTGCCTAAACAAACAAGAGATAAGCTTATACAGCAATTTCAGGACAATGAATTTCCTATCTTTCTTCTTTCCTTAAAAGCAGGAGGAACTGGTTTGAATTTAACGGCTGCCAATCATGTTATTCATTATGACCGCTGGTGGAATCCGGCTGTAGAAAACCAAGCTACTGATCGTGCATACCGCATCGGCCAAACTAAATTTGTGCATGTACATAAAATGATTTGTACTGGCACATTAGAAGAGAAAATTGATGCGATGCTTGAAAAGAAACAATCTTTAAATGAGCAAATTATTCAGAATGAGAACTGGGTAACAGAATTATCAACAGATGATTTAAAAGATTTAGTTTCTTTGTCTTAATAGAGCAAAGTTTCTTCGCATATTGGTTGCTGTTGTATAGGCCCCAGCCCTCGCTATCTGCTAAGTGAGTGCTGGGGCTATTGTAATTTAATTCGGATAGATATAGACAGTGGTGATAATAGAGGTAAACTAGCATGAAAATAGGTAATGCACACGCTCGAATAGCCCGCAGTCAGAATACACTTCGCTTTCCTGCTGACGAGCGTCGAGCGGTCCTCGCTGCACTGCGGAGTCTCGTCTTTCTCGCATTCCCGCGGGATTCTTCGTGTATTCTGACTGCTCCCTACTTCAACTACAACAATAAATTTAAGAATACTGCTTCTTTTCATGTCCCATGATACGAATTTTATTAGCAGAGATCTACCTTGGAAATAGGATTCCGCTCTCTTCTTCTATTTCTAACCATTGCCTCTTTTTCGTATTAAATCTGAAAAGGCAAGTAACCGCTTTGGCACTCGCTTTTGTTTTCTACAAGATCGGAGGGTGTTATTTCGTCAATTGGTTTCGATCCTCCATTTGAGGTGGTTCTTCCATCCAGCCATTTTTAATCATAATCTTTCCGCCATCCTGAGCGAATGTGAAAATATCTTTTGCAAGCAAGGACATTTTTGCAGGTAGATCGCTTCGCAAGCTGAATGCCCCACCTAGTGCGTTACTTCCAAGTCCAAATGAAGTTAATAAACTGGTGTTGTACATCATCAGCTTATCAGAAAATGGTGCTGTTTTAGAAGTAGTTGCTTTCCCCGCATGTGTAGCTGGCGGTTCAATATAACTTTGTCGTAAAAATTCACCTAATTCTATCTCAATTTTTTTTGATAATCGCATGCCTTTAGCAAAATAAGTCTGCACTTCTTTATTTGTAGTAGATTGAGCAAACCCTGTCATGAGCTGCATCCCAATAAGATTTGTTTCAATGGCATGGTGAATAAGGGACACTTCCACTGTGTTCAGGGATCTTGTTTCACTAAACACATTAAGTCCACCCATATACTTGTTATCTTTTACAAAACGAATTTCTTCTGGCATTGATACAAAAGGAGGACGAACAAGCACTCCTTTTTCTAATAACAGCTGGGTTGACTGACTGTTCATCTTCTGAGCGTCTGCTGTGATCTCTATAAATAAGTCCTCAATATCTTTTCGGTAGGACATCCCTGTAAACAGTGCATAAAGATTCATTTCTACTTTTGTCATCATATGTAAATACATGATATCGTACATAAAATCATACAGCTTTGGAATCCCTTTATGCACATCACTTTCTGTAAAACCAAGCGGGATGACTGCTCCTTCTTTTTGTAAAATTTTTGTAATCATAACAATGTTCTTTGCTGCACCATTATAATGTGCATGTAGCAGTTGCTTTTCTTTTCCATCAGCATGCTCTATAAAATGTTCCAGTATTCTTTGGATCATTGTTTTTTCTTGATATGCCATCCATAAATTGGCCAATTCTGATGATGTAATTGGTGCTTGGTTTGTCGGCATAGTTCACCCCTCCTAGTTTTGTTTTCTTAATATAACCAAGAGGGGGATATTTATGATTGAATTGTGCTTTTGCTACTGGCTGTTGATTTTTATAATTGGTATTTATCGCTTATTCCTATATGCGCAAAAAAACTCCAAGAATAACTATTATTTTCTTGGAGGGTGGATTTATTTTGGCTTTCCTAAAAAAGACAACGCACTCTCAATGAGTCCGCAGTCAGAATACACTTCGCTTTCCATGGGGCGGGCGGCAAGCCTCCTCGGAGTAAACTCCTGCGGGATCTCGCCTGTCCCGCAATTCCCATAGGAGTCTTCGTGTATTCTGAATGCTCCCTGCTTATAAATCTAAGAAATCCTGCTTCTTTTCAAGTGCCATGATAGGTGTTTTGCAGATTCTTTTTCTTAATCCAAGTTTTTTTCAGCTTATTTTTTATCTGCTGGGATGATGGATTTATTTTTTAATGTTTTTTCCTTTTTATTTAATTTATAATAATAAATCGTTTTGCTTGTTTTATTGCCACCTAGATCAACTGCTGAAAATACAAATTTATTTAATCCTGGTTTTAATTTTAATGATACTTTTTTCACGGATGCACTTAAACTTCTCATTGCGTATGGTTCTTTAAATTTATGATAGTAAAGTTGACTGCCATTTAAAGTTAGTTTCATTTCATCAAAATTATCTTTCACCTTTATATTTACAGTTGGATTTTTGTCTTTATACCCTATTACACGATTGGTGGATAAACCACTTAACTCAAGGGTTGGCACTGCCGCATCCACTATAATCGTTCTTTTAAATTGTGCTGTATTATTGGCAGCATCTACTGCTTTTACTTCAAATGAATGAACTCCATTTTCAAAAGGAAGTGCTGTGTTAAATTCATATTGCTTTTTAGCTTGATTATAAGTAAAAGGAATCGTTTTTCCAGCAATGCTGAACTCTTTTATGGCTGATTCTTCAATAATGGTTCCAGAGATGGGTATATTTTTTTTATTGAATACAGCTAATGCCTCTGGATTTACTAAAGAAACAGTTGGAATTTTTTTATCTTTAGAAATTTCTTCTGCCGTTACCGTTGATTCTGTTGCATTTCCCGCATAATCGTACGCTACTACAGTAACATCTTTTCCAACCTCTACTTCTTTTGAAAGCGTATAAGCTGTCGCATCTCCGTTTAATGGTTTCTCCAGAATGGATTGATCATCTACTAATACATCAAAATAAGAGATCCCAGATCCTTTAAAATTATCAGTTGCGGTTAACTGCAACACTTTATTATCATTTGTTAATTTTATTGCCAAAGTTGGAGATACCGTGTCTACTTTTACTGGTATTTCCACCTTTTGCGCTTTCGCTCCTGGATAATCAATTGTAGAACTAATACGATAATAATACTGACCGTCTTTTAATTGATCATTTACCTTACCGTCCCATGCCCAATTATCATCTAGTTTATAAGTAGTTCCTGTTCCTCCATCATAATAATCTTTTGTGACTTCTTCTTCCTCCAGTAATTTTCTGACCACTTTTCCTTTTTCATTTACAATCGAAAAACCTACCTTTTTCGCGTTTCTTAAAAAGGAAAGAATCGGAATAATCTCATCTTGTACTCCATCATTATTTGGAGAGATGGAAATGGTATCTTTGGTAAACACATCTTTTACTGGGTTATATCCTAAATAGGCATAATCTTCTCCATCTTTTGCTAACGCACCACTCATTCCGTAGAAAGAAACATCCTCATAGTTCATTCCATCTATAATAGGCGCTTTATTCCAATCCCCTTTAAAGCCAACATATGGAACACTTAATGTCGCATTTGTTTCTGCAGGATCTGTTAACGTTACATAGCCTTCTACAAAGTATCCATTTGGAAATACTTGATCAATTACAACTGGTGTTTCCCAGCTGTTTGTTTTCGACGGATCAACTACTTTTGCTTTACTCACATCAACTGTCACTTTTATTTTTTTGCTCTTTTTCGCAGGAATAGTAACGGATGATGTTTCTTTTCCATTTACTAATAAACTTGCGTCCAGAATTTTTTGAGCTTCTAACTCATTTGCCGTATAACCTAACTGCCCACTAATAGAGAAGTCTGTTTGTATATTGGCAGCGAGATTGTAGCTTACTTCTTTATCGCTATAATTTTGTGCTTTTAACGTAAAACTGAATGTATTGCCAACTTCTCTTAATGCAACTTTGCCTTCATTTGTTTTATTTTCTGTCACGATAACAGGTGTTTGAAGAGCTGAATGTAGCTGCATAAGCCCTGCACCCTGTCTACGGGGAGAATAAGGAATATTCCATTCAAAAGCACTATTAACTGTACCAAGATCTGTTACTGGTTTTGCAGTATTCATTAATAAATTTTTGGCAATATTAACGCGCTCAAAACCTGTTGCACCAAATTCATTATTTACCCTTTCTAACACAAGTGCAGATCCACCGGATACATGTGGAGCCGCCATTGAGGTTCCGCTCATCATTCCATATTCATTATTTTCTAATGTAGAATAAATCTGTCCGCCTGGAGCAGTAATTTCTGGCTTAAAGTCAAGGTTAGGTGTTAATCCCCATGAAGAAAAGCTACTCATTTTCCCAGCCTCTGGATTTGCTGCTTTTAGACTTGACCCGTCAAAAGTTAAAGAAACCTTTTCTCCTTTGTTTATCGCTGCTGCTAGCTTGTCCCCATCCGCTTTTTGTAAAAACAACTGCGGGATCACAATCTTTGCATCTGTTGCCATACTAATAAATCCATCTGTATTATTAAAAATAATTACCCCTGCTGCACCTGCATTTTGAGCATTTAGCGCTTTATCTACAAAGGCAATAGATCCTCTTTGAATTAGTGTATATTTTCCTTTGACATCTGCTTTTGCTAACTCTTCCGGTGTTCCAAGTCCAGCAAATGCAATATCATATGTTTTTTCAGCAACATCTTTTGGATGAACAGCACTTGCAGACAGAAACGGTGCTTGGCCATTTTCAGAGCCAAATCGATAAGTGAATGCATCTAAATTCATAAAACTATTTTCAACTGATGCTACCTGCATGCTATCGTATGCGACACCAGGCGCCCCTGAAACACCAATATCTGGGTTAGAGCTTAAAGGATTAGCAAATCCATTTCCAAAATGAGCAGAATTCCCAGCAGAAATAGACATTAAGATGCCATTATCAACCGCTCTTGTAACAGCTTGCTGCTCTGGTGAATCTTCCGAAACAAATCCAGCTGTAGATCCTAAGCTCATGTTGATAACATCTGCTCCCAATATAATCGCATCATCAATTGCTTTAATATAAATATCTCCCCAAGTGGATTGCATATTCGGATCGTTTCCAAATACCTTTAATGCTAATAATTGTGCCTCTGGAGCAATCCCTTTTATTCCCGCCGCTTCCTCATTTCCATTTGCACCAATCGTTCCAGAAACGTGCATTCCATGCATACTCGCGCCTTCCGCATTATCTTGGATGATAGTATTTTCATCCATATAGTTGTATCCATAAGGTACCTTTTCTGTATAGTATTTACCCGGAAGAATATTCCCGTCTGTAAATTGATTTACTTCTTCTTCTGTTAATTCTCCTTCTGTATCATCCGATAGAATCATATCCTTATGTTTTGGATCAATCCCTGTATCAATTACCCCAACTATCATTCCTTCCCCTTTATATCCATAATCACGCCATGCCTCTTGGGCTTGTACAAGTTCTTTACTATAAATCATTTCTGGTTTCTCTGCTGGTCTATCGTACTTATTTACAATATGTACTTTTGATACTTCAGCAAGTTTTTCTATTTTTACTATGTCCCCGTATTTCATTTCTCCACTGAATCCATTAAATATAGTAGTGAAATTCTCTAATTCCTTAAATTTCACTTTTTGATTCTTTACTTTTTCTTTCACTTGCTTTTGCTCCGCCAATTTTTCCTTCTTTAATTTCTCTTTTGTTGCTTTTGGCAATTCTTTTACCTGCTTATCCATCCTTTGCGCATAAGATACAGTTGGTTCCGCTGCCATTTCTACCACAACACGAACAGTATCTGAGTCTTTATATCTCGCTTTTACGTCACTTCCTTTAATAGAAGTTAAGGATGGTTGGTTTCTTTGTTCTTTTGTATTTTCCGCTTTGGTTGGCAATGTTACTGCCGAAACACTATTGGAAAATAACATAAATAGCATTACTACTAAAATAAAAACTTTCCCCTTGTTCATCACAAAGCTCCCCTCAAATAGTTCAATATTTTCTGAATATACTGCACCATTTAAAAGTACCATAATAGTTTTCTATTTATTAAGGGGAGAAAGACCTCTTCCTATTATTAGTATTCTAGTAATTTAGTCTAGTTATTTCGCAAAACGAATCAAATTCCGACACTTTTCGATATAATTAGATTTTTTCTGACAACAGCCGCAGAATTTTTGTCGTTAAGTATGTTGGATTATTTCAATAACATTTGTCTCAGTAAGTTTATTAATATAATAA
>JBDNRM010000129.1:0-12150 GCA_047718615.1 Bacillus sp. (in: firmicutes) | reverse complement strand
TTCTCCCGATAATTCCGCGTTCCTCCACTTAATTCCGCGCTTCTCCACCCTATTTCTCTGATCTCCTTCCCCCACACTTCTCCTATTTTCTCCATAAAAAAGAACGATACTTGTCTTTTAATAAGTATCGTTCTTTTTATGATGTTTATTATCTAAGAAGGTTCTTAGATTTTCACTTCGTACTTAGAAAGCATCTCTTTCATATATGTAAGAAGCTCTTCTTGTAAGTCGTTTTGCTGTAGTCCGAATTCTAGTGTTGTTTTCACAAAGCCTAATTTTTCGCCGACATCGTAACGATTGCCTTCGAAGTTATAAGCAAATACGCGTTGAATTTCGTTTAGCTGCTGAATCGCATCTGTGAGCTGGATTTCTCCGCCTGCACCTTTTTGCTGTTTTTCCAAAAATAAAAAGATTTCTGGTGTTAGTACGTATCGACCCATGATCGCTAAATTGGAAGGAGCTGTTCCTAGCGCTGGCTTTTCTACAAAGCTGTTTACTTGATAGCGTCTTCCTTCTTGAATGCTTGGATCAACAATGCCGTAGCGGTTTGTTTCATGATCTGGCACCGTTTGAACACCAATGACAGACGAGTGTGTTTCTTCATATTGATCCATAAGCTGCTTTAAGCAAGGTGTATCACTTTGCACGATATCATCCCCTAAAAGAACAGCAAATGGTTCGTCCCCAATAAAGCTTTTTGCACACCAAACTGCATGTCCTAATCCTTTGGGCTCTTTCTGACGAATATAGTGAATATCTGCTAAATTAGAGGAATATTGAACTTTTTCAAGAAGATCAAATTTCTCTTTTTCTAATAGATTATGCTCTAATTCATGTGCATAATCAAAATGATCCTCAATTGCTCGTTTTCCTTTTCCTGTGACAATGATAATATCTTCAATCCCTGAAGCAACCGCTTCCTCCACTATGTATTGAATCGTTGGCTTATCAACAATCGGCAGCATTTCCTTTGGCATCGCTTTCGTTGCTGGCAAGAATCTAGTTCCTAACCCTGCTGCAGGTATAATCGCTTTTTTGACTTTTTTCAATGTGAATCCTCCGATCGCTAGATAAATAGATTGGTGAAGTGCGTTTTAAGAACAAGCTATGAAGGCTACTTTAGTCATACTTCATGCAGTTGTTCTATATAACGTACATCTATTCTATCATCTTTTTTCGTGATTTGGTAATAAATTGTTAGATACTTTAACGTATTTTTACAACATAGTTATTTAATAACAGATATTGTTAAGGAGGCATTTGCATCCTGCTTCTATTATATCATTTTGTAAAAAGAGAGAGGGGGCAGTTATTGTCGATTTCTGTCAAATAATCGAGAATAATTAGTATGGAAACGTAAATAGCATCCTTTTATAACTGGGTAGAGATATTCCTATTTAAAAGCAGCTATTTTATGCTGACCATTCAGGTTAACAGTGTATCGTTGCACACGATAGATAAAGCGTTATCATTTATTTGCGAGAGAAAACCCATCGGTATTTCCCTATGTTTGATAAACAAAAAATAATAGACTTATCATTATTAGATATAAAACAATAAATGCGATAGTCAAAATATATTGTTTTCCTTCTCGATTATACTTCCATTCCATAAAACCTCGATAAAGATGAAATAGCAGAACGTAAATGATAAGAACAATAAGGCTATGGTCGATAAATACCCATAAAGTAATAACAAACAAAATAAAGATAATTCTTTCTCCCCAGCGTTGTATGTTATTTAAGCGATGATAAATAAAGGTATCTCTCTTTGGAATAGAGAATTTCTTTTTCAAATATTTTTCCATTACAAATGAAATGACTAATAGTATTGCGAAGAATAATAAAAATTTAACAAACATACATTCCCTCCTTTTTCCATTATAACATGAAAAAGGGATATAATTTCTATTTATAATAAGTTCGATTTCCTAAACTAAATACAATAAGAGCTGCGTCTAGCAGAATATTATCCCCCTTCCACTAACACGAAAAAGAGGAAAATCCTCTTCCTCTCTCAAAATCATTAATAACAAATCAAATAAAAACCGTGTTGCTCTGACCATTCTGCATAGAATACTTCTTTTGCTTTCACATTTCGTTTCATAAGCTGTTCTTGCAGCCATGCTTTTGATTTGCCTATTTTTTTCAGTCCATGTTCTTTCATTAATCCTTCATCCATTACCATAATCGATGGAGTTGGTGAGTCTGTGTCTGGATTTTTTATGGCACTGATCATGCCGTTTGTTTCCAATAGCACATAGTTAGCATCCTTTAGGGAAAAAATATCTTTTTCTCGAAGCATGGATCGGAGCTGTTCCATTTCAATATGATTTTTCTTTAATTCATTGATATTCGGCTTTCCATTCTCAACAAGCTCTGCTGGTTCCCCTTTTAACGGTTTTTTCACTGTATCTATTTTTTGGACAAGAATTTCTACTATATAAATTAGCAGTCCCCACACTGCGATGGCACATAAAATATGTAAAATCGATATTTTTTCATCATAGAGAGATTCTTCTAAAATGCCGCCTAGTATTAACGTATAAATAAAATCAAATGGTGTAACTTCTGACATTTCCTTCTTTCCAAGCAAACGCATTACAATGATAAGCGCAATCAATCCAATAACAAGCTTTAAAATAATCATTCCATATACCAAATTAGTAGTCCCCCCTTTTTAATGTTTTGCTGTTCTATTCCCTTAAGGAGGGAGGATTATTCACCAATGGAGAAATCTATCTCTATAAAAAAGAACAGGAGGAAGTTTCCCCCTGTTCTTAGAAGCCTATCTTCTATTTAATAATCGTTTTGTTTTCACAAAGTTGCGATTAAAGCTTTCCAGAATTTCATCCCTATTCAGAGAATTACCAATTAAGATAATAGTTGGCTGATTACTAGCTTCTTCTTCCAACAGTTTTTTCATCGCTAATTTTCC
This sequence comes from Bacillus sp. (in: firmicutes), assembly GCA_047718615.1. Classification (GTDB taxonomy): domain Bacteria; phylum Bacillota; class Bacilli; order Bacillales; family Cytobacillaceae; genus Niallia. The sequence continues at coordinate 9,213 of JBDNRM010000129.1, read as the reverse complement.
TGATGAAAATTGAAAGGTGTATAGTCCTTTGTTATTCTCTAATGAAATAATCCCCTTTCCTCTTAATAGTACATTTGCTGGCATTTTTTTTAGCCATTTTTCTAGTTTTCCCCGATTAACTTCGGGCGGATTGTCTATTTTTAGTGCATTAATAGTAGAATGGTTATGGTTATGCTTATGTTCGTGATGGTGGTCATGCGAATGCCCATTGCCTTTCCCATCAGTAGAATTTTCTGCGGTTTCAAGCTGGACGACCGTATACCTTTTTTTGAGAAGCTCCTGCATCGAAACTTCGCCGAATGTTGTCTGAATAACTGGTACTAATGGTCTTACCTGGTCTTTTACTTTATTTTCTATTTTACTCAATGTTTTTTCTTTTACTAGATCCGCTTTATTTAATAGCACAAAGGTAGCACTTGAAATTTGCTCTTGCAGCAGTTTCCTTACCTCTGCTGTACTGGAAAAGATGCTTTGATATTCTAAGTAATTACTCGCATCCACTAAGCTGATCATCGATTGTAATTGAAAAATCTCTAAGTATTTGTTGTTTAATAATACTTCTTCTATTTCAATAGGGTTTGCCACACCAGTGCCTTCAATAAATAATACATCTATGTTATTTTCTTTCGCTTCATTGGCGAAATAATCTAATGTCTCCTTCAAATCATCTTGAATAGAGCAGCAGATACAGCCATTTAACAGTTCTTGAATATTTTGGTCTTTAAACATATGACTCTCGACATTTATTTCCCCTAATTCATTTAAAATAATACCTGGGCGCTGGTTATTTTTTTCGCATTCTTTTAATAAATTTAATAGAATCGTTGTTTTTCCACTTCCTAAAAAACCGCTGATAACATATACTGGAACTTTCATACAATAATACTCTCCCTTCTAATAACTGTTTCGAATGGTATATTTCTAATAAGAAAAGCGCAAGCGCCTTGGTAAGCCCCGAAGAAAAATGTTCTCCTGACTCCAAAAGTGCTTTTTACTTTTAGAGGCAGGAGGTTATCTTTCACAGGGGCTAGGCGCTGGAGCTAGACATTAATCTAAGTTGAAAAATTTTATACTTTCTTATCTTTCAAAAAAAATCGTTACAGCTTTATCTAAATTGTAACAATTACGATTTATAAAAGGAAATAAAAAGAAGTTTATCTCCTTAGCCTTGCTCTAAACAGACCATCATTATTTTTATCTATATGTCCTTATTTTGAAAAATAGACTAGTCGTTTTATAAAAATAACTGCAAAACGGTGACAAATTTAGACCTTAAGTTGTCACCGCTTTTGCAGCATTTTCCCACGCTTATTCTGCTTTTAATTCGTTTTCTGTCAGCCATTTATGATTGGTGACTTTTTTCCCGCCAGTTGTTGGTGTGTAATCAACCATATAAACCGTCGCCTTTTCCGCTGATTCTATTTTTGCAGTTGCACCTTTCATGCCTGCCATATGATCCGCTTCAAGCGTTACTTTTGTTCCAGATGCCAGTTCGGTCTTTCCAGCATTTTTCATTTCCTCTTGGACAACCCATTTATGGTTTCTAACCTTTTCTCCACCAGTTGTTGGAGTATAGGATACCATATATACGGTCGTATTGTATGAGCTCAAGACGGTTCCTTTGGCTCCCTTCATGCCTTTCATATGATTTGCTTTAATGCTGACACTACTGCCATCCATATACTTTGGATTTGCCGCTTCCATTAAACCATCTGGAACATCCTCTGTACTTGTATGAATATGCTCTTTTGAAGAGTCTGATTTGGTTTTATTCGTTGTAGTGCAAGCTGTTATGCCCACAAATAAAAGAATGAAAATAATAACCGCTGTTAATTTTTTCATCTACGTCCTCCTTTTTCCTCTATTTATCGTTTTATCACAAATGGGTGAAGTTTAAACATAGGGAAAGAGAGTCAAATTTGTCGAAAAATTGGTACATTAGGGGGAAAAGGAGAAGTGAGCAGGTTCTTCTTTTTAAAGAGATTTGGCCATCATTATCGCCATTCCCCACATCATGATTGCGGAGGCTTTATTCAAAATTACGAGCAGTTTCCCGCTTTTATCTGCGATTCCTGTTATTTTTCCCATAATAGCAAGGCTAAGGAACCAAAGCCATGATACGAAAATACAGACTGCTGTAAATATGTATTTTTCCATCCCTTCATAAAGCAAGGAGCTTGTTCCGATTACACCAATCGTATCCAAAATGGCGTGTGGATTTAACAAGGAAACGGATATAGCAAATACTATCTGTTTTTTCGGCGTAGCAGTTTCTGCTCTTTCTTTACTGATTGTTGGCTTACTATTCCATATTCCATACCCCATATACAGTAAAAAACAAATGCCAAGCAACAGTAATATCGTTTTCACCCAAACTATTTTTACTAAAAAAACAGATACCCCAAGCACAGCCAACGTGATTAAGATTGTATCGCAAATGGACGCGGTAATGATAGCAGGCAATGCTCGTTTAAATTTATGCTGTGTTACTCCTTGATTAAAGATAAATAAGTTCTGTACACCTAAGGGCAAAATCAGCCCTAACGCTAGAATAAATGCATGAATGCCTGTTTGCAGCATCCTTTGTCCTCCTCTTCTAAAAACAGTGTAAAGATAAGGAAGCTTTTTGTCTCCAGCCAATTGGATGGCATCCTTCCCAACCAATACGTTATAATGAAAAAAAAGCGGAGGGAAAAACAAGATGAAGCATACAGAAGAATGGATGCTGGATAAACAATCTTCCACTCCCCTTTATCAACAAATCTATAATTATATAAAAAATAAAATTATTTATGGCGAATGGACAGTTGGCTTTAAATTACCGGCACAAAGGAAACTGGCAGCCATGTTTCAAGTGAACAGAAGCACGATTGTTTCTGCATTGGATGAATTGACAGCAGACGGTTTTCTTCAATCAAAGGTGGGGAGGGGCACAATTGTGCTTAATAACTCATGGAGTCTACTATCTGCCGAGCAGCCCCCTGATTGGAAAACATATGTACAGTCAGGGATCCATCAGCCTAATCTCCCAACTATTCAAGAGATTAATAGAGACGAATTTATACCAAATATTATTCGTCTTGGCACTGGAGAGCTAGCATCAGAATTGCTTCCTTCTAAAATGGTACAGACTACTTTTCAGCAGCAAACAGAAGCTAGACTTTCTTTAAGCTACCCTGAACCAAAAGGAGATCTACGCTTAAGAAAAGTCTTGTGCCACTATTTAGAAAAGAAGGGGATTCGCGTTTCGCCTTCTTCCATTCTTGTTGTTTCAGGCGGAATCCAAGCATTGCAGCTTATTTCGATAGGATTATTGCCGACAGGATCGACTGTATTGCATGATACAGCTTCGTATTTGCATTCAATTCAGGTTTTTCAATCTGCTGGCATAAATCTATTAGATATTCCAATGGATAAGGATGGAATGCTGATTGACTCCATTACTCGTTTAAAGAGACTTCATCAGACCGACTTATTATATACAAATCCTACTTTTCAAAATCCAACTGGCTCTATTCTACCTTTGGAGCGGCGGCATGAGTTGTTGGCGATTGCTGCAAAAGAGGGAATTCCAATCATAGAAGATGATGTATATGGCGATTTATGGTTTGATGCACCTCCTCCGCCAACTTTAAAGGAACTGGATAAATGCGGCACGGTTTTATACATTGGCAGCATGTCCAAAGTACTTGGACCAGGATTACGAATCGGTTTTATTACAGGTCCCGAATCTGTCATCGAAAGACTTGCCGATATTAAAATGCAAACAGATTATGGTTCGAGTACCTTATCTCAATTTATCGTGGCGGAATGGTTGTCCAATGGTTTTTATGAAAAATACACCGAAAATTTACGACGAGAGTTAAAAAGACGAAGAGATATAACCTTAGATTTATTGGAGAAGCATTTTAAAGAAAAGGCAATTTGGACCATTCCAAAGGGAGGTTTTTATATCTGGCTTTCCATTCTCCCCACTATTTCCATGAGTGCCTTATTCGAAGTGGCAAGACAAGAGGGCATTTTGCTGAATCCTGGTCATATGTATAATCGAAACAGCAAACAGCATCTGCGAATCTCTTATTCTTATGCAACAGAAAAGCAGCTGGAAATTGGATTAGTGAAGCTTGCAGAACTGATTGAGCGTTTGAAGCATACATAAGATTTTACGGGGGAAAAAGATCGATTTTTGTCGAATAATCGAGAAACTAGGAAAAAAAGAAGATAAACATGGGAAAATAAAAGATAAATCGAAAAAAAAGAAGATAACCATAGAAAAATAAGGGATATACCCTTCAAAATAAGCGAATACGAAATTGGTAGCCTTTTCATTTAGAACAATTAGCGTTTGACTCTCTTATGATAAGGCTTTCCCTACAAATATTGCTCGTTTTTTTACGCGCATCTTTTTACAAAAAAAAGCCGCGATGGTCAAGCTTTACCATTCGCGCCATTCTTCGGTTATATCTTCTTCCCACTCCAACCCCATAATGCTTGCGGCTTCGATAATAAACTCACATAATTCTTCTCTTTCCATTGTTTCGATGAAGTATTCAAATGTTTCATTAATTTCATTTAACCGAAGCACTACTTTTTTTACACAAGCTATAATGCTTTTATCTGTTGCATTTTCTCCTGCTTGTTGCAGATCTTGGATAAATGCATCCAGCACTTCAGTGGCTGCTTCCACATTCTCCTCTGTGAAAAGATCATCGCCTTCTTCCATTCGTTCTTGCCAAGCAACAGTCGGACTCGTTAATTCTGCAAGTTCCATCGCAATATTCCTCCATTCATTTATTCTTCCAACCCCATCGGCAAATAATAGGAAAGATTATTCGTTATCGTGCCGCCAATGCGATAGCCTACAGCAGCCGCTTTTCCATTCACAAGAAAACTCCCAATCAGCAGCTTGCCTTCTTGTGTTCCTTTTTCACTGGAAAAGGTCGCATGAGGATGCTTCATATATAACTGATATACGGGAAGGTAGTTCGTATATGATTTTTCCTTGTCCGCATATGCCAGCTTTCCGTGCTTATTATAAATTTCCACGGTATCTCCTTCTCTGCCGAATGCCGGTTTTTTCACAAATGGCAAGCCTAATTGAAGAAAATAATCCGGTTCTAAAAAGGTTGGCAGGAAGTAGGCTTCAATCCATTCATGCTCTTCTTTTGTAAAAAAAGCATGATTTTCGATATGCAATCCCCAAATTACTGCCTGTACCGCTTTGTTCTGCAATAAAAAAGCAGATGGGGGATTGATGATATCCAGTTTTCCCTTTTCTACTAATTCTAAAAGCCATAAGCCAATTTTATTGCCAGCTCCGTCTTCATCGCTTATTAAATTTTCAATTGGAAAGGTTTGTCGGTACAAAATATGTATTCGTTCTCCCTCTTCATCAAAAAGACCGACCCCTTTTTCGATTTGCAGCTTGTGAAGGGGAATAAACTTCGAATTTCCGCCAGCTAATTTTTGCAAATAAAGGACTGTTTCCCTGTCCTCGATATTATCTTCATGAGCGGTAAAAACAATATAAGGATCTTGATTGGCGTGTTTTTGGCTAAGCTCATTCATCACCATGCGAATTTCTCTGCTTAATAATAGATCACTATTTTCATTCGGATTTTTAACTGCAAACGCTTTGCACACCTTGCCATTCATATAAAAAAGTTCTTTAATAAATGTTGGCGTATCGCTGTTTATTTCAATGCATTTATACCCAGTGCCGGCAGGAATCAAATCAAGGCGGGAAATAACACTTTCAGTAGCCATCTTTTTTAAACGAAGAAAAGCGATTGTTTCTTTCGGGAATCCCATTTCCACCAACGTCTGATCAGGTACCTCCCGCAGCAGCTTGCTTACCTTGAAAAAAATACTGCCAATTCTTGTGCTGGCAATCTGCAGTTTTTGTAAGTTCTGCTTATTTATTAATGCCGTGTCATAAAGGGCGTATTCTTCGTTATAAAGATCTGCCCAGAATGAATCAAATTGGCTGTAGAATGCTTTTCTTTTATGATGATAATTAGACAACACTATGCATCCTCCCCAATATCCTTCACATACAGGACATATACACTTCGATCTTCATCGATTTCAGAAGACATGACCACTTTTTGCCCCATTTTCGGGATATCAACAATGTCTTTAAGCAGGTAACGGATAATATCAAAATGGGCATGGCATGGAATAACTGAAACAAGCCGGTAATTCTCCGCTTCACTATGCCTGCGAATTTCTATATTTAATCCTTTGCCACGATAGTTCTTTTCATCTAATACAGCTGAATTTCTGCCGATATCCTTCAGCACAAGAATATCTTCGTCTTCTGCCATTTCATTGGAAATCAATTCATACTGCTGGCCTCTCATAATAAAATAGGTGCAAAGCTGGCGGGCATACAATTCATCAATGCCTACTGCCGGGATTTCATATTCGTAAAACGGCTGATAATCTTCATTTCCTTTATCGATAAAATAGGTTAGTTTTTTCATTATTCTCCCCTTTTAATAAAATAAGAAAGATAACATTTTCAACTTAGTTGAGTGTCTGGCTCTGGGTCTTCTCCCTGCGATAAGTTAACATCAATTTCGCTATTACTCATTATTTCAGTCGAAGCCCTTAAAGTCCGTACGTCGATGGCAAGACGCCATGCGCTTACTAATATGATAAACATTTTGCTACTATTAAACCAATCGCAAGTGAAAGTGATAATAGGATCGTGCCAACTGCCCGATTATCTTCTTCAATTGCTTGATGAATGCTAAAACGAATCGTAATCAATTCTGCTAAAATAAACACAATGATTTGAGCGATAATGCCAATGAATCCCCATATGGCCATATCCAATAAGGATACGGAATATTCTGCTGCCGAACCGAGCACAATCGCAAGTCCGATTACTTTTCCGCCAAGCACTAATGCGGCACTGACATTTTTTTCGGCAATCAGTTTCATTTCTTTCAATTTTGGTGTGCTAAACATAAATAACAGTATGCCAACAATCAGCAACAGCAACGCTACACCTAAATAGGATGCAAAATTTATATATAAGTTCATGTTTATTCTCCCTTTCCTTTCTATAATTAAGAGGGATTATCCTCCATAACTTTTTGAGCCGCTGCCAAAACCGGAGCTTCTTTTTACTGATTTATTCGGTTCGCTTGAACTTCCCGAATTTACGGAAGAATTTTTATTAGAAGAGGAAGGCTTTGTATAATTGCTGCTTTTATACAGTGCTGATTTAGAATTATAATAACGTCCTCCATAAAAATAATGTCCATAATAATGAGAAGAGCGATCCTCACACTCCCAGCCGCCATCATCTTCATCCCATTCCCATTGTGAACAATTAGAATCTTTTGGTGGATCGGGAATATTTTGTGATTGGCTGCTTGTATACTCATCATCTGAATTGGAATTGCAGGCTGCCAAATTAATCATAAATGCAGTCGAAATAATTCCTGTCATCACTTTTGTTGTTTTCCCCAAATTTCTCACCTCCCTTATCTGCTGTTTATTCATACGTGTAATAATGGAAAAAGATTCTTTCATATTCTATTTTACATGAAGAAATCAGCCTTTTTCTCATAAAAAATCCATTTTTTCAAATAAGTTTGCAGCCCCTTCATATTGGAAGGATTTTTCCTTTTACAAGTGAATAGTTTATATAAAGACAAATTAGAAAAAGGAGAAGGAATATGCAGCCGCCAAAACATATTATCTCAGCAGCAACGATTATTTTAAATGAGAAGAAGGAATTATTATTAATTAAAGGACCGAGGCGGGGATGGGAAATGCCTGGTGGTCAGGTGGAAGAAGGCGAATCATTAAGGGACGCCGCCATTAGAGAAACAAAAGAAGAATCGGGCATAGATATTGAAGTTATTCGCTTTTGCGGTGTGTTTCAAAACGTGGAGAAGTCTGTATGCAATACTTTATTTTTTGGAAAACCGATTGGAGGAACACCAACAACAAGTTCAGAAAGCCTCGAAGTTGGCTACTTTCCATTAGACAAGGCGCTTAAAATGGTAACATGGAAAAATTTCCGGCAGCGCATTGAATATTGCTTGGAAGAGAAATTTCAGCCATTTTATGTGGAATGTTAATATAGTGAAAAATGCTGCAATCCGGTGTTTGGATTGCAGCGTATACATCGTTTCAAGGAATCAACAGGATTTTCCCCATGCTTTTTCTGCTCTCCAATAATTCGTGAGCATCTGCCCCTTTGCTTAAAGGGAAGATTGTCGGTGCTTGGATCCGAAGCTGTCCTTGTTTTACCCAATCGAATAATTGTTTCGATCGTTCTAAGCGATCCTCTTTCGTTTGCAGCACATTCCAAAGATCTCCTCCTGTTAATGTTTTGGACGTATCCATTAACATCCGTGGGTCGATTAGCGGTGGTTCTCCTCCTGCCATCCCGTAAAATACGACGCTTCCCCCCGTTTTAACTGAGGCAAAACTTTGATTTAACGTACTTCCAACAGCATCATAGGCAACATCTGCCCCCATGCCATCTGTTGCTTCTTTGACTTGTTCTACCCAATTATTTTTATAAAAAAGAACGGTATCTGCTCCTGCCTTTTTTGCTGCTTGCGCCTTTTCATCTGTTGAAGTAATGGCGATCACTTCCGCTCCTTTTAGCTTAGCGATTTGTATAAGCAGTTGACCGACGCCTCCTGCAGCAGAATGAACAAGAACGGTATCTCCTGGTTTAATGGAATAGCTGTCTGCTGCAAGATACTGTGCGGTTAATCCCTGCAGCAAAAGGGAGGCGGCCTGTTCATATGATAGTTCATTTGGAATCGGAATAGATTTTTCACTGGGCACCGCCACCAGTTCGGCATTGGCATATGGCACATCAGCAAATGCTATTCTGTCACCTACTTTTATGCCGATCACCTTTTCACCGACCTTTTCTACGATACCAGCCCCTTCATATCCTAAAATAAACGGCGGATTCCCTTCTAAATGATAGTTTCCATTTCTCCTATAAATATCAGCAAAATTAAGACCGATTGCTTTCATGCGCAGAAGTATTACATCCGGTTTTAATACCGGATCTGCCACTTCTTTACTATATAAAACATCTTTACTGCCAAATTCATCAAATACAAGTGCCTTCATTGCAGATGCTCCTTTGCTTTTGTCATTTTATGTTCTCAAATCCCGGTAATTCCGCGTTCCTCCCGGTAATTCCGCGCTTCTCCCGATAATTCCGCG
>JBDNRM010000128.1:0-12305 GCA_047718615.1 Bacillus sp. (in: firmicutes) | reverse complement strand
TAACTAAATAGGATATTTATAAAAAAAACACGAAAGAAACCTTTTTTGGTAGAATTTATTTCCTTTCTTTCTTCTAATGATTTTTTTAAGACAACATTAACTGCTCGTCTCTTTTATTTAATTTCTTCTTCAATGTATTTATCTTGCTCATTTTTTTGTTCTTGTAGATTCTTGACCATCTTTCACTGTAATTTCTTGTGGGTTTAATTGCTAGGATGAAGCTGCTAACAAAATGATAAAAATTAAGCCTATAGGAAATGCTATTATCAACTTAGGAGCCTTGCGGACGATCAAGTATTTATTTTCCTTAAAAGGGATAAACGCAGGAATCTGTCGCAATCCTCTGTCCACTTTAAATGAATCAGAAAAGGAAGCTGCAACAGCGATTCTCGAAGCATTTGAATGATGAAAAGCTTTAGATTAATTGAATGCTACTACGGGTATATAGAGGAAGATAGTACAATGAAGCATTAAGGCTGCTGAAGGACAAACTTTATTTTTATGTACTTGATAATTGGTTTTCTCACAATTGAAAACCGTACTAAGGAGACGATAATGGATGAAAATTACGTATCATGGACAATCAACAATCGAAATTTTCACAAATGGAAAATCCCTTATTATTGATCCGTTTATTAGCGGCAACCCATCTGCAAAAACTAAAATAGAAACGATTAAAACAGATGCTGTACTTTTAACACATGCACATCAGGATCATATTCTGGACGCCGCTCCAATTGCTAAAGCTAATAATGCACCTGTCATATCTAATCCTGAGCTTGCTGCCTATATGTCCTGGCAAGGTGTAAAAACTATTGGCATGAATATTGGCGGTACCCTTGATTTGGAATTTGCAACCGCAAAAATGACACATGCTTTTCATAGTTCTGGAATTATTGACGAAAAAAATCACCACATCTTATACGGTGGAATGCCTAGCGGTTATATTATTGAAGCAGAGGAATTGACCGTTCTTCATGCAGGAGATACAGGACTTTTTAGTGATATGAAGATGATTGGTGCTCGCCATTCTATTGATATCGCGTTCCTTCCAATTGGCGATCATTACACAATGGGGCCAAAAGATGCTGTTCAAGCTGCCGAATGGTATAATGCAAAACTTGTTGTTCCGATCCATTACAATACTTTTCCTGCTATTCAACAAGATGGACAAGCTTTTATACGAGAATTAAAGGAAAACCGGATAAATGGAAAAGTATTAGACATTGGCGAATCGATTAGCTTATAAAAACAGGACTTCCATACAGTCAGAAAGATTGGCTGAGGAAGTCCTATTTCATTTACCTTTTTATTTTGCTGCATTCTCTTCCCACGAAGCAATTTCTTTTACTCGTGCTTCCACTTGTTCACCTGTTAGATTATGTGCTTTTATATATAAATTCCTTGGATGCGTGCGGCATTCATGACTGCAGCTTCTCATATATTTTTCTTCATTTTCTGGCGTACAAAGCATTTTTCTGTTGCACTCTGGATTTGCACAGTTTACATAGCGTTCACAAGGCTCTCCAGAAAAAATATCTCTTCCAACAACAACATGCTCTACTCGATTGACTGGTACACTGATTCGCTGATCAAATACATAACATTGTCCATCCCAAAGCTTTCCTTGAACTTCTGGATCTTTTCCATATGTCACAATGCCTCCATCCAGCTGTGACACATCTTCAAATCCCTCTCTTACTAGCCAGCCGGAGAATTTTTCACAGCGTACTCCACCAGTACAGTATGTTAAGATTTTCTTTCCTTCCAAGAGATTTTTATTTTCTTGGATCCATTGTGGCAATTCACGAAAATTCTCAATCTCTGGTTTAATCGCACCCCTGAAATGCCCTAAATCAAATTCATAATCATTGCGAGCATCGATTACAACAGTATCTGGAGATTGCAATTGCTCAAAAAATTCTGATGGTTTTAAGTGTTTTCCTGTTAACTCGAGTGGGTTCACATCTTCTTCTAAACTTAAATTAACAAGCTCTTTCTTATATCGAACATGCATTTTTTTAAAAGCATGGCCGGTTGCCTCATCTATTTTAAAAACAGTATCCACAAACCTCGGATCATTTCGAAATGCTTCCATATACTTTTCTGTCTGTTCATACGTTCCAGAAACTGTCCCATTAATCCCTTCTTCTGAAACTAATATTCTTCCCAATAAACCAAGCTCTTTACAGAAAGCTAAGTGCTCCATCGTAAATTCTTCTGGGTTTTTAATGGTTACATATTTATAATAAAGCAAGACTCTATATGCTTCGTTCATTATTTCAACATCCTGTTCTCAACATTTTATTGTATTCTTCCTATTAATAATACAACAAAAGTGTTAATAGGAAAAACCCATTGCTTTTATTTACAGAATACACCAAAAAGGAGACCCTTTTAGGTCCCCTCTTTACACTTTATATTAATTCTTTCTCTATATCTTCTTTATCTGCAATAAGCTCATTATAAAATGTAGCTAAAGAAGTGCTCATATATGGAACTAACCATAAAAAGCCTATTCCTATTGTAATTAGGCCTAATATTCCCCAACCGATAAAACTTAAGTTCAAAAGAAAATATTTCCACCTATAACCATACATTCTTTTTCTGCTCTCCGTAATTGCCTCAAGAACAGAGTATTCTGGATGATCCTTTAATAGAAAAAATGTTTGAGAATAAGCAATACCTTTTATAATTGCAGGAATAATGAATAATAATAACCATAAGAATAAAAATATTCCTTGTAAGATTGATGCCCATATCAACTTTAAGGCTTTTTTTATATCTGTATAGATGATAAATACATTCTCTATTTTTGGAAGTTCTTCTCTAACTACAGCTAAATAAAACCAAGTTACTGCTATGCTTAATGGCATTAGGATAAGACTGATTATCCAACTAGCAAAACTAGCTCCTATTGGGGTTTCATCTTGTAAAATCCAATTGGAAAATCCTCCACTTAGCGGTACCTCTACTATCATTGGCAAAATAGCATTTATTAAAAAAACAATAAAAGTTAATAATACCCCTTTTCCCCAATTACCGCTTAAATGTAATCTAGCTTCTCTTTTTATTTCTGAAATACGCAAATCTTAACTCCTCCTTTAAAGTTAGATCATACCATAACAAGAGAATTTTGTTAATTACACATTTACAAAACCCTGTATGGTCTGGATGTAAAGATTGTCTCTGTTCCATTTTATTGTCGATGTGCTGTAATTATTCTATGGAGAAATTAAATTCTTTTGCAAGATCAACCGCTTTTCCATCAACTGTAAATGTCTTTATAATACGGTATTTTCCATTTGTAAAATCATAATCAAACGTATCAAGATCTACTTTTTGCTTATAACATTCATTCGCTTTTAAGATGATGGCTATTTCAATAAAGGCCGCACTGGATTGAAACGGAATTTTTCTCCATACCCCATTCTCGTTTTTTTCTAGTTCGTACGGCATGCCGAATGTTACTCCTTCTCCCTTTTGATAACATATTTCCAGTTCTATTTCCTGCTTGCTTCTATAAGTATCTTTATCTACCTTTAGTGATAGAACGTAATCATTTGTACTTTTGGTTGATTCTAACTCCCCATAGCTTGACTCTTCTCCATCCTGCTTTTTCTCTTCACAACCAGCTAGAAATAAAGCCAATACAATAGATAAAACTCCATGTAAATATTTATTCATCTGTATAAATCCCCTCCACCTATATTTATGATTAGACGAGTAAAAGGTCAGGAAGTTGCAAGACTGAATATAGATGGAGAATTTTTTTCGATCAATCAAATTACACAATAAAAGCAGGAAACGGAATGTTCACTGCTTCAAGTATCATGTATTTATTTTTTTCTGCTACATATGCAGTGGATTATTTTCTCTTTTTTTCCGAAATGTATTTTTTTTAAAATAGGAAAATAAATAACAGCCTGCAATTACCACGATACTTCCGATTGCTTGCATCCAAGTCATTTTCTCTCCTAAAAATATATATGCAAGAATAGCAGTAAATATCGGGTTAAAATTCAAAAAAAGCCCGCTCGTTGTAGCACCAATTTTCTGTACGCCGATATTCCAAAGAACCATGCATATAACCGTTGAGATACCTGTAGCCAAGATTGCTTGAATAAAGGAAGCGTTTATATTCTTTACAGTAAAGGTGTTCCAATTAAACGGAAGAAGAACGAGTACACCAAATAAGCCGGAATAAAAGGTAGATAGTAATGGGCTAAGTTTTTTTCCCATTGCCCATTTGCTGCATACAGAATAAATTCCCCAAATGCATACAGCGAAGATCATAAACAGATCTCCCGTATTTAATTGTAATGTTAGTAATAACTGCATATTTCCTCTAGTCAGCACTAAAACTACACCTAAAAAAGACAGAATCATAGCAGCTATTTGAAGCTTATTTATTTTTTCTTTTAAAAATAAATAGGAACAAACAGCAATCGTTATGGTATTTAATGTGGAGATTAAGCCAACATTTGTTGCAGATGTTTTATGTAATGCTACAAACTGTAATAAATTAAAAATAACAACACCTGTTAATCCCATTAAAAACAAAGGAAAAACGGTTCCTTTTGGCGGCAATAATTTTTTTTCTTTCCACAAAACCAATGGAAAAAGACATACAACTGCAATAATCCACCTTAAATTCGTCAGCGTCATTGGCGATGCATGGCCAACAAGGGACTTTCCAAGTACAAAATTCCCCCCAAACAATAAACTTGTTACAAGTAAAAATAAATATGGCATATGATTCGCTCCCTTGAACAGAAAACCTATCATGCAGGCTACATGTATTATGGCAACTTATTAATTATTATCTTATCACTTTCCACTGTCAAAATATATGAAAGTCTATTCTAAAAAAAAAGGTCCTTACACGCTCAATGAGTCCGCAGCCAAAATACACTTCGCTTTTCATGGGACTCATCTACGAGCCTCCTTGGAGCCAAAACTCATGTGGAATCTCGCCTTTCCCATTAATCCCATAGGAGTCTCCGTGTATTCTGACTGCTTTCTATAAAACAATATGGAAACTACTTCTTTTCATGCGCCCAATGCAAATTTAGTTGCGTGAGTGCCTGCTTAAATATCGACAGAAAAGTACGAAAAAACATAATAAACTTTTAAATTGACCAAAGCTTTTATCCTTGTTACTATTTCTCCTAATCACATACAAAGAAAAACAGACATACGTTGGAATGATACGATTCAATACCTTACATTAAAGCGTAGATTACACCCTTTTCACCATAAAAAAATGTTCTGTACAATCAACACAACTATAAAAACGTTTTTTCCTTTAATGGAGGGGAAACGTTTTTTATTTAAAATTTCTATTAAAAATATTGTCATTTTACTTCATGCGTATGTGAACATAATCAATTATTTAAGGAGGTCATACCATTTGCAACAGAAATTATCATTTTCATCTTACTTAGTTATTGGAACTATGTTGTTCGGCTTATTTTTTGGTGCGGGAAACTTAATTTTCCCTGCTCAATTAGGACAAGAATCAGGAACTCATCTTTGGATTGCGCTAATAGGGTTTTTAGTTACTGGAATTGGATTGCCTTTTTTAGGTATTTTAGCAATGGGGATTTCAGGAAGCAGTAAATTACAAGATTTAGCAAGTCGTGTTCATCCTGTGTATGGTGTCATTTTTACTATGGCTCTATATCTAACCATTGGTCCTTTTTTTGCCTTGCCGAGAACAGGCACTGTTTCTTATGAAATAGGAATCTCTCCTTTTCTTGACCCATCTCATCAAAAAATGGGATTAGCTATTTTTACTACATTATATTTTTTAGCGGTATTATGGTTTTCATTAAATCCAGCAAAAATCATTGTATGGGTAGGAAAAGTTTTAACCCCTATCTTCTTAGTGTTTCTTAGTACTCTTATCGTAACTGCATTCATTCATCCAGTCGGTACACTAGGCGAACCACAGGGTGTTTATGCCGAGCAAGCCTTCTTTAAAGGATTCACCGAGGGCTACAATACGATGGACGCTCTTGCTTCACTTGTCTTTGGGATTATTGTTGTCCAAGCAGTAAAAGGTTATGGAGTTACTAAACCTGCACAAATTGTCGCAGCTACTTCTAAAGCCGGGTTGATAGGTGTTCTGCTTATGGGTGTTATTTATACAAGTGTTGCTTATATAGGAGCAACGACAACAGGAACATTCGGTTTATTAGAAAATGGAGGGCAAGTATTTTCCCACTTGTCTGATCATTATTTTGGATCTTTTGGAAGCATTATGCTTGCCATTATTGTTATTCTTGCTTGTTTAAAAACAGGCATCGGCTTAACAACTGCTTGTGCAGAATACTTTCATCAGTTATTTCCGCGGATCTCCTATCAAATATTTGTTATCCTATTCTGTATCTTTTCAGGTATAGTTGCCAACGTCGGATTAACAAATATGATTAAATTGGCAGTACCTGTATTAGTAATGTTATATCCGCTTGCCATTACATTAATGTTTCTTGCATTTTTATCTCCATTATTTAATCATCGCCGTGTCGTCTATGTTATAACAACATTGTTTACAGCTGTGATGAGTATTATTGATGGGTTGAGCGCAGCAGCTGTTAAACTGGAAACAAAAGCGTTATCGTTTATCGATCCAGTTGTATCCTTTTTAAACCAAAACTTGCCTTTATATAGTGAAGGTCTTGGTTGGGTACTGCCAAGCTTAGCAGGACTTTTGCTTGGTTGGATTATCAGTATTTTTACAAAGGGAAACGTAGATTTACAAAGTATAAAGAAATAAAGCGTTTTTAATTAATGTGATCACTGGGATGTTTGATAGTCGATATCTTGACTATTAAACATCCCTTTAATGGTATTTTTTCTTATCCTATTCAAAAAAGAGGACGTTATTTCCTATTTCATTAGAGCTCACTATTTTTATTCCGGGTGGCTACTCTAACCAACTATTATAAATCTTTCTATCTACACCGATTTTTGCTTGTTTTGTTATTTTCATACCATAATAGTGCTTTTCTTTCCATTTCAGCTGCCATATCATGCTTCCCACACATATATGCATCTATATTATAAGGAAAGGCTAAAGCAAGCTCTTCTTTTAAAAGGCCGTAACGAGATGCATCATCACGGTGTGTCTGCAAATAATCCCGAAAAGCTAAATGTCTTTTAATCTCTTTGCTTCCATCTTCATATACATGGACATGATGTGTACGACACTCTCCACCCTTTTGAAAAAGCGCACGTCCCGGTATTCCATTTTCTCCTTTTGCTTCATAACCGATTGCTGTCATCTCGTGATTAAACGCTGCTACTCTGTTGATATCTTTTACAATCGGCATTATATCAATGATTGGTTTTGCTTTTAACCCTGGAACAGAGGTGCTCCCAATATGATGAATAGTCAATAACTGTTTACCGAATATTCTCTTCAGCTTATTACTTTCTTCCTTAAAAAGCCTCTTCCAGTCTTTTTTGTATTCCACTACTTCTACTTTTCGCATATATTTTCCTCCTATCTTTCAGAGGTGTCCTCTGTTTAGTTTAAATAGTTAATTTCTCCGTGCCAAAAAAAATTCCTTTTTAGAAAGATTCATGATAAACTTTTTTAATATTCATTGGACGTTACTGATGTAGGAGAAAAACCTACAATACTTTTTTATGAGGTGAAAAAAATTGTTAGCAAAGATTAAAAAAGATTGGTTTTCCAACACGCGTGCAGATATACTCTCAGGTATGGTCGTGTCGCTGGCATTAATGCCAGAAGTGATTGCCTTCTCTATTATTGCGGGAGTGGAACCAATCATTGGATTGTATACATCTATTTGTATTGCTATTATCATTTCATTTGCCGGAGGAAGACCTGCTATGATTTCTGCAGCTGCTGGGTCAATGGCTTTAGTTATGGGTCCTTTAGTCAGAGAGCATGGTTTAGATTATTTGTTTGCTGCAACCATACTAACCGGAATGATTCAAGTGGTTTTTGGTGTATGCAAAATCGCTAATCTAATGAAGTTTATCCCACGTGCAGTCATGATGGGGTTTGTAAATGCATTGGCAATATTAATATTTATAGCACAAATCCCTAATTTTTGGAACATTTCCAATACTACCTACTTATTCGTTATTATTACTTTACTAATTGTCTATATTTTACCAAGATTTATAAAAAGCATTCCCGCTCCATTAATTGCCATTATTATCTTAACAGCAGCAAGCCTCTTTGGTAATGTTCAGATTGGTACGGTAGGAGATCTAGGTGCCATCACGAAAACATTGCCATCTTTTTTGATTCCGGACATTCCTTTTTCACTTGAAACACTAGCGATTATCTTTCCATACTCTCTTGCACTTGCTTTAGTTGGTTTATTAGAATCTCTTTTAACTGCAACAATTGTGGATGATGCCACAGGAACTGGCAGCAATAAAAACAAAGAGGCTCGGGGACAAGGAATTGCTAATATTATTACTGGTTTCTTTGGTGGTATGGCCGGATGTGCCATGATCGGCCAAACAGCTATCAATTTAAAATCTGGAGGACGCACAAGACTCTCTACCTTTGTTTCTGGGGTATTTTTACTAATTTTAATTCTTTTACTAGGAGAATTAGTCGCTAAAATTCCAATGCCTGTTCTCGCCGGAATTATGATTGTCGTTTCTATCAGCACCTTCGACTGGTCCACTTTTTCTTATTTAAAAAAGGCGCCAAAAACAGATATCACTGTTATGCTCCTAACAGTTTGTATTATCGTGGCAACAAATGATTTATCAAAAGGGGTTATTGCAGGGGTCATTTTAAGTGCTATATTTTTTGTTGCAAAAATCTCTAAAGTTAAAGTAAAAAACCAAAATAATCACATATATATCGTAGAAGGACAGCTCTTTTTTGCATCTACAGAAGATTTTATTTCTTCCTTTAACTTTCACGTTGAAAACAACACGATTAAAATTGATTTTTCCAAAGCCCGTGTTTGGGATGATTCCGCAGTCGGCGCTCTTGACAAAGTAATACAGAAATACCAAGAAAACCAAAATACTGTTTTTATCCACGGTCTTGATGCAAACAGCCAAAAACTTGTTGACAAGCTTGCTGTTTTTCAAGGCGAACAAGAAAAAGTATCAAGTAATTAAAGACTATAGCATCTTCTCACTGTCAATAAACCATCCAATTATTCGTTATCAATTGGATGGTTTATTTAAATAAGGGAATGACAGGCTGATTGTCATGCTCTCTTCCTACTTGTCTTTCTTATCTATGTCCACCATAAAAAGCTGTTTTTATTCCTTTTACTCCTGTCTTCACTTTAAACAATCCTCCAGAGAGCGGATACTTTTCTACTTGTTCTTCATCCATGCCCGACCTTGCTGTTGTAATATACAACTCATCTAAACCATCCCCTCCAAATGTGCAGGAAGTTGCATTTAATACTGGGAGGTTTATTTCTTTTAACTTCATCCCTAAATTAGGATCCCATCTTGAAACTTTGGAACCTCCCCAATGGGCAATCCACAGCATGCCCTCTGCATCAATCGTCATCCCATCAGGAAATCCTACTTCTTCTGTAAAATTAATTACTTCAACTGCTGTTCCTATTTCTCCTGTATCTAAATGATATCTATAACGAACTACTTTCTTCATAGGTGTGTCAATATGATACATATAATTATTATCAGGAGACCAGGCTAAACCATTGGAGATGCTTACTCTGTCCAATTTTTTCGTTAGGGTTCCATCCCCATCTAAACAATACAATGCACCTTCACCATCTTTATCATTTAAATTCATGGAACCGGCCCAAAACCGCCCATTCGCATCGCACTTGCCATCATTAAAACGATTTTCAGGCAAATGCCATTCTGGATCAACTATATTCTCCACATCCCCTGTTTCCAAATCTAAATAGCAGAAGCCTTTATCTGTTGCCAGTATCGCTTCCCCTGGTTTAACGCACGGTACGATTGCCGTAATCTGTTGTTCAAATTCAACTTGTCTATTCTCTCCATTTACAGGATCGAAGAAAAATACTTTTTTCCCTTCTATATCTACCCAGTGGAGGGTACCTGTTCTGTGATCCCAACAAGGCCCTTCACCTATAATTGCCTTTGCGTCCACAACTAATTCTACTTTACCAGCCATATAACTTCCTCTTTTCTCTCTATATTTTGTATTTACTATATAAATAGCCTTTAAGGAAAAAAGAAAAACCTTTCGCCTTGGAGGAGAAAGGAAAACAAATGTTATACTGTTTTGGCTGACTGAATCTCATTCCCTCTAATACTAGCAGCATCCAATGCTTCTTTTACAAAAGTAGCTATTTCTTCTTCCTCTTCTTTGTCTGGAGCCATTTCAATTCTAAGTAGATTTGTCGCAATAGTTGCCCCCTTGCTTGTTAAAACTGGCTTTAATCGATCCAATGCTCCGCAGAAATCATCATAGCTTGTATCACCTGAACCAAATAAAGCAAAAGTATTATCCCACTGTGTTTCTCCCATCTCCTCCACAAAATCTAAACATTCATCTGGGAAATCACCATCCCCCCATGTGTACATGCCTAAAAAAATAAGATCATATTCCTTTAATTCCTCAACATGATTTATATCTGGGATTTCTTTTAATACCGGTGTAAAACCACTCTTTACTAAACACTCTGCTATACAATCAGCAATAGCCTCTGTATTGCCAGACATTGTTGCATAAAAAACTCCTATTTTCACAAAAACTTCTCCTTCCTAACTAATGAATTTTTTGTTCTGTCTTTGTTTTTAATGCTATCCATTTACTTTCCTCCGCCCCTGCAAGCATTAATTCGTCATAAGCATAAGCTGCTCGGTAACAATGACCGCGAATTGTTTCCATTGGAATTAATTCTTCTTTCCTAACATCGCAATAATATATAGTTGAGTAGCCATTAACTCCT
Organism: Bacillus sp. (in: firmicutes); assembly: GCA_047718615.1. Lineage (GTDB taxonomy): Bacteria > Bacillota > Bacilli > Bacillales > Cytobacillaceae > Niallia. The sequence goes on along the minus strand of JBDNRM010000128.1, from coordinate 1,392 downwards.
TTGCTGGAGCATACATATAAATTCCCTTTCGAAAAAAAGATATCTAAAAAGGCATTCTCTTTCATTGGTGAATGCAGGTTTTTCCATTGTATCAATTGATTATTTCTGTTCATATAAACTTCTATACAACCGTTGTTAGAGGAGCATGCCCCTTTTGCAATACACATTATTTCTTTATCCACATAAATAGCAGAAATCATCATTGATTGTTCTTCTTTTATTCTTGTTAATGTCTTCGTTAACAAGCAATATTTCCACAATCCTCCACATTCTTTATGTATTTGTGTTCCTATATAAATAGCATTCTCAAAAATAGATAAGGAACGAATAATAGGTTTGGACTGTAGCTTTTTAAATGGCTTAATAACTATCCAGTTTTTGCCGAAATTTTCAGAAAATAAAAGTTGAGATCCTGAGTGGGTAACAATTAGCCCATGATTATTGCCTGCTATATCCCATAACCTTTGAACAGTCGGAAAAGTCGCTTCAGTCCATATTTGTTTTTTAAGATTATATCGAATGATTTTCCCATTGTCTCCAACACCAAAAAGGTAGTCTCCAATTATACGAAAGTGAAAAATAGAAAAGGAAAGAGGGTATTCAAATTTCCATACTCCATTTATAAAGGAATAAATACCTTCCTCCCTAATGGATAGAAAAAAACAATGCGGCGACGTACAAACAACTGCAGTAGCACCTTTATTGAACATTAGATATTTCCTTCATCTTTGCCCATTCATATAAGGAGCTAGCAAATTGTTCACATGCTGCCACTTCTTCCTCTGTATCTGGACTGAGTTCTACCTTTAACAATTGCTCAAAAACATCTAGTCCTCTCTCCTTTAACTTTTCAGCAAGCAGTTCAACTGCCTTGCAATACTCCGGATAATCCGTATCACCAGAACCAAAACAAGCAGCAGGAATACCTGGAAAAGTTACTGCATCCAATTCATCATAAAAATCTTCTACCTCATAAGGTAAATCTCCATCTCCCCATGTATAACTACCTAATAAAATTAAGTCATATTGACCTAAGGACGCAGCCTCGATTGTATCTATTTCCATTGAGTCTACAGTGCATTCTTTTCCTTCTAATGTAGTTTTGATGATTACCATTATTTCTTCTGTATTTCCTGACATACTAGCAAAACCAATTAACACTTTCATAAAAACACCTCATTAATTGAGAATTAATTTCATTTATATTTAGAACTATAAGTGATAACGATTATCATTGTCAATTATTTTTTTATAATTATCTCTTTTTTATTTTATGATTAGAGTCAATTTCATAATTTCAACTTTTAAAAAATCAAAAAGCGGAATTACCGGGAGCGCCAAAGCCTTTTTTCAGGGTAGCTTATTATATTATTATTTAGATCCTTTATATGC